>DHLZ01000185.1:0-5841 GCA_002405515.1 Planctomycetaceae bacterium UBA4655
TCAGGGCCGCACAAAGAGCCGGGTGATTTGGCAAAACAGCTCCCATTCCGAGCGTTTTTGAGTGACTCGACGCCGCCTTTCTCCGCATCATCACCTCCCCTCTCGGCTTGCGCCTCGGGCTTCCGTAGTGGGCACCTGTTCGCCTACAGGGAAACTTGCGCCTCGGGCTTCCGTAGTGGGCACCTGTTCGCCTACAGGGAAACTCGCGCCTCGGGCTTCCGTAGTGGGCACCTGTTCGCCTGCGGAAAGTGTCAACGATTGGTTGCTCCGAAAAGTATCACGGGGCCGGCTCCACGATCGAGACGGTGCGCCGTTGGTCGCCATGCACGACGAGCAGCCGGCCGCCGGAGAGGGGGGCCACCGCGAGAGGCGACGCGAGCCGGGCGACGCACACCGGGCGAACCGCCTGCCGACGATCCTGCATCGCCGCATCGAGCCGCCAGAGGCCTTCGGGAAGCTGCTCGTCTTTCGCTTCCCCGGCCAGGACCCAGAGCGTCTCCTTGCCGTACGCCGCGGCCCGCACGCTCGGCAGGCCGGAGTCGAGCGACAACAGCCGCAGGGTTCCGACCGTGGAGTACATCGTCAATCGGAGGGTCGCCGCCCCGGCATCCGAACGCTCGAAGAGCACGAGTTCATCGCCCGGGCTGATGGCGACAACGGCGGCCAGGTCCGCCCCGCCCTCCGACTGTTTTCCGTCGCCCGCTTTCGGGCAGTTGCGGGTGCTCATGCCGCCGATCCTCGCTGCGGCGATCGCCCCCCGGATCACGGGCGGCATGGGAGCCGGCAGACCGGCCACCACGATCCAGGATCGCGACGGGCTCACGGCGACGCCCACGGCGGCATCCTCTTCCGCCAGGGCCTGTCCCAGCGGAATCGACTGGAGGCTGCTCGCGGAATCGACGGCCGTGCCCGTGCCCGGGGCCGGAAGCCGGTAGGTCTTGATCGTCCAGTCGCGGCCCGACCGCGTCACGACGGCACACGTGATCGAATCGACGCAGGCGACGGCGAGAGGACGCTCCCCTCCGCCAAAAGGCCCCACGACCCGCTGCCGCCGCGTCGGCTCCGACGGATCGATCATCTCGATCGCGTTCGAGCCGCCGTCGATCATGAGAATGGCCTGCCCGGTCGGCTTCACCGCGATCGCCCCGACCCGCGGCAGGTCGTCCACGATCGTCGTCACCTTTGTCTTCTGGGTCGCGATGACCGCGGGGGCGGCGGCGGGATCGGCCGCCCGTGCCGCGATCGCCCAGCACGCCATCGACCCGCACGCCACCGCGGCCATGGCGAGCGGCACGAAGAACGCCGTTCGAGCGGCCAGTTTCATCGTGCCTGCCACGAAGACGGGGCCATGCCGTGGGCCGACTCCCACGTGTCGATCGCCGAAGCGTGGGCGAGCGTCAGGCCGATGTTGTCGAGCCCCTTCATGAGGCAGGTTCGGCGGAACGGGTCGATGGCGATCGGCCGCGAGAACCCCCGGTCGTCGCGGAGTTCGCTTCGATCGAGGTCGGCCGTGAGGCGGTAGGGTCCCACGGCGGCCCGCCGGAAGAGCTCATCGACGTCCGCCTCGTCGAGCCGAATCGGAAGCATCCCGTTCTGGAAGCAGTTGTTGAAGAAGATGTCGGCGAAGGTCGGTGCGATCACGACACGGAACCCGTAGTCGGCGAGCGCCCAAGGGGCGTGTTCGCGACTGGAGCCGCAGCCGAAATTCCTGCGGGCGAGGAGCACGCTCGCACCCTTTCGCTCCGGCTTGTTGAGCTCGAACGCGGGGTCGGGCGAGCCATCGGCGAGGAACCGCCAATCGAAGAAGAGAAACTGGCCGAACCCCGTCCGCTCGATCCGCTTGAGAAACTGCTTCGGGATGATCTGGTCCGTGTCGACGTTGGCACGGTCGAGCGGGGCGACGAGGCCGCTGTGGGTGACGAACGGTTCCATGAATCGGTCGGGCTCCTGGCGGTCGTGGTCGGACTGCAGTCGAAAATGCGGCGTGCAAAGGCACCGGGTTAGAAAAACGGCGGACGAATCAGTCGAGGTATCGCCAGCCGCGGATGTCCGTGAAGCGACCGGTGACGGCGGCGGCCGCGGCCATGGCGGGGGAGACGAGGTGGGTGCGGCCTCCCTTTCCCTGCCGGCCCTCGAAGTTGCGGTTGCTCGTCGAGGCGCATCGCTCGCCCGGGGCGAGCGTGTCGGGATTCATGCCGAGGCACATGCTGCAGCCGGCCTCCCGCCATTCGAACCCGGCCTCGCGGAAGATGCGGTC
Organism: Planctomycetaceae bacterium UBA4655; assembly: GCA_002405515.1. Taxonomy (GTDB): domain Bacteria; phylum Planctomycetota; class Planctomycetia; order Pirellulales; family UBA1268; genus UBA4655. The sequence goes on from DHLZ01000185.1 coordinate 2,258, forward strand.
GAGCCCCTCGGCCTCCGCCTGCCGCTTCACGCGGCCGCTCCCCGGCACGACCATCGCCCGAACGCTCGCGGCGACCTTGTGGCCGCGGGCCACGCGGGCGGCGGCGCGGAGGTCCTCGATGCGGCTGTTGGTGCACGAACCGATGAAGACGCGGTCGATGGGAATGTCGGTGATCCGTGTGCCGGCCGAGAGCGCCATGTAGTCGAGCGAACGCCGGCCGCTCTCCCGGTCCGACGCATCGGCAAAGGTGGCGGGATCGGGCACGGCGCCGTCGATGCCGACCACCTGGGCGGGATTGGTGCCCCAGGTGACCTGCGGGGTGACGTCCGATCCACGAAAGATTTCCACGCGATCGTAGACGGCTCCGGGATCGCTCGGCAGGCGGCTCCATCGCTCGACCGCCTTCTCGAAATCCTTCGGGGAGTGGTCGCGGCCCCGCAGGTAGTCGAAGGTGACCTGGTCGGGCGCGATCATCCCGGCGCGGGCCCCGGCCTCGATCGACATGTTGCAGACGGTCATCCGCTCTTCCATCGAGAGCCCGCGGATGCAATCGCCCGTGTACTCGATGACGTGACCGGTGCCCCCCTCGGTGGAGAGCCGCCCGATGAGATGGAGCACGAGATCCTTCGCCGTGACGCCTGGGGCGAGCGAGCCGTCCACGCGGACCTCGAGCGACTTCGGCTTCGACTGCCGGAGCGTCTGCGTGGCGAGAACGTGCTCGACTTCGCTCGTGCCGATGCCGAAGGCGAGGGCCCCGAGCGCCCCGTGCGTCGCGGTGTGGCTGTCGCCGCAGACGATCGTCATCCCGGGCTGCGTCAGGCCGAGTTCCGGACCGATCACGTGGACGATCCCCTGGTCCGCGTCGCCGAGATCGAAGAGCCGCACGCCGAACTCGCGGCAGTTGGCCCGCAGCGTGTCGATCTGCTGCTTCGAGATCGCGTCGGCGATCGGCAGTCTGCGGTCCGTGGTCGGCACGTTGTGGTCGGGCGTCGCGAAGGTCCGCTCCGGACGGTGGACCCGGCGGCCGGCCAGGCGGAGCCCCTCGAAGGCCTGGGGGCTCGTCACCTCGTGCACGAGGTGGAGGTCGATGTAGAGGATCGGCTGTTCCCCGGCGGGCGAGGCGACGAGGTGCTCGTCCCAGATCTTGTCGAGAAGCGTTCGCGGAGGGTGGTTCATGCCTCCACTGTACCAGACAAAATCGCCCGACAAGACGCCGCCGGAGCCGGCCCCACCCCCGTCAGGCGACGCGGCGGCCGACGGTTCGCACGGCCAGTTCGTCCACGCGTGCCTTCCCGATCTTCTCCCAGGCAGCCCCCGACGACGAGGGCTCCACGAAGACGAGCGTCGCCGGCGTCACGAGACGCTGGATGAAGAACCAGATCCGCTCGAGATGCCTCGGATCGGCGTCGCGGGAGACGATCACGAGGTCGAACGTGCCGAGGTGGTTGCAGAGCCTCGAAAGCGACGAGTCAACGTTCCCCGGGACGAGCTGCACCCGCGCGAGCTTCCCCAGGGATTGGTGCGCCTGCTTGAGTGTCACGCCCGGCGGATCGGAGGGCAGTCTCCCCTCGAACCGATCCAGGCCTACGTAATGAACGTTCGGACGATCCTTCCGGGATGCCGCGAGCCGAAGCACCCGCTCCGCGCGGCGGATCGTCCCGAGCCCCACTTCCATGATCCGGATCGATCCGTCCGGTCGGGCGGGAATGCCTCGAATCGCAGCCAGGATCGACCGCTCACCGGCAGGCTTCGAGCGGTAGAGCAGCCACAGACGTTTCACGAAGCCGATCGGACGGACCATGGCCCCCACCCCTTGTTTCTCCCTCTGTCCCGACTCCTCGGCCACGACACCTCAGTGCCGCTCGCTCGCGGAGGACCGCCGACAGGCCGATCATTCCCCGCCCGTTCTTGGTCGGACAAAGGGCCACCGTCCCTTCAGTTTCGTCCCGCGGGAGTCGCACAGCCGTCAGAGGCGGAGGGATCGAACGGGCCTGACCGCCGTCCAGGATTCGGCCACTCGGCCTCAGCGGCCGCCGCGTATCCGTACGATCGCCTGCTCGGCGGCCTCACGAACGGCGGCCACGGGGTCGTCCTCGGCCACCATCTCGAGCAAGGCGATCGAATCCGACGCCCCCAGGCCGATGTCGCCGAGCGCCGTCGCGGCCTCGAGCCGTGCGAGGTCTCGATCCGACTTGAGCGCCTTGTTGAGCAGGGGAACCGCCTTCGCGTAGAGGTCTTTGCGATCCGGCTCGATCTTGAGCCCCGCCCAGGCCGCGACGGTGGCCGCGAAGGGGTCGGTGCTGTCCACGAGCCGGTGAAGCGTCTCCGCGGCCGGCTTCGCGGCCTTGCCGATGCTGCCGAGCGCGTAGGCCACGGTGAGGAGAGGGGCGCGGGCCGCCCGTTCCTCGACGTCGATCCCGTCGTCGCCGCCGTCGCCCGCGGTCGCCGAGAGTTCGGCCTCCTTCTCGAGCCGCTCGAGGAGCGCCGGCACGGCGTCGGCGGCCTCCGCTCCGAGGCCGGCGATGGCGAACGCGGCGTCGCTGCGGACGGCGGGGTTCGCGTCGCCGAGCGACTCGACCAGTTTCGCGAGCGCCGGCTTGGCGATGGGGCCCAGTTCCGCCAGAACCTCGAACGCGACGGCCCGCCGCTTGGCATCGGCGAGCGCCGCCGTCACCGGCCCGACGGCATCCGCACCGAGCCGCACGAGGGCGACGGCACTCGATCGACGGACATCGGGATCGGGATCTTCGAAGAGCGTGACGAACCGTTCCGCGAGCGGCCTGCCCGCACCGGCCGGCAGGTCGCTGACGAGCTCGGACAGTCCCGACACCGCGCCCTGTCGGATCGTGGCATCCGGCGATCCGAGCGCCTTCTGCAGCCGGCCGACCGCATCGGCGACGACCGCCTCATCGTCGGGATGGATGCGAGCCCTCGCCCACGACGCCGCGGCCGACAACACTTCGTTCTCCGATTTCAGCATCGGCTCGACGGCCGCGAAGCCCTTCTCGGAGCGTATCTTGCCGATCGCGTAGACCGAGGCCGGGTGGAGCACTCGGTCTTCGGCATCGGTCGAGCGGGTGATGCCGATCAGCGTGTCGACGGCTGCGGAAGCCGGCTCGCCGATCGCCGCCAGCGCCATGATCGCCTGCAGCCGCACGTCCAGTTCCTCCTTGGCGGCCAGGGCCGTGAGCTTCGGCACGGCCGCGGCGGCGGCCGGCCCGATCTCCGCCAGCGCCAGCGTCGCCCAGTACCGGGCCTTCGGGTGTTCGAGCGACTTCATGAGGAACGGCACCGTCTTCTCGCCCATGTCGGCCAGCGAGTGAAGCGCGGGGAACACCACCGACGGGTCCTCGTCGGCGAGCAGCGTGCTTGCGATCTCGACGAGTTTTTCCTGGTCGGTGTGGATCGCCTGCAGGCTGCGGATCGCGGCCCGGCGAACGCGGGGGTCCTTGTGGACGATGCAGTCGGCGAGAGGCTCAACGGTCGAGGCGTAGAGCTTGGTGGTCTCGGCGTCGATCGCCGACGGCGGCCGCTGGTCATCCGCTCGGATCCGTCCCATCGCCGCGGCGGCCTGCGTGACGACG
>DHLZ01000185.1:6001-6637 GCA_002405515.1 Planctomycetaceae bacterium UBA4655
TCGGGTCGGTGTCGGAGAGCGCGGCGACGAGCTTCGGGATGGCGGCGACGGCGGCCTCGCCGACCAGGCCGATCGATCGCGCCGCGTGCCAGCGGACGGCCGGTTTTGGGTCGTCGAGCGCATCGAGCAGGGTCTGGAGCGACTCTTTCCCCTTCGAACCGAGCGTGCCGATCGAATCGATCGTGGCGATCACGCCGCCCGCCCCGCCCGCCCCGGCCGACCCGGCCGCCCCGGCCGGCCCGGCCGGCCCGGCCGAAACTGTGCCGTCCGCCGGAGCCGCCGGCTTGCGGCTGCACCCGCCGAACGGCAACGCCGCGATCGCGATGCATCCGCCCAGCAAGACGGTCAGGAGGTTCCAACGCGTGGAAAGCCGCGTCAGCCAGAATGGGTGCATCGAAGCGTGTCCACGCATGGTTTGGATGTCCCTGGAGTAGGAATGCCCCGGTCGAAAAGCAGAAAATCGGTTCGCTGGATGCCGATCGACGTGCAAAAGTATACTGCATGGAACGTTGTCCAGAGCCTCCCACCAACGGAAGTCGCATGGCTGCCAAACGATCGAATCCGGTCCCCCGGCCCCGCAGGTGTGCCGCGAATCCCGTTGCCCTCGCGGTATTTTCGGCGGTCACCGCCGCCACG
>DHLZ01000185.1:6789-7033 GCA_002405515.1 Planctomycetaceae bacterium UBA4655
GCCTCGCGTCGGCCGTCGCCTTCGGCCAGTGGGGCATGGGCTTCAATCGGGGCGGGTATGCCTCGACGGCCGAACAGGCCGCCGCCTACGGCATGTCGGAGATGATGCGGGCCCAGGGCTACCAGAACCTCGAGAATTCCGAGGCGGCGAAAAACTGGCAGCAAGTCAAGTCGATGGAGTACGACAACCGGAAGAAGTGGACCGAGACCTACTTCGAAAACCGGAAGATGAACCGCGAGTACCG
>DHLZ01000185.1:7243-8987 GCA_002405515.1 Planctomycetaceae bacterium UBA4655
TGGCGGCGCCGCCACGGCTCCAGTCCACCGAACTCGATCCTGTCACCGGCCACATCCAGTACCCGGTCGTGCTCACCGACAAACCCTTCGATCCCTACCGGGAGAAGCTCGACTCGATGTTCGCACGGCGGGCGGCCACCGGCGGGAGCATGGACTACCAGGAATATTCCCAGATCCAGGGCACCGTGGACGAGTTCCTGGTCGCGCTCAAGTCGCGGGCGTCGAAGTATGCCGCCGGCGAGTATGGGCGGGCGCGAACGTTCCTCGAGAGCCTCGCCCACGAGCTGAAGTTCCCGGCAGGCTGAAGTTCCCGGCAGGCTGAAGTTCCCGGCAGGCTGAAGGCTAACTGAGAACAGCGGCCCCCATCGCGGCATAGAGGTCGGCATGCCCCTCGGCCATGCGGCTGCGGCTGAAGCGTTCGCGGGCTCTCGTGAATCCTTCGCGTCCGAGCGATGAGGCCAGGGAGACGTCGTCCTGCACCGCAGCAAGCATGCGGGCGAGGTCGGCGGCGTCTCCCGGACGATGAAGCAGCCCCGTGCCGCCGTTGGCACCGTCCGGTCGAACGTATTCCGGCAGGGTTCCCGCGTCGGCCGCAACCACCGGCACGCCGGCCGCGAACGCCTCGAGCACGGGGATGCCCTTTGCCTCGGGATGCGTGGCCGGCATCGCGAACACGTCGATCGCCCCCAGCAGCTCGACCTTGGCCCGCAGGTCCACCTGGCCGAGCCAGCGGAAGCGATCGGCCACGCCCAGCAGCCTGGCACGCTCGAGGCATCCGGAGACATAGCGTCGCTCCGCATCCACGGTCGCCCCCGCGGCGAGCAGTTCGACATCACGGCCTTCCGCCGCAAGTCGGCCGACCGCCTCGACGAGCAGGTGCAGCCCCTTCTCCGGGCAGGCCCTCGCGAGGAAGCCGACGACGAACCGTCCGCAGCGGTCCTTCCGCCGCCGCGAAAGATCGGGCGGCGCCATCGAAAACAATTCCATGTCGACGCCGTGGGGCACGACGGCGATCCGCTCACTCGAAACGGCCAGCTTCGACGCCATGAAGCCCGCGTAGAACTCGTTGAGCGCGACGAACCGGTCGATCGACTTGGCGTTCTCGGCGAGCAGGGCCCCGGCCCGCGAGCGGTGCGGCTCGGGGAGCTGGCCAATGAAGAGATCCTCGCCGGAGAGCGTGCAGACGATCCCCGCGCCGGTCGCTCGCTTCACGCGGCCGGCGAGCCCCGAGAGGAGCACGTTCGAGAGGTGCACGATGTCGGGCTTCAGCTCGTCGGCGAGCCACCGTGCGAGCTTCTCCAGTTCCTTGTGCTGGTGGCCCCGCTCCCCCTCGAGGCTCGAGACGGTGAGCGGCCCGAGATCCGACGGTCGCGTCGAACCGGTCCGGCGTGAAAGCCATTCGAGCAGCCCACGGGAGTCGAGCAGGCGGTCGAGCCAGGCCGGCGTGTGGCGGAAGACCGCCAGATGCTCCTGGAGCCAGACGTTCACGCCCCCGAGCACGATCCGCCGCTCGGCCACGTTCTCCTCGTCGGTCGTGGTGGGCACGTAGGCCGGCACGAGCATCGCGTCGAGCCCGCGGTCACGGAGCGACCGCACGAGGGCGTTGTCGTGGAGACAGGATCCGCAGATCCGCCCACCGGCGCCGGCGGTGATGTGGACGATTTTCATGAGGAAGAAATCGGGGACGGGAGCTGATTTCCCTCCCGTGCGGAGTCAAGCAGAGATACTACCGGGAGCATCAAGT
>DHLZ01000153.1:0-5407 GCA_002405515.1 Planctomycetaceae bacterium UBA4655
CGATGAGGTAGTGCCAGACCAGCTGGTCCATCGCTCGGTTCGGCTTCTCTTTCTACCGGGAGCATCGAGTAGTTGACATTGTTCTGCGGGCAACTCGGCCTGCTGACTTTCACGGAAGCCCGAGGCGCAAGCCGAGAGGGAAGTTGGCGATGCGCGGAAAGGCGGCGTCGAGTCACTCACAAAGCTCAGAATGAACGCTGTTTTGCGAAACCGCCCGGCTCTTCGCTCGACCCTGACGCCCCTCTCGGCTCGCGCCTCGGGCTTCCGTGTGAAAGGGGTGCCAGTCAGTCATGTGAGAACGACGGTCAACAACATCGTGCTCGGGGAGATCGGAGCGAGAGGCCTCACTTCACCACGACGTCCTTCTGATACTTCGTGATCTCGCGAACCACCTCGCGGATGTCGTCGGCATCGACCCCGCTCTCCTGGAGCGTCGTGAGCAGGTGCTGCCGAAAGAGGTGGAAGTGGCGGGGCGTGATCCCGCGGCCGGCATGCACTTTCGCGAGATCCGCACCCGAATAGACGTGAGGCCCGCCGAGCGCCGCGCCGAAGAGTTCCCGCTGCATTCGCAGCAGCTTCTCCATCGACGACTTGGCGAAGAACGGCTTGAGCTCCGCGTCGGCGAGGACGAGCGAATAGAAGCTCACGAGCAGCTTCTCGACGCCCGCCTCGCCGCCGAGCCGGTCGTACAAAGACCGCGAATTCGCCAACCCTGAATTTGCCGCAGCGGTTGCCATCGCCGTTGACTCCTGGATCAGAGCGCCCGGCGGTACTTCTTCGGCTGCTTCCGCTCGACGGGAGCCGGGGCCCGGCCCTGCTCCGCCGAGGCTGCCGCGGCGACCGGACGGGCATCGCTCCGACGGCTCGAGTGGTCTCCCTGCCGCCTGTCGTCCTGTCGGCCGTGTCCCTGCGGCCGGCCTCCACGCTGGCCGTTTCGCCGCGAACGCCGCTGGGGCGGCCGCTCGTGCGACGACGGGCGGGGCTGGCCGCCAGTGTTCCGTGACTCGGTTTGCGACTCCGACCGCGACTCCGCCGGAGCCTCGTTCTGTGCCGAGATCTCGCGGCGGATGAGCCGCTCGATCGCCCGCAGCCGGGGCAGTTCCTCGCGGTCGCAGAGGCTCACGGCCTCGCCCGTCTGCCCCGCCCTGCCCGTCCGGCCGATGCGGTGGACGTAGGTCTCGGGCTCGTGCGGCAGCTCGTAGTTCACCACGTGCGACACGTCGTCCACATCGATGCCGCGGGCGGCGATGTCGGTCGCCACGAGCACCGGCGGCCTTGGCGACTTGAAGGCCGCAAGCGCCCGCTCCCGCTGGTTCTGCGACTTGTTGCCGTGGATCGCCGCGGCGGGAATGCCCGCCTTGTCGAGATCGCGGTGGAGCTTGTCGGCGCCGTGCTTCGTTCTCGCAAACACGATCACCCGCGACATCCCTCCATCCTGCAGCAGCCGCACGAGCAGGCTCTTCTTCTCCTTCTTCTCGACGAACCAGACCGACTGGCTGACCGTCTCGGCCGAGGTCGCCTGCGGCGTGGTCTTCACCTCGAGCGGCTCGCGAAGCATCGATTCGGCAAGCTCCCGGACCTCCGCCGGCAGCGTCGCGGAAAAAAGCAGCGTCTGGCGGTCACGCGGGAGCATCGCGACGATCTTCCGCATGTCGTGGATGAAGCCCATGTCGAGCATCCGATCGGCCTCGTCGAGCACGAGCACCTCGCTCGAGCGGATATCCACGAGACGCTGCCCAACGAGGTCGAGCAGCCGGCCCGGCGTGGCGACGAGCACGTCCACGCCGTGCATCATGGCATTGGCCTGCGGACGCTGACCGACGCCGCCGTAGATCACCGCGGCCTTCAGGCCCGCATGCCTGCCGTAGGCGACGAAGCTCTGGTGGATCTGGCCTGCGAGTTCGCGGGTGGGGGCGAGCACGAGCACGCGGCACCGCCGCGGCGACCGCGGCTTCGGGCTCGCGAGCAGCCGCTCGATGATCGGCAGCGCGAAGGCCGCCGTCTTGCCGGTGCCCGTCTGAGCGCAGCCGAACAGGTCGCGGCCGGCGAGCACGTGCGGCACGGCCTTGGCCTGGATCGGGGTGGGTGTGGAATAGCCCTCGGCCGCGACCGCTCGCAGCAGCGGAGCGGAAAGGCCGAGGTCTTCGAATGTGGAAAGAGTGTCAGCGTGCATGGGATTCCAATGGTTCCTCGGACAATTTTCGCGGGGGAAAAAATGGCGTGTCCGCCCCGCGGCAACACGACGAATCGGGCGATGGATCACGGCCCGCCCAGAGAGCGTTTTCCGGTCCGAACCGGGCGTAAGCCCGAAGGTCTGCGGGCCGAAGCCCGTCATGTTCGGATCCGGCCGACCCCACATGCTAGAGGCGAGTGGAGTCGAACTGGGTAGATGCGATCGCGGCAGCGACATCCGCGGCCAAAGCCGGGCGGGCGACTGCCATCATCGAAAGGTTCGATTTTCAAAGACCCTACCATGCCCGCGGCCGCGGGGCAACCGCGTTTTTCGACTCGACCGCGTTCGCTGCGTAAAATCCGGCCGAGCACGAACTCCGGGCCCTGTGGGGCCCTCGCTCATCCGTCCCGCTTCGCGGCCCTGCCGTCGAAGCCTCTGACGGAAGTGGCAGGCATGCCTTCCCGCCATGCCCCGCGACCCGACGGCCCGCCCGTCGTCGCCGTTCGTTCGCCGTGACCACGAGCCACCAGCAGGAGCCACGCATCGTGCATCCCCCCTTGAACCGGATCGCCTTCATCGGCAACTACGTCCCGCGGCGGTGCGGGATTGCGACGTTCACGCACGACCTGCGGACGGCCGTCGCCGCGGCGAATTCATCCGCGGAATGCCTCGTCGCGGCGATGAACGACCGCGGCCGCCGACACGCCTACCCCGCCGAGGTGCGGTTCGAGTGCGCCGATGACCGGCTCGAATCGTTCCGGCAACTCGCCGACTTTCTCAACGTGTCCAACGTGGATGTCGTGTCGCTTCAGCACGAGTACGGCATCTTCGGGGGAGAGGCCGGCGGCCACGTAATCGAGCTGCTTCGGGAGCTGCAGCCGCCGGTTCACACGACGCTCCACACGGTGCTCGCGAGGCCATCCGCGCCCCAGCGGCGGATCCTCGGAGAGATCCTCCATCTTTCGTCCCGGATCGCCGTGATGACCGAGCGGGGCCGATCGCTGCTGCGGGAGCTCTACGGCGTGGACGATGGGCGAATCGACGTGATCCCCCACGGCATTCCCGATGCCGATCTCGTCGATGCGTCGCCGCACAAGGCACGGATGGGGCTCGCCGACGCCCGCCTGATCCTCACCTTCGGCCTCCTGTCGCCGAACAAGGGAATCGAGCACGTGATCCGGGCAATGCCGGCCATCGTCGCGAGCCATCCGGAGGCGAGATATCTCGTCGTCGGCGCCACGCATCCCCACCTGCTCGGCCCGGATGGCGACCCCTACCGCGACGGTCTGCTGCGGCTCGCCGACGCGCTCGGCGTCGCGGGCCACGTGGTCTTCCACGATCGCTACCTCGAACTGCCGGAGCTGCTTGCCTTCCTGGGCGCGGCCGACGTCTACGTGACGCCCTATCTCAACGAGGACCAGATCACCTCCGGCACGCTCGCCTACGCCTTCGGCTGCGGCAAGGCGGTCGTCTCCACGCCCTACTGGCATGCCCGCGAGCTGCTCGGGGAGGGCGGCGGCCTGCTCGTGCCCTTTCGGGATCACGTCGCGATCGAGCGGGCGATCCTCGACCTCTTCGCCGACGACGAGGCCCGCCGGGCGATGCAGGCGAAAGCCCGTCTTCTCGGCCGCGACATGGCCTGGAGCCGCGTGGCCGACCGCTACACCGAAGCGTTTCAACGTGCGAGAGCGAGCATGACGCTCGCACCGACGCGGCCGACCGCCGCACCGCCGACGCGGCTGCCCCGGCAGCCGCTGCCGAGGATCGTGCTCGATCATCTCGGGCGGCTGACCGATCCGACCGGGCTGCTCCAGCACGCCTCGTACGACATCCCGCGGCGGTCCGAGGGGTATTGCACCGACGACAACGCCCGGGCGCTCGAACTGGTGGTGAGGCTCGCGCGGCTCGGCGTCGAAGCCCGTGAGACCAGGCGGACCGCCGGGATCTACGCGGCGTTTCTGGAGCATGCGTTCGAGCCGACGACCGGCCGGTTTCGGAATTTCCTGTCGTATGACCGCCACTGGCTCGACCGCGGCGGCTCCGACGACACCCTCGGCCGTGCCGCGGCGGCGCTCGGGGTGTGCATCGGGGCGTCCCCCTGGCCGCCGCTTGCCCGCTGGGCGAGCGGGCTCTTTCCGGCGGTGCTTCGGGCGATCGCCGCCACGACGAGCCCGCGGGCGTGGGCGGTCGGGATCGTCGGCATCGTCGAAGCGATGCGGCGGTTCGAGGGAGATCGACTCGCTCTCGTGACCTGCCGCGACCTGACAAGCCGGCTGCTCGCGCTCCATAGAGACACCGCGACCGCAGAGTGGTGCTGGTTTGAAGACGTCGTCGCCTACGAGAACGCGAGGCTCTGCCAGGCGCTGATCCTCTCTGGCGGGCTCATCGGCGACGACGAGCCGGTTCGCGTCGGCCTGGCAAGCCTCGACTGGCTCTATCGGATCCAGCAGTCCCCCCATGGCCGGTTCTCCCCGGTCGGCTGCCGGGGCTTCTTTCCGCGGGGTGGCGTCATGGCCGCCTTCGACCAGCAGCCGATCGAGGCCCACACGATGGTCGTCGCCTGCCTCGACGCGTTTCGCGCCACCGGCGACGAGGAGTGGCGGCGGCGGGCGTGGGTCGCCTTCGAATGGTTTCGCGGCCACAACATCCTTGGCCTCGCGCTGGCCGACCCGGCGAGCGGCGGCTGCCGTGACGGACTCCTGATCGATCGCACCAACGAGAACCAGGGGGCCGAGTCGACGCTCGCCTCCCTGGCGTCAATGGCCGCCCTGATGCCGTTCGCGGCCGCCACGGCGTCACCGGACTCCGGGGAGGAGCGTTCCCAGCAGGGCCTGCGATCACGGTCGTCCGAGGATCGTGCGCCATGCCGGTGAACCGCTCCGACATTCTCCTGAAGCCCAACAACAGGCGGGTGCTCTACCGGCCGTTCGAGCCGCCGACCGCGGACCGTGCGATGAAGATCGTGGCCCGGGTGATGGAGCTTTCCGACGAGCGGGTGGGCCAGCTGCTCGAGGCGGTGCTGTCGGAGTTTCACGGTCGCCATCGCAGGCTCACGGCGTTTTTCCTGGAGCGTTTCGAGGCGGTGCGGCATCACGTGCTCACCGACCGGCCCGTGCCGGAGCGTCGCCGCATGCTCATCGGCTCCTACTTCACGCAGGAGTACGCCCTCGAAAGCGCGGCGCTCTTCAATCCGTCGATCGTCGCCGCCCCAGACCAGTCGGGAATCCCGGCCGG
>DHLZ01000153.1:5599-6704 GCA_002405515.1 Planctomycetaceae bacterium UBA4655
CGAGGGGCTGGTCGATTCCGCGGGAAACGTCTCGATGGTGCCGCCTCGCGACACCGTCACCGCGCCGACCGCGGTGGCCAACAGCGACTACGACAAGGCCCTCTTCCTGCGGAAGCTCGACGAGCTCGGCATCGCGGGCCCCTACGTCGACGCCGTGTTCGACGGTCTCGGCGGCCACTTCACGCTCGCCGCCCTTCACGCCGCGCTCGTGCGGGCCTCGCGGGCGGATCGGACGAAGCGATCGCTCCGCGAGCCGCTCGCGGCCGCGATCACGGCGGTCGCCAAGGCCAACTACGAGATCGAGTGCGACCCCGCGTCGGACATGTCCGAGCGGGTGATCTTCCCCTACTCCCCCGCGGAGACCAACGGCATCGAGGATGCCCGGTTCGTCCGGTTCGTCGAGGACGACGGGTCGGTCCACTACTACGCGACCTACACCGCCTTCGACGGAAGCGTGGTGCTCCCCCAGCTGCTCGAGACCGACGACTTCCTGCGGTTTCGGATCAGCACGCTCAACGGGCCGGTCATTGCCAACAAGGGGATGGCGCTGTTTCCCAGGAGAATCAACGGCGGCTACGCGATGCTCTCGCGGCAGGACGGCGAGAACATGTTTCTCATGGAGTCGGACATGCTCCACTTCTGGCACTCGCGACGGCTCATTCTCCGGCCGACGCAGCCCTGGGAATTCGTGCAGATCGGCAACTGCGGCTCGCCGCTCGAGACGCCCGCCGGCTGGCTCGTCCTCACCCACGGGGTCGGCCCCGTGCGGCAGTATGCGATCGGCGCGGTCCTGCTCGATCTTGCCGATCCGGCGCGGGTGATCGGCCGGCTCGCCGAGCCGCTCCTCTCGCCGAACGACAACGAGCGGGCCGGCTACGTGCCCAACGTCGTCTACTGCTGTGGGGCGATGCTCCACGGCGACCTCGTGGTCATCCCCTACTCGATGAGCGACTTCGCGTCGTCTTTCGTCACCGTTCCGCTCGCCGAGATCCTCTCGGCGATGACCCCGCCCGGCTGACGTTGCGGGCAGGCTTGCATGACGCCGCATTGCCGCCGGGGGAGCGGACGCGTCTTCGATACGGTGAGGATACACCTGAGGCTCCTC
>DHLZ01000092.1:0-590 GCA_002405515.1 Planctomycetaceae bacterium UBA4655
GCCGTGCTGCGTCTGCGGGTCGGCGTCTTCACCTACTGGGATGTCTTCGTGCTCGACAGCTGGCGGATCATGGGCCGTGCCATCGGCACGCGCAACCTCACGACCACGATGCAGGGCAAGGCCTGCATCATCTACCTCGACCGCAACCAGGTGAAGCTCCTGCCTGCCATCGGTCTCACGTGGACCCCCAATGCCGACTCCCGCTACGACATCTTCTTCCCGGCGCCGCGGGCGACCCGTCGGATCGGCAACTGGCGGAACCGCTCGGTCTGGGGATACCTCGCCGGCGAATACGGCGGCGGCGCCTGGACGTTCCGCCACTCCGACTCGCTCGGCGGCGCGATCACGCCCTTCGACTACAACGACATTCGCGTCACGCTGGGCGCGGAGATGATCCCGCAGACGCAGACCGGCCTCTCCGGACACTTCGAGGTGGGCTACGTCTTCTACCGGCAGCTCTTCTACGTGAACGGCCCGCCGCAGATCGTGGACCTCGACAACACGCTCATGCTCCGGCTTGGGCTCGCCTACTAGGACCCCGCCCGATGGACCCTGCATCGTTGCCGGGGGGTTCGGGGCTGCCCGTATCC
>DHLZ01000092.1:780-11234 GCA_002405515.1 Planctomycetaceae bacterium UBA4655
CTGCGCTGGTCAGCTACGCCGTCTCGGGGACACGGGCAGCCCCTCACGGGCAGCCCCTCACGTTCTTCGCTGACACGCGTGGCCACGATCCTCGTCGCCCTGTTCGTCGCGACTGCGGCGGCGGATGAGATTTCGCCGCTGCCCGCGGTGCCACCGGCAAGCGCCGGCGTGGATGCCCCTTGGGAACGCGGCGGCTTCACGTCGATGCTCCCGAAGTTCCGGCTGGCGGGCTTTGCCGACCCGCAGGATCTCACGGAGCCGCTCCTGCCCGACGACGTCGCCCCGCCGGGGCAGCCGCGGCAGGAGTTCGAGCCGCCGACGGGTCGCAAGCTGCCGCCGGGCGCGAAGCCCGGGGCCCTCCAGTCGCTCATCTTCACGGCGACCGAACTGCCCCGGCTCGGTTCGAACGGCCTCGGTCTCACGGTGCTCGAGTCGAGCGCCACGATCGGCATGCCCGCGCCGACAGTGCAGTCGCCGCTGCTGGTGACCGCGGGGTTCGGCACGGCGTTCGTCGACGAGGCGGCCGGTCCGAGCGACCCCGGGCTGCCGGCCCAGCTCTACGACGCGTGGGTCCAGGCGCGGTGGATGCGGAAAATCGGTGAGAAGTTCGGTATCGACCTCGCGGTCGCCCCCGGCTGGTACAGCGACTTCGTCAACGACACCTCGCAGGCCTTCCGCATCACCGGCCACGGCTTCGGGGCCTACGAATGGACGGAGAACCTCCGCGTCGTCGCGGGCGTGATCTACCTCGACCGCTACGACGTCAACATCCTGCCGGCCGGCGGCCTCCTCTGGACGCCGACCGATTCGCAGCGGCACGAGATCCTGTTTCCGCGGCCGCGATTCGCCTGGCGAATCTCCGAAACCTCCCGCGCGAGCCAATGGCTCTACCTGGCGGGCGAATTCGGCGGCAACCAATGGGCCGTGCGGCGGGACGGTGGCGCCGACGACGTCGTCGTCTACCACGATTACCGGCTCATCGCCGGCTGGGAGAGGCGGCCCGCCGATCTCGGGATCAGCTGGCGGGTGGAAGGGGGCTGGGTGACCGGCCGGCTCGTCGAGTACTACGTGACCGACACGGCCGACTACCATCCCGCCGACACGTTCATGGTCCGCGCCGGGATCTGGTACTGACGTTCCGTCCGGCGGGCCGGCGTCAGTAGGAGCCGCCGGGAATCGGCTCTTTCCCGTCGCAGCTCGACAACGCCGCCCAGATCTCGCGATCGATCGAATCGCCGACGAACCGTACCGCCGCATCCCCCAGGGCCACGTTGCACCCTACCGCATGGTCGGAATACATCTGGCAGACGTGGGCGACCGGATCGTTCGGAGGATGAACGACGCCCGGCTCGCTCGGGGTGGGCCCGCTGTGGGCGAGCAGAAGCGTGGCGGCGGCGTCGGGCTCGGTGGCCGCGATTCCGCGGATGCCGCCGCCAGGGTGTGACCAGGCGCCCGGGATCGTCCCGGCCCACGCCTTTTGCGAGAGCCTCGAGGTGTGCTCGCCGAGAAAGACGGTCTTCGATGCGCCGTCGACGATTCTCGCGTTCGTCAGCCAGGAGTTCCGATAGAGTGGCCCGTTCGCCACACCTTCCCAGGTGTCGAGCGGTTCGGACCACGGCTCCCGTTGGCCCGCGTTGCCGACGTAGCTCGAGCGGCCGAGCAACGCGGCCGAGGGATGCGGTGAGCCCGACTCGACGAGCGGCTCGAAGGCCTCTCGCGGGCCGCCGTCGGACGGGCAGCGGAAGACGGCCGGCGACGCCGCGACGACATCTCGATTGTCCGCGTGGGCGATGCCGAGATCGGCGCGGTAACGAGACGCGAAGGCCCCCTCCTCGAGGAACGGAGCGATGAGCAGCCCCCAGCCTGTGCCCGGCGCACGGTCGCGGGTGTGCGGGTCTGGGGCACCAGCCGGACCGCTGACATACCCCGCCGGAAATTTCCGCTTCGCCGTCTCGTGCGCGATCACGCCGATGGCGATCTGACGGAGGTTGTTGCCGCAGGCGGAGCGGCGGGAAGACTCGCGGGCCGACTGCACCGCCGGCAGCAGCAGCCCGACGAGCGTGCCCACGACGGCGATCACGACGAGAAGTTCGACGAGCGTGAAACCGTGGAAATGTCGGGCGTGGGCAATCATTTTTAGGCCTCAAAAAAAGTTTTTTGATCCTTCAAAAATAGGGGTGCCAAAGCCGTCGGGCAAGGGGTGGCCCGACGGCCGGGCCGGAGAGCCCCTTGGCTCGCCAGGCTGTTCCCGCCGGCATGGCGTGGCTTCTGCGATTTCGTACGATGGTCCGCGGCGTGGGCCGCAGGAACGGTCCACGGCATCGCACCGCCCTTGGAGATCACCATGCGTCACGCGACAACTCCGCTCGGTCGCCTCTCCCCCTTCATGGTCGCGGCGACCGCGGCCCTCTTCGCGTCGTTCGGCGGATCCCCGGCGCGGGCCGGGGAGGAAAAACCCCTCGAGGTGCTCTACATCACCGGCGGCTGCTGCCACGACTACGAGGGGCAGAAGGCGGTCATCGCGAAGGGCCTGGCGTCCCGGGCGCGGATCAGGACGACGGTGATCCACGAGGGCGGGTCGACCACCGACCACAAGGTTTCGATCTACGAGAAGCCCGACTGGTCGAAGGGCTTCGACGTCGTGTTCCACAACGAGTGCTTCGCCAACGTCAAGGATCCGGAGTTTCTCAAGAAGATCGTCGCGGAGCACGAGAAGGGAACGCCGGCCGTGATGATGCACTGCGCGATGCACTGCTACCGCGCGGGCAACGACGATTGGTTCAAGCTTTGCGGCATCAAGTCGCCGGGGCACGGCGCCCACTACGAATACACCGCCCACATCGTCGCGGACCACCCGATCGTGAAGGGGCTGCCGAAGGCCTGGAACCTGCCGAAGGAGGAGCTTTACTTCTGCGACAAGCTCTTCGAGACGGCGAAGCCGCTCGCTGAGGCGATGAGCCGTGAGCGCAACGCCATGCAGACGGTGGCGTGGACGAACGAGTACGGCAAGACGCGGGTCTTCGGCACGACGATCGGCCACTACACCCAGACGGTCGAACTGCCCGAGTTCCTCGACCTGGTCACGAAGGGCACGCTCTGGGCGGCCGGAAAGCTGCGGGACGACGGGTCGCCCGCGGCCGGGCTCGCGCTCTCGGCCGGCGAGGTCGCCGCCGCGTCCGACTGGTCGCACCGCGTCAAGCTCCCCGCCGAAGAGCGGGCCCGCGCGGTCGACCTCTTCAACGGCCGCGACTTCGATGGCTGGGAAGGAAACATGGACTACTGGTCGATCGAAGGGGGCGAGATCGTCGCGAAGAACTCGAAGGAGAATGCGCCGAAGGTGAGCACCTACCTGCTCACCAAGAAGCCCTACCGCAACTTCCGGCTCCTCTTCGAGGGGAAGCTCGTGACGAGCGAGATGCATTCGGGAGTCGCCATCTGGGGCAGGAAGTTCGAGAAGGATGGCGAGGCGTCGAGCTATCAGGGCCATCTCGTCATGTTTCCGTCGGGCTGGGGCCTCTGGGACCTGTTCCGTCGCAACAGTCTTTCTGGCGACCAGCAGGGCCGTGCCAAGGCGGCCGCCGAGGGGCGACAGCACGACTGGAACACGATGGAGATCCTCGCGATCGGCAGCCGGATCCGCCTGGCGGTCAACGGCAAGGAGGTCCTCGACTGGACCGACCCGAAGCCGGAACTGTGCGCGGAGGGGCCGATCGGCCTGCAGCTCCACTCGAACTCGGTGCCGCAGGAGGTCCGCTTCCGCGGGCTCGTCCTCGTCGAGAACCCGATCGACTCCCTCGTCACGGCCGAGCCGACGCCGTAGCGCCAACGCTGCAACTACTCAAACTCGGCGAGGAGCTTTCTGGGCGCGCCAATGCCGACGACGTGGACGGTTCCGATGAACGCCTTCGCGGCCTTGGCGTCGAAGCCCCGCTTGCGGGCGACGAACGTCACGGTCACGTCGGCTCGCACGCACTCGCCGGCCGCAGCACCCGTGTCGCAGTCGAGCCCGGAGGGGAGGTCGATGGCGACCACCCTCGTTCGGGGCGAGGCGGCGCGGGAGTCGTTGATCGCCGCGATCGCCGTGGCGATCGGACCGCGGGGCGGCCCCTGGGCGCCCGTGCCAAGAAGGGCGTCCACGAGTATGAGGGCGGCATCCGCAGCCCCTCCGGCCATCGAGGCCGTGCCTTCGGCGAGTGCGTCCTTCCATCGGCTCGAATCCGCCGCCGAGAGGTCGGCGATCGGGATGCCGGATCGTTCGGCGATCCTGTGATTCACGGCGGCGTCTCCCGTCAGCTCCTGCGGGCTCGCGGCCAGCAGAATCCGCACGTCGTGGCCGAGCAGCTCCAGATGCCGGGCGATCACGAAGCCGTCGCCCGCGTTGTTGCCCTTGCCGCAGACGATGCGGACGGCCGCGCCGAAACCACCCGGCCGGAGCGAGTCGATCACGGCCGCGGCGTTGCGGCCCGCGTTCTCCATGAGCACGACGCCGGCCATGCCGAACTCATCGATCGCCCGCCGGTCGATCGAGCGAACTTCGTTGCGGGAAAGGGATCTCATGACGCGGTGGACTCCATGCCGGTGCCCTCGCCCCGCCGACGTTGTTTCCGCATCCGGCAGCGGTCGCTGCAGTACCGCACCTGCTCCCAGCAGTCGGCCCATTTCCGCCGCCAGGCGAAGTCACGGCCGCAGACGCAGCAGACCTTCATGCGGGTCTCGTTGCGTGCCATGGCGGTATCTCCCTGTTTTTTTGCATGCCAACCACCGATATCTATACTGACAACCAACCCGCCGATCGACCTCCCTGGTCCGCGATTCCGCCCCAACGAACGGAATTAGCGAAGCGGGCGACCTGAAAAGGAACGCCCCGATGGACACGCTGGCAAAGTCGCCGCGAACGATGTCAAGACCGGCTCAAACCGTCGGTGCGGCCTGCCTTTCGTTTCTGTTCGGGATGGTGTCGTGTCCGGCCGCCGATGCCCCCCTGCAATTCAACAGGGACATCCGGCCGATCCTCTCCGACAACTGCTTCGCCTGCCACGGGCCGGACGGAAGCAACCGCCAGGCCGACCTGCGGCTCGACGTGCGGGAGGCGGCGATCGATGCCGGCGCGATCGCGCCGGGCAAGCCCGCCGCGAGCACGCTCGTCGAGCGGATCCGGTCCACGGACCCCGACGCGGTGATGCCGCCGCCGCATGCGCACAAGGCGCTCACCGACCGTCAGAAGCAGCTGCTCTCGCGGTGGATCGAGGAGGGGGCGGCCTATCAAAAGCACTGGGCCTACGAGCCGCCGGTGAAGGCGGACGTGCCGCTGGGCACGCATGCGATCGACCATCTCGTGCGGCTGCGGCTGACACACGCGGGCCTTTCGCCCGCTGCGGAGGCCGACCGGCGGACGCTCATCCGCCGCCTCTCGTTCGACCTCACCGGCCTGCCGCCGACGCCGGAGGAGGTGGATGCGTTCGTGAACGACCCGTCGGCCGACGCCTACGGCACGCTCGTCGAGCGGCTGCTCGCCAGCCCGCACTACGGCGAGCGGATGGCGATCGGCTGGCTCGACGTCGTGCGGTTCGCCGACACGATCGGCTACCACAGCGACATTCCGCGGAACATCTGGCCCTACCGCGACTGGGTGATCAGGGCGTTCAACGAGAACATTCCCTTCGACCGGTTCACCGTCGAGCAGCTTGCCGGCGATCTCCTGCCCGAGGCGAATCAGGAGGCGCGGGTGGCGTCGGCCTTCAACCGGCTGCTGCTCACGACCGAGGAGGGGGGCGCGCAGCCGAAGGACTACGAAGCGCGGATGTTCACCGACCGGGTACGGGCCGTGGGCGCGGTCTGGCTGGGCCAGACGACCGGCTGTTCCCAGTGCCACGACCACAAGTTCGACCCGTTCACGATGCGAGACTTTTACTCGCTCGCAGCGTTCTTCGCCGACATCGACGAGCGGCCGATCGGCCGGCGGGAGGACGGAATGGTCTTGGCGGCTCCGGACGACCTGAAGAAGCTCGCCGACCTCGATGCGGCCCTCGCCGCCGCGAAGCAGAAGCTCGACGCGGTTCTCCCCCAGTTCAAGGCCGCCCAGAGGCAATGGGAGCGCGACGTCGTCACCTACGACATCACGCTGCCCGAACTGAAGCCCGATGCAGAGTTCGGCGATGCCGAGAAGAAGACGGCCTCCCAGGTGGCGGAAGTCCTGAAAAAGCAGGACGCCGACCGGGACGGTGGCGAGCGGAATGCGGTCCAAACCTATTTCCGGAAACGGGTTTCGCCGGAGCTTTTCCGGGCGGAGTTCGCAGCCGTCGCGAAGGCCGAGCAGGACCGGAACGGCTTCTCCAACAACCTGCCCAAGTGTCTGGTGACGGTGAAGAAGGCCACGCCGAGCGTGGTCCGCATCCTGCCGCGGGGCAACTGGATGGACGAGAGCGGCGAGGTGGTGAAGCCGGCCTTCCCGTCCTACCTGCCGGCGCCGGCGATCGAGGGCCGTGAGCCGAACCGGCTCGATCTCGCCCGCTGGCTCGTCTCCCGCGACAACCCGCTCACGGCCAGGGTCGTGATGAACCGGCTTTGGAAGCAGTTCTTCGGCACGGGCCTCTCGCGGGTGCTCGACGATCTCGGCGCCCAGGGGGAGCCGCCGGCGAACCCCGAACTGCTCGACTGGCTCGCCTGCGAGTTCATGGATTCGAGGTGGGACATGAAGCACATGATCCGCACCATCGTCTCGAGCCAGACCTACCGCCAGTCTTCGGTGGCGACGCCCGCGGCCCTCGCCGCCGACCCGCGCAACAGGCTGCTTGCCAGGCAGTCGGCATGGCGGGCCGATGCCGAGATCGTCCGCGACCACGCGCTGGCCGTGTCGGGGCTTCTCGTCCGCACGGTCGGCGGTCCGAGCGTGAAGCCCTACCAGCCCGACGGCTACTGGGAGAACCTCAACTTCCCGAAGCGGGCCTATCCGACCGACGTGGGCGACAAGCAGTATCGCCGCGGCCTCTACACCTGGTGGCAGCGGTCGTTCCTCCATCCGAGCCTGCTCGCCTTCGACGCACCGAGCCGGGAGGAGTGCTGCGCCGAGCGGACCCGATCAAACATCCCGCAGCAGGCGCTTGCGCTGCTCAACGACCCGACCTACGTGGAGGCGTCGCGGTGCTTTGCGGCGCGGATCATGAAGGAGTGCGCGGGTTCGCCCGAGGAGCGGATCGCCTGGGCCTTCCGGCAGGCGGTCCAGCGGCTGCCGCGCGTCGAGGAGACGGAAACGCTCATGCCGCTCCACCGCGACCAGCTGGCGGCGTACAAGGCCGAGCCCGCGGCGGCGGAAGCGTTGCTGAAGACCGGCTTCGCGCCGATTCCCAACGGGCTCGACCGGGCGGAACTGGCCGCCTGGACGCACGTGGCCCGCGTCCTTCTCAACCTCCACGAAACCATCACGAGGAACTGACCATGGTCATGGAGCAGCTGCGCACCCTGTTGGCCCGGCGGGCGTTCCTCGGCAAGGCATCCCAGGGCCTCGGGGCGGCGGCCCTGGCGGAGCTTGTCGCCCCGCGGCTGGCCGGTGCGGCCGCGGGCCGCGGCATGCTCGATCCGCCGCCGCTGCCCCAGAAGGCGAAGCGGGTGATCTGGCTCACGATGGCGGGAGGGCCGTCGCACCTCGAAACGTTCGACCACAAGCCGAAGCTCGCCGACATGCACGGCAAGCCGATGCCGGAGAGCCTGACGAAGGGTCAGCAGCTCGCGCAGCTCCAGGGCAAGCCGCTCGTCTGCTTCGGGCCGCAGCACCCCTTCCAGCCGATGGGGCCCAACGGCACCGAGATCTGCGGGCTCTTTCCCCACATCGGCTCGGTGCTCGGCGACATCTGCCTCATCCGCTCGATGACGACCGACGCCATCAACCACGACCCGGCCCACATGTTCATGAACACGGGCTCCCAGATCGCGGGCCGTCCGAGCATGGGCTCCTGGGTGACCTACGGCCTCGGCAGCGATGCCGCCGACCTGCCGGGGTTCGTGGTGCTGACGTCGCTCGGCAAGGGGGGACAGGACCAGCCGATCGCCGCGCGGCAGTGGTCGAGCGGCTTCCTGCCGAGCAGGTACCAGGGCGTGCAGCTTCGCTCGAAGGGGGATCCCGTCCTCTACCTCACGAATCCCAAGGGGGTCAGCCGCGACCGGCAGGCGGCCGACATCCGCGCCATCAACCTGCTCAACGCCCAGCACGACGCCCTCACCGGCGACCCGGAGATCGCGACCCGGATCGCGCAGTACGAGATGGCCTTCGCGATGCAGGCGAGCGTGCCGGAACTGATCGACACGCAGGGGGAGAGCGGGCGAACCCTCGAGCTCTACGGCTGCCAGCCCGGCGACGGATCGTTCGCCTCCAACTGCCTGCTCGCCCGGCGGCTCGCGGAGCGGGGCGTGCGATTCATCCAGCTCTACCACAAGGACTGGGACCACCATGGCGGCGTGAAGGAGGGGGTGCGGCTCAAGGCGTTGGAAATCGACCGGGCGTGCATGGCCCTCCTCACCGACCTCAAGCAGCGGGGCATGCTCGACGAGACGCTCGTGGTCTGGGCAGGCGAGTTCGGCCGCACGCCGATGTCACAAGGGGGCGACGGCCGCGACCATCACAACAAGGCGATGAGCGTGTGGCTCGCCGGGGCGGGCGTGAAGCGGGGCCTCGTGCACGGCGCGACCGACGACCTCGGCTACCAAGTCGTCGAGAAGGCTTGCACCGTCCACGATCTCCATGCCACGATGCTCCATCAGCTGGGCATCCGCCACGACGCCTTCAGCGTGAAGTTCCAGGGCCTCGATGCGAAGCTCACGGGGGTCGAGGGGGCCCGCGTCATCACGGAGGTGCTCGCGTGAAGAGCATCCGCCACCGGATTCGATCGAGTGTCGTCGTGTCGGCGGTCCTCTGGGTGGTCGCGTGGGGCCCGGCCGCAACCGCCGAGCCGCCGCTTCGGTTCAACCGCGACATCCGGCCGATCCTTTCCGAAAACTGCTACGCCTGCCACGGGCCGGGAGAGCAGGAGGCGGGCCTGCGGCTCGACTCGGCCGAGGAGGCAGCCCGCCGGCTCGCGAGCGGGATGCGGGCGATCGTGGCCGGCGACGCGGCGGCCAGTGAAATGATCGTCCGGATCAACGCCGCCGATCCCGGCGTGATCATGCCGCCGCCGCATTCGAAGAAGACGCTCACGGCCGAGCAGAAGGAGCTGCTCACGCGGTGGATCAAGGCGGGAGCGGCGTATGAGAAGCACTGGTCCTACCGGCCGATCACGCGGCCGGAGGTGCCGGCAGGCGAGGCCGCCAACCCGATCGACCGGTTTCTCGGCGACGCCCTCGCCGTCGCCAAGCTGCCGGTGAACGCCGAGGCGGACCGCCCCACGCTCATCCGCCGTCTCTCGTTCGCCCTCACGGGACTGCCCCCCACGCCGGAGCAGGTGGCCGCGTTCGTCGCCGATGCATCCCCCGATGCCCATGCCGAGCTCGTCGAGAAACTTTTTGCGAGCCCGCACCACGGCGAGGAGATGGCACGTCACTGGCTCGACAACGCCCGCTACGCCGACACCCACGGCCTCCACCTCGACAACGAGCGGCAGATGTGGCTCTACCGCGACTGGGTGGTGAAGGCCTTCAACGACAATCTCCCGTTCGACCAGTTCACGGTCTGGCAGCTCGCCGGCGACCTGCTGCCGAATGCGACGGCCGACCAGAAGATCGCCACCGGTTTCTCGCGGTGCAACGTCACGACGAGCGAGGGAGGATCGATCAATGAAGAATTGCTCTTCCGCTACGCCGTCGATCGCACCGCCACGATGACGAACGCCTGGCTCGGGCTCACCGGCCAGTGCGCCGTCTGCCACAGCCACAAGTTCGACCCGATCTCCCACAAGGAGTTTTATTCGCTCTATGCGTTCTTCAATTCGGCGGCCGATCCCGGCTTCGACGGCAATACGCGGCGGACGGCGCCCGCGTTGCCGCTGAAGACGCCTTGGCAGGAACAGCTGATCGCCGCGATCGACCGCGACATGGCTCCGTACGAGAAGGCCCTCGACGAGGCGATCGCCGAGGCGGGCTACGTCGATCCGGCCGACGGTGGCTCGTCGTCCGGCCGGCGGGAGACGCTCTGGCTCGCCGAAGGCTGGCCGGACGGGGCGGTGGTGCGGGCGAACCCCGGAGGCACGGTCCGCTGGATCGAAGCCACGGCCGCGGAGCCGGCGCAGGCGGGCAAACGTTGCCTCGACATCGTGGCCGCGGAACCCTTGCAGGTGGCGACGACCGCAGGCGGGCAGACCTTCACGATCCCGGACAAGGGCGAACTCGCCATCCACGTCTGGCTCGATCCCGCCGATCCGCCCGACGGGGTCATGCTGCAGTTGCGGAGCAAGTCGTGGCAGCACGGCGTCGTCTGGGGCGACTGGTCCGACGTCCCGTTCGCCGACACGCGGAAGACCGACCACGGC
>DHLZ01000092.1:11426-12032 GCA_002405515.1 Planctomycetaceae bacterium UBA4655
CGGACTGCAGCCCGGCACGCGGGTCACGGCAGTGGGCCTCGCGCAGGCCCGAGGCCACGCCCGCTGGGATTCGATCGGCGTCTCGGTGGCCGACGCTGCCGCCATGGATCCGGCCGGTTCGTTCATCGTCTGGTGGAGGCAGAAGTCGTCGAAGCAGGATGGGGAGCTTCAAGACATCCCTGTCTCGCTGCGGTCGATCGTTCAGCAAGGCCCCGAGAAGACGCCCGACCAGGCCGACGTCGCCCGACTGAAGCGGCATTGGCTGACGCATGTCTGGGCGAGCCCTCCGGAAAGACTCGCCGCCGCCGCCGCCAACTACGACGTCCTCGCGAAGATCCGCAGCGGGATCGACGACCTCGTTCCCTGGAGCCTCGTCTTCAACGACCTGCCGAAGATGCGGGAGAGCTTCGTGATGCTCCGCGGCGCCTACGACAAGCCCGGCGAAAAGGTCACTCGCGGCACGCCCGCCTTCCTGCCGCCGCTTTCGGTGCCGGATGGGCAGACTCCCTCGCGGCTCGACCTCGCGAACTGGCTCGTGTCGAAGGAGCATCCGCTCACGGCCCGCGTGGCGGCCAACCGGCTCTGGCAGCAGTTCTTCGGCACGGG
>DHLZ01000092.1:12255-16388 GCA_002405515.1 Planctomycetaceae bacterium UBA4655
GACACGCGGAGGATCGTGCGGCTGATCGTGACGAGCGACGCGTTCAGGCGATCGGGCGTGGTGCAGCCAGAGCAGCTCGCCCGCGATCCCGAGAACAGGCTCTTGGCGCGTGGCCCGCGGATCCGGCTCGACGCCGAACAGATCCGCGATCAGTCGCTCTTCGTGTCGGGCCTGCTCGTGCCGAAGATGGGCGGCCGCGGCGTGAAGCCCTACCAGCCCGACAACATCTGGGAGCCGGTGGGGTTCTCCGGATCGAACACGCGCACCTACTTCCGCGACTCGGGCGAGTCGCTCTACCGCCGCAGCCTCTACACGTTTCTCAAGCGGACGGCCCCTCCCCCCTTCATGTCGAACTTCGACGCGCCCAACCGCGAGCAGTTCTGCGGCCGCCGCGAGCGGAGCAACACCCCGCTCCAGGCGCTGCAGCTCATGAACGACGAGCAGCACATCGAGGCGGCGCGGGCGCTCGCCGCCCGCTCGCTCGCCGCGAGCGAGGTCGACGACGCCGGCCGCATCGGCTTGCTCTTCCGGACCGTGCTCGCCCGCGACCCGGAGCCGGCCGAGGCCAGGATCGTGGCCGAATCGCTCGCGGCGCACCGGGGGCGATACAAGGCCGACGCGGCCGCCGCCGGGAAGCTCGTGCAGATCGGCGAATCGAAGCCGCCGGCCCACGTCGAGCCGGCGGAGCTGGCGGCCTGGACGCTCGTGGCCAACACGATCCTGAATCTCGACGAGGCCCTCACGAGGAACTGACTCCATGCACGGAAAAAATCCCACGGACGAGGCGTTTCGTGCCGCGATGGCCCGCCGCGCGTTTCTGCGAGGCTCTGGCGTGGGGGTGGGGGCGGCGGCCCTGTCGATGCTCGAGTCGAGTGCGGAGGCGGCGAACGGCCCCGCGACGAGCAGGCCCGGCCGCGTTCACCCGCCGCTGCACGGGCTGCCGCACCATGCCCCCAAGGCAAAGAGCGTCATCTACATCCATCTCAACGGCGGACCGTCGCAGATCGACCTCTGGGACCACAAGCCGAAGCTCGCCGACTACTTCGACAAGGACATCCCGCCGAGCGTCCGCGGCGAGCAGCGGCTCACCACGATGACGAGCGGCCAGGCCCGCTTTCCGGTGGCGCCGTCGAAGTTCAAGTTCGGGCAGGTGGGCAAGTGCGGCCGGTGGATCTGCACGGAGCTGCTGCCCCACACGGCGAAGATCGTCGACGAGATCGCCCTCGTGAAGACCGTCCACACCAACGCCATCAATCACGATCCGGCCTGCACGTTCGTGATGACCGGCAGCGAGATCCCGGGCAAGGCGAGCCTCGGCAGCTGGCTCGCCTACGGCCTCGGCAGCGAGAGCGACGATCTCCCCGCATTCGTGGTCTTCACGCCGCTGCCCGACATCAATCCGTTGCAGGCGCTCTTCACGCGGATGTGGTCGAGTGGCTATCTGCCGAGCAGGTTTTCGGGGGTGGCCCTCCGCGGCTCCGGCGATCCCGTGCTCTATCTGCAGAATCCCGAAGGCGTGACGGGAGCCGACCGCCGCCGCACGCTCGACACGCTCCGTGCGCTCAACACCCGCGGGTTCGAGCGGTACGGCGACCCGGAGATCCAGACGCGGATCGCCCAGTACGAGATGGCCTTTCGGATGCAGGCAAGCGTGCCGGAATTGACCGACATCTCCAGGGAAACCGAGGCGACGCTCGCGATGTACGGCGACGACGTTCGGAAGCCCGGCTCGTTCACCCACAGCCTGCTGCTGGCCCGGCGGCTCGTCGAGCGAGGCGTGCGGGCCGTGCAGATCCTGCACCGCGGCTGGGACCAGCATAAAAACCTGCCCCAGGACCTCGCTGCCCAGTGTCTCGATACCGACCAGGCCACGGCCGCGCTCGTGCTCGATCTCAAGCAACGCGGGCTGCTCGACGACACGCTCGTCGTCTGGGGGGGCGAGTTCGGCCGCACGGTCTACTCGCAGGGCACGCTCACGAACGACAACTACGGCCGCGACCACCATCCGCGGAACTTCTGCATGTGGATGGCCGGCGGCGGGGTGAAGGGGGGCGTGTCGTTCGGGGAGACCGACGACTTCAGCTACAACGTGGTGGAAAACCCGGTGCACGTGAACGACTTCAACGCCACGATCCTGCACCTGATGGGGATCGACCACGAGCGGTTCACGTTCAAGTTCCAGGGCCTCGACCAGCGGCTCACGGGCGTCGAGCCGCAGCGGGTGGTCACCGAGATCCTCGCGTGAAAGCTCGCACGGCCCGGGTGAAGACGCGGTGAAGGGGCGATATACTGTCCCCTTTCGGGCATCTCGACGGGGATACCATGTCATCGCCACAAAAGGCCGACGGCCGGCTCGCGACGGTCATGCAGGAGGATCGCGTCTTCCCGCCGCCCGCGGATTTTTCCGCGAAGGCGCGGATCGGCTCGCTCGACGAGTACCGCAGGCTCTACGAGGAGGCGAAGGCCGACCCCGATGGCTTCTGGGGCGCCCGGGCCCAGACGCTTCCCTGGATGGCCCCCTATTCGCAGGTGCTCGACTGGCAGCCGCCGTTCGCCAGCTGGTTCGTCGGGGGGCGGACGAACGCGTCGGCCGCCTGCGTCGATCAGCAGGTGGGGCTCGGCCGGGGCGACAAGACGGCGATCGTGTGGGTCGGCGAGCCGATGGGTGAGCGGCGTGTGCTCACCTACCGCGAGCTGCAGGAGCAGGTGGCCCGCTTCGCCGCGGGGCTGGCGAGCCTCGGCATCCGCCCGGGCGACGTCGTCTCCATCTACATGCCGATGACCCCCGAGCTCGTGATCGCGATGCTCGCCTGCGCCCGGATCGGCGCGGTGCACTCGGTCATCTTCGGCGGGTTTTCGAGCGAGGCGATCGCCGACCGCAACCAGGATGCGAAGGCGGTCGCCGTGATCACGGCCGACGGCGGCTGGCGGCGGGGGGCGCAGCTGCCCCTGAAGAAGAACGTGGACGCCGCCGTCGCCTCGACGACGCACGAGCCCACGACGGTGCGGCACGTCGTCGTGCTGAAGCGGACCGGGCAGCCGGTCGAGATGACGCCCGGCCGCGACATCTGGTGGCACGATCTCGTGGCGGGCGTGAAGCAGGGGATCGATCCGGTGCCGATGGACTCGGAATCGCCGCTGTTCATCCTCTACACCAGTGGTTCCACGGGGAAGCCCAAGGGGATCAAGCACACGACGGCCGGCTACCTGCTCTGGGCGAAGACGACCGCCGAGTGGGTGTTCGATCTCCGCGACGACGACCTCTTCTGGTGCACGGCCGACTGCGGCTGGATCACCGGCCACAGCTACGTCACCTACGGCCCGCTCGCCGCCGGGGCGAGCATCCTCATGTATGAGGGGGCGCCCAACGCTCCGCACGAGGGCCGCTTCTGGGAGATCGTCGAGCAGGAGAGGCCGACGATTTTTTATACGGCGCCGACGGCGATCCGGTCGTTCATGAAGTGGGGCATGGAGCACATCGAGGGCCGTGACCTTTCCAGCCTCCGGCTGCTCGGCACGGTCGGCGAGGGGATCAATCCCGAGGCGTGGATCTGGTACCACGAGGTGATCGGCGGGAAGCGTTGTCCGATCGTCGACACCTGGTGGNNCTTCGCCGAAGAAATGGATGCAGAAGATCCCCTTTTCATCCTCTACACCTCCGGCTCTACCGGTAAACCCAAGGGTGTTGTGCATGCCTGCGGCGGATACATGGTCTATGCGAACTATACTTTTGTGAATGTCTTCCAATACCAGACCGGTCAGATACATTTCTGTACTGCCGACATCGGATGGATCACCGGCCATAGCTATATCCTCTACGGACCACTGAGTGCCGGCGCCACCACACTGATGTTCGAAGGCATTCCTACCTGGCCCGATGCCGGCAGGTTCTGGGATCTCATAGACAAATACCGTGTCAACATATTTTATACCGCACCCACCGCCATCAGAAGCCTCATGGGATTTGGTAAAGAACCCCTGCAGGGAAAAGACCTTTCTTCCCTGCAAGTATTGGGTACCGTTGGCGAGCCCATCAACGAAGAAGCCTGGCATTGGTACGATGAAAATGTAGGCAAGAAAAAATGTCCCATCGTCGATACCTGGTGGCAGACCGAGACCGGCGGGATCATGAT
>DHLZ01000092.1:16517-16951 GCA_002405515.1 Planctomycetaceae bacterium UBA4655
GAAACAGGTGGCTGTCTCATCAGCAACCTGGCAGGCATTACTCCCGCCAAACCGAGTTGGGCTACCCTTCCGCTGCCGGGCGTTCAATTGCTGCTGGTAGATGAAAACGGAAATGAAAAAACTGCCGTAGGCGATGAAACAATTGCAGGCAACCTCTGCATCAAAGCTCCCTGGCCATCCATACTTCGCACTACCTATGGCGACCATGAACGTTGCCGGCAAAATTACTTCGCCACCTATCCCGGACTTTATTTCACCGGAGATGGAGCATTGCGGGACAAAGATGGTTTCTATCGCATCACCGGCAGAGTTGATGACGTACTCAACGTAAGTGGTCACCGCATCGGAACAGCCGAAGTAGAGAATGCCATCAACATGCATGCAGGGGTGGTGGAGAGTGCTGTAGTTGGCTTCCCCCATGCCATTAAAGGCCC
>DHLZ01000269.1:0-1109 GCA_002405515.1 Planctomycetaceae bacterium UBA4655
CGTCTCGGATGCCCGAGGCGCATGTTGCCCTGCAGGCGTTTGCTGGAAATGCCCGGAAGCCCGAGGCGCAAGTTGCCCTGCAGGCGTTTGCTGGAAATGCCCGGAAGCCCGAGGCGCAAGCCGAGAGGGGAGTTGATGGGTGTGCCGCGAGTTGACGCGAGGTCACCAAAAACCGTTTTCGCAACATCTCCGGAATGAACCGGGCCGCCGAGTTGCTGCCACGCCTGCTCCCCTCTCGGCTTGCGCCTCGGGCTTCCGTATGTTCGGCCTGATCGCCTCCTGGGAACCGCACAACCGCCCCAGATGCCGGCTCCAGGGTCCCTTGGTAGAACAACTCGCATGCCCGACCCCGCCCCCGCGCCGAACCAATCCTCCCCGCCGCAGATATTTCGCCTCGCGGCCGTGACCTCCCGGATCCGCGACCTCTTGCTCGAGGTGACGGTGAGGCGGTTCTGGCTTCGCGCGCAGCTCGTCGCCCGCGGTCCCGCGAGGTCGGGCCACTTCTACGGGGAACTGCTCGACATCGACGACGACGGCCAGACCGTCGCGAAGATGAACGCGATCATCTGGAAGTCGACGCTCCTCGGGATCCGACGCAAGCTCGAGCTCGCCGGCTGCCCGGAGCTGCTCGCGGGCAACCGCGACATCTGCGCCCTCTGCTCGGTCGCCTACCACGAGGTGCACGGGCTGTCGCTGCAGATCCACGACGTCGATCCGTCGTTCGGCGAGGCCCACATCGACCGCAACCGACGGCTGATCCTCGAACGGCTGCTCGCCGAAGGCCTGCTGCGGAAGAACGCCGCCCTTCCGCTGCCGACGGCGCCGCTTCGGATCGGGCTGGTCACCGCCGCCGACTCGGCCGCCTTCAATGACTTTCGCCGGACGCTCGCCGATTCCCCCTACGCCTTCCGGATCGTGCTCGCGACGGCGACCGTGCAGGGGCCGGCCCTGGAATCGGAGGTGACGGCCGCGCTTCAAGCCCTCGCGAAGGCCGATCTCGACCTCGTCGCGATCGTCCGCGGGGGCGGCTCGCCCGTCGATCTCGCCTGGTTCGACAACGAGAAGGTGGCCCGGACGATCGCCGACATGCCGATGCCGGTCTGGGTCGG
>DHLZ01000269.1:1307-3760 GCA_002405515.1 Planctomycetaceae bacterium UBA4655
CGGCCGTCGCCGAGGCGATCCTCCATCGCATCCGTGGGCTCGACGACCGGCTCGCCACGGCGGCCGAGCGGCTCGCCGACCTCGTCCGCCGGCCGCTCGACCTCGCCGCCCGCTCGCTCGAACTCCACGCCCGCCGGCTCGGGGAGGCGCGGGGACTCGACCGGAGGATCGTGCGGCTCGAGGGGCTCCGCGGCAGGTTCCGCGAGTCCCGCTACCGCCACGCCCTCGACGAGGCGCTGGCGCGGCTCGAGGCCGTCCGCGGGCGGGTCGAGTCGCTCCGGCCGGAACGGGTGCTCCGCCGCGGCTACAGTATCAGCCGCGACGAGACCGGCCGGGTCGTGACGACGGTCGCGTCGCTCTCACCCGGCGGCACGCTCGTCGCGCAGTTCGCCGACGGCACGGCCACTAGCACGGTCCGGGAGATCACGCAGGAGACCACCCACGATGGCGAAGCGACCAAAGTCTGAAGCGGCCGAAGCGGCCCCGGAGGCCGGCGACCTTTCGAAGCTGCCCTACGAGGCGAAGGAGGCGAGGCTCGAGGAGATCCTCGTGCGGCTCGACAACTCGGAGACGCCGATGGACGAGCTGGCGAGCGAGGCGAGGGAGGCGGCCGCCCTCATCCTCTCGATGCACGAGACCCTCCGGGCCACGCGGCAGGAGATCACGACCGTCTTCGAGGAGCTCGAGCGGCGCAAGGAATCGATCGAAGGCGGCTGAGGAGGCCCCATGCGAAACCTCGTGATCGTGCTCGGCGACCAGCTCGACCGGCAAGGCGGCGGCTTCGACGGGTTCGACCCGCGGCAGGACGCCGTCTGGATGGCGGAGGTCGCCGAGGAATCGACCCACGTCTGGACCCACAAGGCGAGGATCGCCGTCTTCCTCTCCGCGATGCGGCACTTCCGCGACCGCCTCCGCCGCGAGAAGCTCGACATCGACTACACGGAACTCGCCGCATCGCCGCCGAAGAAGCCGGCACACGAGCCGGGCACACTCGCCGAGGCCCTGCGGGCGAGCCTTGGGCGGCTGCGGAAGGCGAAGAATCCGCCGGAGCGTCTGGTCGTCGTCGAGCCGGGCGAGTGGCGGGTGCAGGCGGCGATCGTCGAACTCGCGAAGCAGGAGAAGATCCCGCTCGAGATCCGCCCCGACCGCCACTTCTTTCTTTCGAAGGAGGAGTTCGCCGCGCACGCCAAGGGCCGCAAGCAGCTGCGGCTCGAGTACTTCTACCGGCCGATGCGGGAGAAGTTCGGCGTGCTCATGGAGGATGGGGAGCCGGCCGGCGGCCGCTGGAACTACGACGCCGAAAACCGCGGCGCGTTCCCGAAGACCGGCCCCGGCAAGCTCCCCTCGCCCGTCCGGTTCGAGCCCGACGCGATCACCCGCGGCGTGATCGAGATGGTGAACGCCCGGTTCCCCTCGCATCCCGGCAGCCTCGACGCCTTCGACTGGCCCGTGACGCCCGAGGATGCGAACGCCGCCCTCGAGGACTTTCTCGCGCACCGCCTCGGGCGGTTCGGCACCTACCAGGACGCGATCTGGACGGGGGTGCCCTGGCTCTACCACTCGCGGCTCTCCCAGGCGATGAACCTCAAGCTGCTCGACCCGCGGGACGTCGTCGCGGCCGCCGAGCGGGCCTGGCGGAAGGGGAAGGCCGATCTCGAATCGGTCGAGGGCTTCATCCGGCAGGTGCTCGGCTGGCGGGAGTATGTCCGCGGCGTCTACTGGCAGCTCATGCCGGAATACGAGTCGCGAAACGCGCTCGCCGCGGACCGGAAGCTGCCGGAGTTCTTCTGGACCGGCGCGACGGAGATGAACTGCCTCCGCGACGCGATCGGCCAGACGCTCCGCTTCGGCTACGCGCACCACATCCAGCGGCTGATGGTGACGGGCCTCTTCGCGCTCCTCTTCGGCGTCGAGCCGCGGGAGGTGCACCGCTGGTACCTCGCCGTCTACGTCGACGCCGTCGAATGGGTGGAGCTGCCGAACACGATCGGCATGAGCCAGTTCGCCGACGGCGGCGTCATGGCCTCGAAGCCGTACTGCGCGACCGGCGCCTACATCGACCGGATGAGCAACGCCTGCAAGGGCTGCCGGTTCGACCCGAAGAAGGCCACCGGGCCCGACGCCTGCCCGTTCACGACCCTCTACTGGGACTTCCTCGCCCGCCACGAAAAACTGCTCGCGAAGAACCAGCGGATGACGATGCAGCTGAAGAACCTCGCGAGGAAGCCCGCCGCCGACCTCCACGCGATCCGCCGCCAGGCCGACACGCTGCGCGACGGGTGAGCAGACGCTCCCCCGGCGTCGCAGGTCAACTCCCCCGCAGCACGGAAGCCCGAGCCGCAAGTTTTCCTGCAGGCGTTTGCTGCAAATTCCCGGAAGCCCGAGGCGCAGTGTTTCCCTGCAGGCCGAGCGTGCAAATTCCCGGAAGCCCGAGCCGCAAGCCGAGCGGGGCG
>DHLZ01000316.1:0-3673 GCA_002405515.1 Planctomycetaceae bacterium UBA4655
GTCCCCCGGATCCGCTGCCGCGGCAGCACCATCACCGTCTGAAACCGGTGCCGGCGGATCACCCTCGCGTGTTCGAGCAGGAGGCCGAAGGTGGGGCCGGCCGCGGCAACACCATCCTCGTGATCGCGGTGGGGGAAGCGTGATCCGCACGGCCGTCCAGGGGGCCGTCACTTCGCCGGCTGTTGGCAGTCCGGATCGAGCGGCGTGGCCTGGCCGAGCGAAGCGCCTGCCACGATTGGTCCTGGTCGCGCGGCCCGCTGAAGCACAGCACGCGATCGAGCTTCTTCTGCTGCGCGAAGCGGGCCGCGGTGGTGGAGCCGTGCGACAAGCCGACGACGATGATGTCCTCCCAGTTCAGGCCCGTGCCGGCCTGGAAGCGTTTGAGCCATCCGTCCGCGTACGGAACGTGGATGGCGTGCATTCCCAATTCCTAGCCCGGCCAAGGGCGGGCCTGCAAGCATTTTCCGACCGCTCGTTCCGAGCGTTCGCACGGCCTTTGTCGGCGCGGAGCGGCACGGCGACGGCGATCACCTTCGGCATCGACGGCCAGGTCGCGAAGGCATCATCGCACCCGCAGGATCCGCGCGACGGGCTCCGCGGGCTTGAAGCGGGGCTCGACGCCGCGGCCGAACTGGTAGGCGACGACCTTGACCTCGATCGGCAATCGGGCCCGCCGGGGCAATTCCTGCAGGATCAGCCTGCCCTGCTCGATGACGGCCGGTCCGTGCGCCACGTAATACTCAACAGGCAGCGCGCTGTCGCTGGTGGCGTTCAGTTCAAGCGGTGGGCTGGCGGCGTTCACGTCGGGCAGTGCCGGAAACGTGATCGACTGCTCCTGCCCCTCGGTCAGGAGAAGGCTGCGGACGATGCCGACCTGCTCGGCATACCGCCACCGGTCGTCGCCTTCGACAGCGGCGATGAACGAGGTCGCCTTGGGACCGGGAGCGGGCGCCAGCGCGTCGTACTGCACGCGGAAGGCGTTGGGCCCCACGGCCACGAGCGGGCCGCCCGTGGGCCGCAGTCGGATCGCCATGGCCGAGTTGCCGACCGGCTGGCCGGCCTGCGCCCAAATCGGGCCTTTGCCGCCATGCTGCTGCGGATAGGTCTCCGCGTATCGCGGGTGGACTTCAAAGGTCTGCCCATCACCGATCCACATGATCTCGTCGAGGAAAAACCGTGCGCTCTCTTCCACGGTGCAGGGATCCAGCCAGCGGATGAACTGATCTCGCTTGCCGACGAGACCGCGGTGATGCGCGACCGTCGCCTCGGCCATCTCGCGGTCGAAATGCCATGACGCATCGCCTTGCTCGCCGGTCTACGCGGCGGCCAGGGCCGGCATGTGCCTGGCGGCCACTCGGGTGGGAAGCTCCGTCAGCCAGCCACGGGTCGCATCGATCTGGCGGCACGCGATGGGCGCCCGTGCGTCGGGCGACCAGTCGGGGATCCGCATGCGGGCCGCCTTCCGGAGAAACAGCGCGAAGTATGCCGCGCTGCGATCCGACCACGCGAAGTGCCCCGCACCGGGCTCGACGACGAAGCTGCCGAGGTTGCGCGGATCGGCGGAGCGGAAGACTCGCATGGAGTCGACGCCGTTCTCCCAGTTTTCGCGCCCGTTTTCGTCGCGGGCGACCTTCCCGAACTCGTCAAACTGGCCCAGCATCATGACCGCGGGAACGCCCGGCGGGACGGGATCGGGATCCGTGGCATTCGCTTGAACGCCGGGCGAGCCGCCGCGGTACTGCATCACGCCGAAACAGCGGGCCTGATGCGTGACGGCGGCAGCCTTGGCCTGGGGGCCGCCGGCCGAGTGGCCGACGAAAAAGAGGGGCGCGACGGACAGTTCCTGATAGCCGCTCGCGCGGGCGAAATCGTCGAGCACCTGCTGCACGTTGACGGAGCCGATGCCGGTCCGCAGGAAGACGATCGCCAGGCTTTCCTCCTCGCACACGCGGCGCACGGCGGCATCCTTGACGAGCTCGCGCTCAGCCGAGGTCATGCCGGCGAAAAGCACGCCACGGACCTGCTGCGCCCGCGGTGGAACCCAGAGAAAGGCGTCACGTTCGCCAGTGGACGTTTTGACCGCCTTGGCGAATTGAAAAACCGCCGGGGCGGCGGCGGCCACGTCGGCAGCCGCCGCCTGTCGCGCCGTGAGCGCCGTGAGCGCGGCGACGGCGAAAGTCCAGCGGAGCGTGATGTGCATCGTATGGGGCCTGGAGTCTCGAGCGCGGGAGGGTGGACGGGACCTGCCCATCTTCCGTGACGCCACGTTCACAGAGCGAGTCCCGGGGGGCATGCGTTCGTGCTGGTGGCGAGTCTCGGCCGGCCGGTGTGCCCGTGCCCGCCGCTGCACGCGGTCGAGCGTGACGGGCGCGGTCGTGCCGTTGGCGACATTGTAGTCGCTCTCCCGGCCGATCCGCGCCACCTCAACGATTCGCATCCCTCGCCATCCTTCCAGGCCGCGCCCCGGGGCGGAACGTCACCAGGCTACCCAGACGAGCCGCGCGGCCTGTCCGCGGCCGCCGGCGAGGATCGCATTCTGCCCGAAGAGACGACCGAGGGCGACGGCGTCGGCTTCACCGATGCCGAGCACGAGCCGGCTCGGCTCCGCCGGCCAGTCGCCCGCCGCCCCTTGCCCCGAGCCCGCGAGCCAGGCGAGGCCGCGGTCGCGAAGCACCGCGTCCAGCCTCGCCATCCGGTCGGCGTTCCCGGCTGCGTCGAGTCGCGTCGAACGGGGATTGCAGGCGGTGACGAACGCCCATTCCGCCGCGCCGAGATCGGCGAGGTGGCGGTCGAGAGCCGCCTTCCCCACGATCCAGCACAGCACCGCGCAACGCACGGTCGCCGGCTACCTTCCCGGGCCGGCGTCGTTGCGTTCCCCGGGTCCGACCGAGCTGCCGTCCGCGACCGCCGCCTGGACCGCATCGAAATCGACCGGGATCCGGCCTTCGGCGCCGCTGAAGAATCCCAGCCGCGGCACGAGGCCGTGCCGCTCCGCCAGATCCTCGACGAACGCCGCGCCGCCGGTCGATGAACGCAGCGGCGTGAACGCGTTGCACACGGCGACTCCGGCGATCCGGTCGTCGCTCGCCGCCGCAGCGCCAGGCGATCCTCGGCTCCGAGCAGGCGGTAGACCGGACGGATCGAGCGGTCCATCTGCTCCAGCAGCGGATCCGGCAGGAACGGCCGCGAGGGCAGCCGGTCGAAGTCCGGAGGCTGCTCCCCGGTGCGGCGTCGCCAATCCGACCAATCGCGGTCCCGCCAACCGAGCGGGACGCGGTGCCGGTCGGCCTGCACCCATGTGAAAGGATGGGTCGGCCAATGGCGCTTCGGCAAGCGTCGGCCGTGCGGGGCGGATCATGAGGAGCAGCCGCCGGAGCTGGCTGGGCCGTATGCGGCCCGATCGTGGAGGTTCCGAGGAGCTTCCTATCCACGCTCAAGGTCAAATTTTTCTCGTTGGCGCAGACCGGCCTTGAAACCGCCCTTCTCACGGGCCGTCCGCACCGTGGCATCGGATCCCGTCAGAGGCTGCGGATGTCGAGCACGGGCAGCTCGTCTATCCGTCCCTGAAAGATTGCCCGGTCGAAAGTGGACCTGCACGAGCTCTCCCCAGTCGGCGGGTGGCCCGCGGGCGGGAGACACGGGCGGCGGCTCGAGCGGTTCGCCACTCTGTATG
>DHLZ01000316.1:3832-4092 GCA_002405515.1 Planctomycetaceae bacterium UBA4655
AGGATCTTCCGGATCGGCCCTGGCTCGGTGATGAACGCGATCAGCCGGATGTCGCCACCACACCCCGGGCACTCCAGCGGAAACTCCTCGCCCACCCGGGCCATGAGTTTGGCCTTTGGCGTCGGGAGGTGTCGTGGGAGGGTGGTTTGTCGCATGAGCCGCAGAAGTCGCCGGTGGCATCTCCGCCCGCCGCATGTCCGTTGACCGCATGCCGACCGGTGGCGGCATCGCGCCGAACGCCGACATTCCCGATGGCGAGC
>DHLZ01000161.1:0-5135 GCA_002405515.1 Planctomycetaceae bacterium UBA4655
TTTCAAACTGTAGAAGACGGGTCTGGAATGTCGTGCTCGGGGCTGTCGTGCTTCATGGCGTGGCATGGTGCCGCAGGGACACGGCGAGCCGCTTCTTGGCCTCGTGCAGCCGCCAGGAGATCGTCGCCCGCGAGCAGCCCTCGATCCGGGCGGCCTCGGCCTCCGCCTCCGGGGGCTCCGCCGGACAGGCCGCAGCCGGCGGCAGTTCCGCCCGGCCGTCGATCGGCGACCGCCGTCGGCGGGCGAGGGTGTCGTGGGTGATGTTCATCGCGATCCGGTAGAGCCAGGTCGTGAAACGTGCCCGACCATCGAAGCTTCCCAGGCCGCGGAAGGCACGCAGGAAGACATCCTGGACGAGGTCGTCGGCGAGGCGTTCGTCAAGCGTCATCGAGTGGACCATGGGGCGCCGGTGGCGAGGTGGCGGGAGGCGAGGATTTCCAGCGACCCGCGGTCTCCTGACTGCCGCCAGGCGGCCACAAGTTGCGCGTCGGAATCGGCCAACGTGGAAACACTCCGTCCTGCATGAACCGTTGGACGCATCAGGACGACCGATCTTGGCTCGGCGTCGAAGGAGGGTTTTTGGACGGAATTCCCGGTCGAAAGCAAGGCGCGTGCCGGGACGCGTTCCGGGGCCACGGTTCAGGTGGCGTTACCGCTCCTTTTGAGGCAGTCCCTGGTGTTCGAGGATCTGTCGTAGATCCGAGAACGTGTTCGTGAACGATCGGAGCAGATTTTCCTGCCGCGGGCTGACAGCCGAGGCGAGCCTGTCTTTTTCGATCCGCGTGAGGGACAGGGCGACGAGTTGGGGGCCGAGTTGTATCGCGGTCAACCGCGATCGACCGCCGCTTGGCAACTGCGGCCGCTCGGCAAGAAGCAGAGACTCGAGGTTCTCGTGTTGCTTCTCGTCGAGGCCGAGCACGTCGTCGAACTGCACCATCACGCGGGCGACGATCGTCCGCCACAGGAAGTCCAGCGAAGCGTCCGTCTCGGTAGCGAGCCGGGCATGCTGCTCGGGCGCGAGCGTCGTCGGCAGGGCCTTCATGAACAACGACTCTCCGCTCGAGAGCAGAGCGAGTTGTTTGCGGCAGGCCTCGACGTCCGCCCGAAACTCCTTCATCCGCTCCGGCCACGCCCCGTCCTGCTGGTTCAGCTTCATGCCGAGATATTTTCGACGCACCGGGTCGATCGCATCGGCGGTGCGGCGGGCGTCCGATTCGATCGCTAGCCGCAGTTTTCGCCGCTGGGGCTCGGTGAGGCCGCCCAACGAGTCGATCCGCGCGAATGGTTCCTCGGCAATCCTGAGAACCCTCGCCAGGCTCGTTGACGCGGCATCCGCCCCGGTGGTCTCCGCCGGCGGTGCGGTCGCAGGGGCGTTGGCTCGATTGATGAACGAAATCTTTCGTTCGGGTTCTGGTTCGAAGACGGATCGATCGAAGTACGCACCGAAGTCCCAGGTGGCGGTCTGCCTCTGCAAGGGTGTCACGGGCGGCGGTTCATCGACCAGGAGATCATCCTCCGCGTTCGCGACAGCCACGACCGCGACGCCGATCATGATCGCGACGACCCTCTCCGCCCAGCCTGTCCCGGCTGGCTTCCACCGCGGCCGATCGAACCTCGCCGGTCGCATCCATGTCGATCCTGTCATGGCGTCCACCACGGCCCTCTCATGGTGTCCACCACGTGTCGTGCTGGGGCGGGAGTGCGATGGCTTGAAAAGGGTTCGGAGCATGGCGGGGAGCCTGGTTCGCGCCGGACTGTTCACGCCAGGTCTTCCACGCGGTCCGCTGCCACGTGTTGAGGTGTGGAGCGATATGGCCGTCGGCAAAGTCGGGGGCCAGTCTGACGAAGTTCGGATCGGTGAGCTCCCGGCTCCAGTCGTCTTTCCAGGCCCCTTCCAGGTCGGCCGCGATCGCGGCCCGCTGCGCGGTCGAGAGGTGCAGTTTGTCGTCGAGCCTGGCGACGATGCTTGCCCGTGCGGCGATGCCGCGGCGAGCCAGCCGGGCCGCTCGCTCCCGCTCATAGGCGGCAAACTCCTCCGGCGTCGCATGCGGTTTGACGGCCGCGTAGATCGCCTGCTGTACGTCCTTCCTGGCGTCGAACGGTTCGCCCGCGGTTGCTACGGCCATCTTGCCGGCGGTGAAGATCTCCCGACGGGCGGCCGGCGAAAGGCTGCCGCACGATCCCCTCACGAGCTCCAGTTCTCCATCGACGACTCCTTGAAGCCACGGCTCGAGGTTTTTTTCGTATCGCTCGATCTGCTGCTGCCGCTGCTTTTGCACGGCGGCTTTCTGGGCCGC
The DNA here is from genome assembly GCA_002405515.1 of Planctomycetaceae bacterium UBA4655. Lineage (GTDB taxonomy): Bacteria > Planctomycetota > Planctomycetia > Pirellulales > UBA1268 > UBA4655. The sequence goes on from DHLZ01000161.1 coordinate 2,298, forward strand.
CTCCGCGGCGATCCCGCCGACGAGCGGATCGGACTCGGCCGCCGACAGCCCCGCCGCTGAAAGAACAGCGATCGAACCGACGACCCTCGCGGCGAGAGCATGCAGGAGCCGGATCGAACCTCGCCCGGCCGTGGTGTGGAAATTCGCACGGTGTCGGGCATCGGTTGCCACGATGAAGTCTCGAGCGACGAAGTCTCGAGCGACGACCGCGTTTCGTGGGCGGGGCATGACCTTCGAAACCACGCTGTCGTTTTCCTTTCGATCTCGGCGGCTCGCGATCATGGCAAGCAAATTACCCGGAAAGCGAGTATATCTTCCCCGGTCCGACGGACGTTGCCGTGGGCCTTGCCTCTGGTGGGGTCCGCAACGATCGGGCTCGTCGGCAAGCCATCGCCGGCGAACTCGCCCCGGCTGCCCGTCTTGCCGCCCTTGTGGCGGTGAGCCTCTCCGGGGAACCGCTGTTGACGCCGCGTGATAGCACTCCTATCTCTCCGCCCGGCTTCTTTCCACCCGCAGGTAGGAGAACGGCATGAACCTCCGAGGCGATCGCCCCTCGCACGAAGTTGCTCGCTCGAGTTTCGCGGAGCGTCGCCGCGGTCGCCATTCTCTGCCGGCGGCGATGTCCGGTCTCGTGGCGGTGGCGATCCTCGCATTGTCGGGCTGCAAAACCGGCGGCACGAGCTCGCCGCTTGCCTGGTGGCCGGGTAGCTCGAAGGGGCCGGCCGACAACGAAAAACTGGCTTCGGCACCGTCGTTCGACGGCAAGGTCGAGAAGCCTTCCGAGACGCAGCGGCCCTACCCGACGACGACCACGCCGCAGTCCTATGCGGTCGATGGGCAGAAGCCCGCATCGCTCGCATCCGCCCCCGCCGCCACCCCCGCCGCCGCCCCGTCGGTTTTCGCCGGCGGGAACTCCCCCGACGCCTACGGGACGCGGGGTGCGGTTGCTGCCTCGAACCCGACGGCCACGGCGAGTCCGGCGACTCCCGGCGGCGTCGCCGCGCAGGTTGGCCCCTACCAGGGCTGGCCAGCGGGCGGCGGCCCGACCGCGACGGCTCCGACGTCGCCACCCCCTTCCCCGTCCGGCCCGGCTGCCTTCGCTGGATTGCCCGCCACATCGCCATCGACCGCGACGCCCGCAATGCCCGCCACGCCTCCAGCGGCAGGCTCGCCCGCCACGCCTCCAGCGGCAGGATCGTCCGCGGCGCTCGGCTTCGGATCCGCTTCGTCGATGACGCCCGACGCCCTCGAGCCGCCGGCCCGCTACGCCGACTCGCGGTTTGGCCAGGCAGCAGCGGCCGCGCCGAGCTTTTCCGCTGCGGCATCGTCGTCGTCGTCGGCAACGGTGTCGGAACCGGCGACCGAGCCCTCGAGCCGCTACTCGACATCGGGAGCGAGCCAGTTTGGAAGCCAGCCGTTCGCGGCCGCGGCCGCGGCCGCTCCAGCCGCGTTCGCGGCCTCCGCCCCTCCGCCGTCGCCGTCGGACGCTCTTCCCCAGGCGGCGTCGGCTGTCGGAGATCCCTCGGCCGTGCCACCGCAAACCAGTGTGAATCGGCTGCGTGCGCCGAGCGGTTCGGCCGGCCCCTCGACCCCCCCGGCGAGAAGGCCCGATCCCGGCTACCGACCCGGCGGGACATCGACCTACCGTCCGAGTCAGGCGATCGTCGGCGAGCCGGCCGACGACGGACCGGTCCGCCAAGCCTCGTTCCAATCGCCGCTGCGGTAGAGTCATGGGATGAGCTGTTTCGTTCCTCGCCGCCCGCGGCTGCTCTGCGCGGCCGGACTGCTGATCGCGGCGTCGATATCGACACGATCGACCGCTGACGAGGTCGTGGTGGACATGCGGGGCTCCCTGACCCTGCCCAAGGAGGTGCTCGATCCGGTGGGCAATTCCGCTCCGGTCTTGGGGTTGAGCGGCATCGCCTGGACGGGCGACGGCCGGTATCTCGGCGTGATGGACAACAGCCGGTCCGTTCTCTCGTTTCGGCTCGAGCTTTCCGACGCCGGCGGGCCGGTCTCGGCTTCGGAGTTTGCGATCTCGACCATCGCCGAGCATCACGACTACGAGGACGTCGTCTGGCTGCCACCACACGATGTCGCAACGCGTGATTCGGCGGCGGTCGCCCCGCCGGCCGGGCGGGTGCTTTTGTGCGAGGAGGATTCCCCCGGGATCCACGCGTTCGATCTTTCGAGCGGGCGACGGCTTGCGAGCCTCGCGGTGCCCGAGATCTTTCGTCGCCGCCGGCCGAACCGCGGGTTCGAATCGCTCGCGATCGATGCCGGAGGCCGCCACGTCTGGACGGCCAACGAGGAACCGCTCGAGGTCGATGGGCCGCCGGTGGCCGCCGATGCGGCGGGCGTCGTGCGGCTGGCGCGCGTGCCGATCGCTCGCGGCGGCGGCGGCGACGCGTCGGCGACGATCCAGCACGCCTATCGCGTCGATCCACCGCACCGCTTCGTGAAGCTGCTCGACGGGCCGGTCTTCTCCGGCGTGACGGCGATCGTCTGCCTCGTGCCCGACAGATTGCTCGTGCTGGAGCGGAGCGGCGGCGCCGGGCTGCCGCCGTTCGAGAGCCGGCTCTACGAGGTCTCGCTCGACGGCGCCGAGGACGTCTCCGGCGTGCGGGAGCGGCTTGTCGAGAAGGCATCGGCGGCGGTGCCCAAGCGGCTCCTCTGGAAGGGGCAACTCGGCATCAACCTCGAGGGGCTCTGCCTCGGCCCAAAGCTCGCCGACGGCGGCAGGGCACTCGTCGGCATCGGCGACAACGGCGGACTCGACACGCCCAGCAGGCTCGTCGTCTTCAGACTGACGAGGCGACCCTGAGCCCAGCGACCCTG
>DHLZ01000161.1:5295-16491 GCA_002405515.1 Planctomycetaceae bacterium UBA4655
CCTGAGCCCAGCGACCCTGAGCCCAGCGACAGCCCGCTACCAGCCCATCACCATGTTCGACTCGATGACCTTGCGGGCCCGCTCGAGGTCGTCGCCGGTCTCCCGCATGTAGAGCCGGATCGCGTGCACCTTGTCGCCGGCGGCCTTCGAGAGGCATTCCCTGGCCGTGTTGCACGGATCGCCGCGGTGATCGGTGAGACCGAGGGCCGATTTCGAGATGACCCACGTGTCGCGAGGCCGGCGGGTGAGCCGCTTCACTTCCTCGCCGGGGTAGGCGTCATGGACGACGGCCCCCGCGGCCTGCTCGTCGCTGGCCCAGCAGATGATGATGTGGGCGCTCGTCTCGATCTCGAAGAGCGGCATGAGGAGCCATCCTTTCCGTGCGGGGCCGCCAAACCCGCACTCTAGTCAAACCCGAAAGCGTGCGTCAAACCGTCTCCAAAGGCTATCATCGGAACGATGTCCACCCGCCGCTACGACCCGCTCGGCTTTCCCGTCCCGATCGACTTCGATTCGGAGTCGCCGGTCGGTGGAGGTCCGTCCGCCGTTCCTGCGGAGAGGGTGCTGACGAGCCGACGTGGAGGGCCGACGCGTGGCCGGGCCGGCCGCGGAAAGCGACTCTTCCTGCTGGCCTTGCTCGGGGCATGCGTCGTGCCGACGGTGCTCGGGCCGGTGATCCTCCCGGAGATCCGCGAGGGAGTGGTGCGATTTTCGCTCTGGAGGAGCGCGACGTTCGAGGTCGATGACGAGTCGGCCGCGGCGGCTGCCGAGATCGACCGGGCGATCCAGTGGCACGGCGACGACGTGGAGCTCTACTGCCTGCGGGGAAAGCTCCTGCTCGAGGCCCGCGACCCTGCGGCCGCGATCCGCGATGCCGATCGCGCGGCCTCGCTCGACCCGCGAAACGCCGAGCCGCTGCGGCTGCGGGCGATCGCCCACGTGTGCCTTGGCGACGCCGACGCGGCGGTCGCGTGCGCCAGCAAGGCGGTGTCGCTGGTCGGCGAGGGAGATCCGGGCGGCCTGAATTTCCGGGCCTACATCCGCGCGGTCGTCGGCCGCGAGATCCCGGAGGCGCTCCGCGACATCGAGCGGGCGTTGAACGCGACGGGCGAGGCGTCGCCCGAACTGCTCGACACGCACGGCTTCCTGCTCCACCTTGCCGGCCGACAGGACGAGGCGCTCGCGACGATGGAGCTGGCCATCGACGGCATGCGGCAGTCACGCCGGCAGCTCGTCTTCATGGCAGGTCAGTTCGAGCGGACCGAGTTCGCCCGCAGGCTGCGGTCGGTCGATCACGCGATCGCCGTGATGCTCCACCACCGCGGCCTGATCCACGAGGCGGTTGGCCGGGAGCGGCAGGCGGCGGAGGATTTCGAAATGGCCCGACGGAAGGGGTTCGATTCCACGAGAGGGATTTTCTAGGCGGGTTTTTTCGAGCGGGGATTTACGGCCCGGAAGGGCTGCTATACTCTGTGGCTTGCGAGGCCCAGCCCGTTCACGGCTCGCGGCGGCAGCCCTGCCGACCGCGGTCCAGAGGGGGTGTAGCTCAGTTGGTTAGAGCGCCAGCCTGTCACGTTGGAGGCCGCGGGTTCGAGTCCCGTCACCCTCGCTTTTTCACCCTCGGTTTTTGTTTTTCACCCTCGGTTTTTCAGTCCAGCTCCTCCATCCAGAGCCGGATTTCGTTTTCGTATTCGCTCGCAAGCCCGCCGACGATGAGCTGACGGTGGAAGCTCGCGGCCCCCTCCTTCACGAGGTCGGCCGCCTCGGCGCTCGGAAACCGCTTGGCGGGGTCGGCGGCGATGAGGCCGCCGAGGAACGTCATCAGGAGCTCGTTGCAGGTCACGTCGCTCGGCAGCACCTGTGAAAGCCTGTGCGGCAGCGACCGCTTCGCCTCCAGCAGGTCGCGGTAGCTCCGCAGGCCCGCGAAAGGCGGGTGGCCGGCGAGCATCTCGATGAGCACATAGCCGAGGCTCGCGAGGTCGCTTCGCGGAGTGCATTCGCGGCCCTCGAGCACTTCCGGCGCGGCGTAGGCGGGAGTGCAGGTGCGGTTGGGGGGCATGTTGTCGAGCGCGATCGCGGAGCCGATGTCGATGATCTTCGCGTTGCCCGTCCGCTTGACCATGATGTTGGAGGTCTTGATGTCGCCGTGGACGATCCCCTCACGGTGGAGCGCGGCGAGGGCCGCGAGGCACTCCCGCACGATCGCGATCGCGATGCCGGGCTTGAGCCGCGACTGCTGCGGCCCCGCCGTCACGATCACGTTGTTGAGGTAGCTCAATCGCTCGGGGCTCACCCGCTGGCGAGTTCGCTCGAGCATGTCCGTGGCGAGCAGACGTGAAAGGTCGTGCCCGTCGATCCACTCCATCTCCATGAGGCGGATCCGCCGCTGTTCGACGAAGTTGTGGACGTCGAGCAGGTTGTCCTGCTGGATGAGCGCCACCCGGGCGGCCACCGCCGCAATCCGCCCCATCGCCTCGTCGTAGTCGGCCTCGGTGTCGTACCGCTCGGGAGAGAAGATCTTGAGTGCGACCGGCAGCGTGAAGCCGTCGGTGCCCCGCCGCATCGAGAGGAACACGACCCCCTGCCCTCCCGCCCCGAGCCGACGGGCCAGGTTGTGGTGCGTGGTCCAGCTCATCCGGCCGCCTTCGAGCACCTCCCCGTACCGCGACAGGAGCTCCTCGGGGCAGCGGCTCCCAACCTCGCCGGCCACGGCGATCGTGCCGCGTTCCTCCCTGAATACGGTCGTCGTCATGCTATCCCTGGCGTTCATGCGTCCTCCGGTTCGGGAAACCCGAGTCGTTTATCGACACGGTTTCTCAACGTTCCGCCCCGCACGTATCTTTCGAGATTATCACAAAAGAAGTCGGTCATCGCATCGATTCGGCGGGCCGACTGGCCGGCGACGTGGGGCGTGATGATGAGTCTGGGAGCCGTCCAGAGAGGGCTGTCGGCGGCCGGCGGCTCCTGTGGCGTCACGTCGAGCGCGGCCGAATCGAGCTGGCCGCTGGAGAGCGCGGCGGCGAGGGCGTGCTCGTCCACGAGCGGCCCCCGTGCCATGTTGACGAGGATCGCCCCGCGTTTCATCGCGGCGAGCGCCTTTCCGTCGATCATGCCGCGGGTCTGGTCGGTGAGCGGCGCGGAGAGGAAGAGCACGTCGGCCTCCGCGAGCAGTTTTGGGAGGCTCTCCGGCCCGCCCAGGAAGTCCACGTGGGCGGGTTTTCGCACCGGAAACCAGTCGGTGGCGAGGATCCTCACGCGAAACGGCACGAGCATTTCGGCGAGCCTCCGGCCCACCCCGCCGAGCCCCACGATCCCGACCGTGGCGTCGGTGAGGTCGCGTGTGGGACGGCGGACGAACTCGCGGGCCGCCTGCTGGGCGAGAAACAGGGGCAGCCGTCGCGTGCAGGCGATGGCCAGGCCGATCGCGTGCTCGGAAACCTGGTCGGCGAGCACGCCGGAGGCGCTCGTGACCGTGATGTCGGAGCCGACGATCGGGGGCACGAGGCAGTGGTCGAGCCCCGCGGCCGACGACTGTATCCACCGCAGACGCCCGCGGGAAACGACCTGTTCCCACGGCACGGGCACCTTTGGGTGGCCGCAAAAGATATCGGCCTCGGGCAGTTCCTCCGCCACCCTCTCCTGCCCCGCATCGACGATCGTCGCATCGGGGGCGATCGCCTGAATCTGCTCGACGTGCCTCGGCTCGACCGGATAACAGAGAACGATTCGCATGCCGAGGCCGAGTATACCTCCGTGGGACTCGCGTTGTAGGCGGCTCGAGGGCTTGGCATAATCAGGAGCCCAGGAGATGCAATATTTTCCATGATCCGGTTGCCGATCCTCGCCGTCGCGGCCCTCGTGTTGTTGCGGCTCGTCGTGGGGCTGCATTTTTTCCTCGAAGGTCTCAGCCACCTGAGGGATCCGAACTGGTCGAGTGCGGGCTTCCGGAAGGCCGCGGTCGGGCCACTCGCGGAGCGGTACCGGGCCGCCCTGCCGCAGGTCGGCGACTGGGACGGCGCGGTTGCAACGCTTGGTACGGGCGACACGGCCTCGGCGGTCGAGGCCTGGAAAAAAACGGTCGAGGCCGGCTGGCGGAAGCTTCTCGAGGCCCGCATCAAGGCCGTGCCGCTCGACAAGGCGAGGCTTGCCGATGCGGAGGCCGCCATCGAGCGAACTTCGAAGGAGTTTGGCGACTACCTCGCCGGGATCGCCCCCGATATCGAGGAGTACAGGCTCCAACTGTCCCGGATCGACCGGATGGCCCGGCAGTCCGCTGCCGACGGGCCGCCGTTCGAGCGGACGCGGCTCGCCAGGAAACGGCAGGAGAGCGGGCAACGCGCATCCGGCTGGATGGCCGACGCCGAGGGGTTCGAGGCCAGGCTCGTGGGCGAGTGGGACGCATCCCTTTCGCCGGCCGAGAGGACGCTCGCGGCCGCCGCCCGGGAGCGAGGCCCGCTCTGGAAGGCCGACCGGTTCGTGAGCTGGTCGCTCGTGACGATCGGGGCCTGCCTCGTCCTGGGGGTGCTCGTCAAATTCAACGCGATGGGCGGGGTGTTTTTCCTCGGAAGCGTCATCGCCTCGCAGCCTTTCTGGGTCGCGGCCGCCCAGCCGACCTATGATCAATGGGTGGAGATGGCGGCCCTGCTGGCCCTCGCGGCGATGCCGTGCGGTGGATGGTGCGGGCTCGACTATTTCCTCATGCCGAGGCTGGAAAAATTCTGCCCGCTCGCCCGATGCTGTGGCCGGGGTCGTGAAGTCTGAGAAGGTGAAGCGATGAACCTGACGGAAGAACAGAAGTGGATCGGTCGGCAAAACTTCACCGATGCGGTGGAGGTCACGAGGCGCGACTTCCTCGCCGGCACGGTGGCGGCGGGCGTCGCCTCGGGCGTCGGGCTCGGCTCCCTCTATTTCGGCTACGGCAAGAGCGTGGGCGATCCGTTGCGGGTCGGCGTGCTCGGCACGGGCGACGAGGGGAGCGTGCTCATCGGGGCCCACACTCCCGGCTACCTGGAGGTCGTCGCGATCGCCGACATCCGCCCCTTCAACATCTTCCGCGGCTTCCACGGTGACGTCTCGACGCCGAGCGCCAACACGGCCCGTCCCGGACTCATGAAGAAGTATGGCTGGAAGACGGAGGACGAGGCCCGCAAGAAGGTGAAGGTCTACGGGGCCTACGAGGAGCTGCTCGCCGACAAGAACGTCGAGGCGGTCATCATCGCCCTGCCGCTCCATCTCCATGCGGAGGCGGCGATCAAGGCGATGCGGGCCGGCAAGCACGTGCTCACCGAAAAGCTCATGGGCCACAGCGTCCACGAGTGCAAGGAGATGAGCCGCGTCTCGCGCGAGACCGGCAAGCTCCTCGCCACGGGACACCAGCGACACTACAGCATCCTCTACGACGACGCCGTCCACACGATCGGGAAGGCGAGACTTCTCGGCGACCTCCACTCGATCCGCGCCCAGTGGCACCGCGGCAACCTGCCGGGCAAGGATTCCTGGAAGCCGCCGATGCCGGCCGACGAGAAGCTCGCGAAGCAGCTCGCCGGCTGGAAGAAGGATCTCGCCACCGCCAAGCCCTCGGAGGCGGAGTCGCTCGCGAAAAGAATCGCGCAGCTCGAGATGCAGATCGCCGATGCTGCCATCGACGCGGCCAAGCATGGCTACACGCCGATGACGCTCCCCGACGGCACGGCCCGCACGCCGCTCGAGGAATTGATCCGCTGGCGTCTCTGGAACCGCACCGGCGGCGGCCTCATGGCGGAGCTCGGCAGCCACCAGCTCGACGCGGCCGGCATCTTCGTCTCCGCCATGCACGGCGAGGGGAAGAAGGTGAAGCCGCTCACGGTCACGGCCGTCGGCAACCGCAGCATCTTCCCGGCCGACCGCGAGATCGACGACCACGTCTACTGCATGTACGAGTATCCCGCTCCGGGCTACTTCGACGAGAAGGGACAGGTCGCCGACTCCAACAAGAAGATCGTCGTGACCTACTCGTCGATCAACGGCAACGGCTTCGGGGAATACGGCGAGGTGGTGATGGGCACGAAAGGCACGCTCGTGCTCGAGAAGGAACAGGACGTGATGCTCTACAAGGATTCGGCGAAGGACACCCGCGTGACCGTGACGAAGGGGAAGGACGGTGCCCCGGCCCTCGACACGACCGACAGCGGCGGCGGTGGCTACGCCGCCAAGGGGGGCGGCGCCGCCGCTCCGCCCTCCCGCGGCTACGCCGAGGAGATGGAGCACTGGGCCTGGTGCATCCGGAATCCTGCTCCGGAAAACCAGCCCCGCTGCAAGCCGGAGGTGGCGATCGCCGACGCGGTCATCGCCCTGGTGAGCAACATCGCGCTGGCGAACCCCACGACCCGGGCGAGGATCGATTTCAAGCCGGAATGGTTCGACATCGCGAGCGACGAGACGCCCGAGGGGGTGAAGCCCGATCTGAACAGGGAAAACTACCGCATCTGACCCCGCCGCTCTGGTGGCCGGCGTTCGTTCGCCTGTCGAGTTTCGGCCGTTGGTTTTCCTGGAACATTTCCAACAATGACATCCAACTCCCCCACTCCCGGCAGGCTGGCGGCCGCGGGCAGCTGGCTCTTGAGCCTCGCCACGCTCGCCGGCCTCGCGATCGTCGGATGGTATGGCCATCACACCCACTGGACCTTCGGCTTTGCCGGCGACCATGGCGAGGCTCATGAGGCGGAGCATGCCGCATCCGCCTCGAAGCACGCTTCCGCCGCGGTCGAGGAGGCGACGAAGGCCGCCCGGGCGGCGGCCTCCGAGTCCCGGATCACGTTCGCGTCCGTTGAAGACGTGAAACGGTCCGGCATCACGTGCGTGCCGGTGGAGAGGCGGTCGATGATCGACGAGGTCATCGTCAATGGCGTGGTTCGCTACGACGAACGGAAGGTCGCCCAGCTGTCCGTGCGGGCTCCCGGGATCGTCTGGCGGGTCGACAAGCGGCTCGGCGACCCGGTGAAGCGGGGCGACGTGCTCGTCGTCATCGACAGTGCGGATGTGGGGCGGCTGAAGGCGGAGTTTCTGACGGCGCTGGTGGTGTTCGAGTCGAAGACGGAGTCGCTCGCGATTTTGGAGGAGATCAAGGGGGCCGTGCTCGGCCGGCAGATCCGCGAAGCGAGGGCCGCCCTCCGCGAGGCACGCAACGACCTCATGAACGCCGAGCAGGCGCTCATCAACCTCGGATTCGAGATCTCGATCAAGGAGTTTCAGCAGCTCGACGACGACGCCCGGGCGGAAAAGATGCGGACGCTCGGCCTGCCCCGGAGCCTGCTCGCCGGCGTCGATGCCGAGCGACTCTCGTCGAACCTGCTGCCGCTCGTGGCGCCGTTCGACGGCGTCGTGATCGGCCGCGACGTCGTCGTCGGGGAGATCGCCGATCCATCGTCGAGCATCTTCGAGGTGGCCGACCTGTCCACGATGTGGATCGTGCTCAACGTGGGCAAGGAGGATGCGGCCCGAATCAAGATCGGCCAGAAGATCCTCTTCCGGCCGGATGGCGGCGACCGTGACTTCGAGAGCCACGTCACGTGGATCAGCACCGAACTCGACGAAACCACGCGGACGCTCCAGGTGAGGGCCGAGATTGCGGTCGGGGCGAAAACCTCGAGCCAGGATCTTTCGGTCCTGCGGGCCAATGCGTTCGGCCGCGGCCGCATCGAAATTTCGAGGCGATCGATCGGCACGGTCGTGCCGCTCGAGAGCGTGCAGTCTCTCGGTGGCGAGTGGGTCGTTTTCATTCCGAAGGATGAGACGACATTCGAGCTGAGGACCGTGGCCAAGGGGCTCGAAGCGGCGGGGGCGGTCGAGGTGCTGGGAGATCTCGCCGGCGCGACGCACGTCGTCGGGCCAGGTAGCCACGTGCTCAAGAGCAGGGTTTTGCTCGAGCGGATGGAAGCAGGCAGGCTCTGAAGCCCCATGCTCGAGTCGATCATCGCCTGGTCGCTGTCGCACCGCATCACCGTACTGCTCGGCGCGGTCGTGGTATGCATCGTCGGTGGCGTGGCCGTGTCGAACCTCGTGATCGACGCCTTCCCCGACACGACGCCGGTGCAGGTGCAGATCAACACGGTCGCCCCCGGCATGGTCGCCGAGGAGGTCGAGCGGCAGATCACCTTTCCCGTCGAACTCGAGATGGGGGGCATGCCGGGGCTCGAATCGATCCGCAGCATCAGCATGTTCGGCCTCTCGGTCGTGATCGTGACCTTCCGCGACGGCACCGACATCTACTTCGCCAGGCAGCTCATCAACGAGCGGATCGGCGGCGTCGCCGTGCCGCCCGGCGTCTCCCGGCCGGAGATGGGGCCCGTCTCGACCGGCCTGGGAGAGGTGTTCCACTACCTGCTCGTGCCGAAGGGGATGAGCCTCACCGAGGTGAAGACCTACCAGGACTGGACGCTCAAGCCCGCGCTTCGGAGCGTGCCGGGAACGGCGGAGGTGAACGCCTGGGGGGGCCTCAACAAGCAGTACCAGATCCGGCTCGACCCGACGCTCCTGAAGAAATACGGTCTCACCTTCGACCAGGTCGTCGAGGCGATCCCGCGGAACAACTTCAACGTCGGCGGCGGCTCGATCGAGCGGGCCGGCGACGCCGTGCTCGTCTACGGCGTCGGCCGCACGGTCAACACCGAGGAGATCGGCCGGATCGTGATCGCCTCGAGCGAGAGCGTGCCGATCCGGATCCGCGACGTCGGCGAGGTCGCGATCGGCCACCAGATCCGCAAGGGGCTCGTCACGGCCGGCGGCGAGGGGGAGGTGGTGCTCGGCCTGGGCTTCATGCTCATGGGGGAAAACAGCTACGCCGTGACGCAGCGGCTCCGCGAGCGGTTCGACAAACTGCGCGACGACCTGCCGCCGGGCGTCGAGGCGAAGGTGGTCTACGACCGCACGCTCCTCATCGACCGGGTGATCGCGACGGTTCGGCAAAACCTGCTCGAGGGGGCGTTTCTCGTCGTCGTGATCCTCTACTGCCTGCTCGGCAACCTGCGGGCCGGCCTCGTGGCGGCGACGGCGATCCCGCTTTCGATGATGTGCGGCTTCATCGGGATGTGGCAGACGGGGATCGCCGCGAGCCTGCTTTCGCTCGGGGCGATCGACTTCGGCATCGTGGTGGACAGCTCCGTCGTCGTGATCGAGAGCATCCTCGAGCGGATCTCCCACCACCCCGGCCTCTCTGGAGAGGCGAGGCTCAAGCTCGTCAGGGAGGCGACGAATGCCGTCAAGAAGCCGGCCTGCTTCGGCCAGCTGATCATCATGATCGTCTACATCCCGATCCTCACGCTCGAGGGGGTCGAGGGGAAGATGTTTCGCCCGATGGCCCTGACGGTCGTGTTCATCCTGATCGGGTCGCTCGTGCTGTCGCTCACGGTCGTGCCGGTCTTGTCGAGCTACGTCCTGCCGCGGCGAATGGACGGCCACGACGTGCTCCTCGTGAGGCTCGCGCGGCTCGCCTACAGGCCGCTTTTGCGGGGCTGCCTAGCGATCCGCTGGCCGGTCGCCATCCTCGCGACCGCGATCGTGCTCGCGACGTGCATCTTCGCGCTGGGCCTCGGGACGGAGTTCGTGCCGCGGCTCTCGGAGGGAGACATCGTCATCGGAGCGATCCGCGCCCCCGGCACGAGCCTCGAGGAGTCGGCCCGGATGAACACCCGGATGGAGCAGATGCTCCTCGAGCAGTTCCCCGACGAGATCCGTGAGGTCTGGAGCCGCGTGGGCACGCCGGAGGTTTCGACCGACGCCCAGGCGCTCGAGGCGACCGACATGTTCGTCTCGCTGCACCCGAGGGAGAAGTGGAAGCGGGCCCGCGCGCAGGCCGAGCTCGTGGAGCTGATGAGCGGCGAGGTGGCCGGCCTGCCGGGGCAGATCATCTGGTTCACACAACCGATCGAGCAGCGGATCAACGAGATGGTGTCGGGCGTCCGGGCCGACATCGCGGTGAAGGTGTTTGGCAAGGATCTTTCGACCCTCGTGCGGAAGGCCGAGGAGGTGGCGGCAGTGATGCGGACGATTCCCGGCGGAGCCGACATCGCCGTGGAGCAGGTCGCGGGCCAGCCGATCCTGCGGGTCGCCGTCCGGCAGGACGACATCGCCCGCTACGGCATCTCGGCCCAGGTCGTGCTCGACATCATCGAGAGCGTCGGGGGCAAGGCCGTCGGCGAGATCGTGGAGGGGCAGCTGCGGTTCCCGATCGTGGTGCGGCTCCCGGAGTCGCTCCGCAAGGGGCCGGAGTCGCTCCGCGGCATCGCCGTCCGCAGCCCGGCCGGCGAGAGCGTGCCGCTCGAGCGGATCTGCGACATCGAGACGATCACCGGCCCGAAGTTCATCACCCGCGAGTGGAGCGAGCGGCGGGTCGTCGTCCAGAGCAACGTCCGCGGCCGCGACGTGGGGGGCTTCGTCGCCGAAGCCCAGGCGGCGATTCAGCGGTCCGTCGATCTTCCCGCGGGGCAGTTCCGGCTCGAGTGGGGCGGACAGTTCGAGAACATGCAGCGGGCCCAGAAGCGGCTCACGATCGTCGTGCCGCTCGCCCTTCTGTTGATCGTCGTGCTGCTCTACCTCACCTACCGCAACGCGGCCGACACGATCCTCCTCTTCGTGAGCGTGCCCTTCGCCTGCGTCGGCGGGATCTGGGCCCTCGCCCTGCGGGAGATGCCGCTATCGATCTCGGCGGCCGTCGGCTTCATCACGCTCTCGGGCGTGTCGGTGCTCAACGGCATGGTGCTCGCAAGCGCCCTGCGGGACCGACTGGCCACGGGCACGCCCCGGGACATCGCCGTCGAGGAGACGTCGGTGGCGTGCCTCCGAACGATCATCATGACGGCGCTCGTCGCGAGCCTCGGCTTCATCCCGATGGCGATCTCCGAGGGCACCGGGGCCGAGGTGCAGCGGCCGCTGGCGACCGTCGTGATCGGGGGCGTCATCACGAGCACGCTCTTCACGCTCTTCGTGCTGCCTGTTCTCTACCGGCTCATCCTGCGGGTCGCCCCCGCGGCCGTCCCGGGTCGGGAGTGAACCGGCGGCCCCGAACGGGCTGATTTTTGTGCGACGCCTTTTGCGGCACGTCAACGCTGCTGGGTTCGGGGTCGTCCGTATCCCATCGCCGGACGTTCGCTTCGGCCTTCCAGGCAATCCTGTTCGGCACGTCGAGTGCAGTGCGGATGGATCTACGTCTTGCGTGGCTCG
>DHLZ01000173.1:0-3175 GCA_002405515.1 Planctomycetaceae bacterium UBA4655
GTCGATGGCGATCACTTGGCCGCCGGTGAGCTCGTGCAACGCTTGGATCCAGCTCAGCAGGCAGCGCTCAAACTCCGCGGGGGCCAGCATCGCGAAGATGGCGGTGAACCGATCGTGCGAGGGGATACCGCTCCGCAGGTCGAGGATCTTGCGAATCTTGACCATAGCTCCGGCTCGGAGCATGATTTGCTCAATCGCCTGCCCGTACCGCGGGCGGGCTTCATTTCCTTGCCGCTCCCCGGAGCATCCGATGTCGTCCATCAGTGAAACACTGCCATCTCTCCTGCGGCTTGCCCGCGGATTGGCCCTGGTAGCTTGGCTGGCCGCGTTGGTCGCCCCGTGCGGGGCGGCCGAAGACCAGACCATCGTGCCGTCGCCGGGCGACTACAAGATGGTCGAAGTGGTGCTCGAGAAAGGACATCCGCAGCAAGGCGACCTCGTCCTCCGCGGCGGCATCCGCGACGGCAAGCTGATGGTTCCCAACTCGCTGAGCGTCCGCCTCAAGGCCGGCGAACTGGTCTTCACCACCGATGCGGTGAAGGGCGAGTTTGGCTGGCGGAGGCCCGACAAAACCCAGAACCAGGGGCCTGCCGATGCGGTGATTCACCAGTACACGGTGGATGCCAAGATCGCCGGGGGCGCGATCACGGGCACCTGGAAGAGCCCGGACGGCACGCGCAGCGGCAGCGTCTCCGGCTCGGTCAAGACGGAGAAGGAGCTGCAGGCGGCCAACGCCTTCACCAAGGGCAAGGACTGGCCGTATTACCACGGGCCACTGAGCTCGTTCGGCGCCACGCCCTGCGGCCTGACGCTCGCGACCGACCCGCAGGACTTCCGCCTGGTCTGGAAGAGCGAGGACCTCATGCCCTGCGGGCAGGGCAACGGGTGTCATTACCTGCCGGGCATGCTCATGTGCCGCACGATCGGCGGCGGCGCCAGCCCCGTGGTGTCGGCCGACGGCAAGGTGTACGTCAACTACATCCAGCCGGCCGGCACGGTGTCGAACATCGAAAAGAGGTATGGGAAGTCAGCAAACGCCCTGGCAGACCTCGAGAAGCTGGCTGCGGAGTGGAACAGCGAGCTGGGCCCTGGCGTGCGGGAGAAGTTCCTGCTGCATGCCGACGACGTGATCGTCTGCATAGACGCGGTCACCGGCAAGACTTTGTGGAAGACGGTGTTCGCGGAGAAGGGCCGCTATCAGCAGGGGCACAAGATCGGCCCCGTGAACAATACGCCCTGCCTGGGCGACGGCAAGGTGTTTGCGATGGGCAGTCTCGGGCGGGTCTATGCCCTGGACGCCCAGACGGGCAAGCCGCTGTGGGAAGTCCCTAACATCACGCGCGTCACTCTCAATTCGGCGGAAGGTTTGAATCGCTTTCACGGCAACTCGCCGGTGTATGTCGACGGCGTGGTGGTGATGGGCAACCAGGCCGACACGCTCCACGGCTTCGACGCCAACACGGGCAAGGAGCTTTGGAAACTGCCGGGGAAGAGCCGCTCGCTCGCCGTGCCTTCGCTGTGGAAGCATCAGGGCAAGGACTACATCATTTCGATGGACGGCGGGTCTCATGCGCCAACCACGAAGATCTTCTGCATCGAACCCAAGTCCGGCAAGGTGCTTTGGGAAACGGACTACAAGGGCGGCTCCAAAGGCGTCTCCGTGAGCGGCGACATCCTGGTGGGGTTGACGTTCAGCGTGAAGGGCGAGCCCGAAAAAGACCCGGAGTGCGTCGCCTGGCGGATGACGCCGGAGAAAGCGGAGCGAATCTGGACGACGACTGTGAATGCCAAGCCTGAACTCAGCGCCCCGGCGGTCAACGACCAGTACGTCGTCGTCGGCCATGCGAGCCCAAACCCGGGCGAAATGCAGTTTCTGGACCTGAAGACGGGCAAGGTGCTGGCGACCGCCCAGGGGCCGGGGCCGGGCAACGAAGGCCACATCTTTATCGTCGAGAACCTGGTGTTTGCCAGCTGCGACGGTTCACACGGCGGTAACAACTTTGGAGTCTATGGGGCGACCCAGGAGACGTTCAAGCTCCTGGGCAGTTGGTCCCCGCCCCACCACCACACGAATTCCTACCACTGCAAGTGCATGGTGTTCCCCGTGGTGGAGGGCCGGCTGTTCATGCGGGGCTTCGACGGCATCCACTGTTACGACCTGCGGAAGAAGGAGTAAGGCAGTCGCCCTATCGAATCGGTTCTGGGCGACTTGCAGGCGGACCGGATCGCAGTGCCCCCGTTCGACCCGGCAGGCCTGGCCCGTGATCGAACTGCTCGTCACAATCCATTATCGGGAACACGCATATCTGGTTACGGACGACCGAGTCGATTTCTGGCTGCGCGAGGCCCAGGACGCCCGAGTTGCTCGTCGAACTTTGCCGGCTTTTTCCGACGCGGGCAGCCACACTGACGGCATGCCGGCCGCTGATTCGACTCGCTCGCGAGCGATCGCTCGACGATCTTCGCACGGCGCTCGACGCTGATTTTCGGGCGGACCTGCACCGCTTCGACTTGGTCGGCCAGGGCGTGCCAGCGGGAGGCGGAGGCGAGCGGTTTCACGAGCGACCTCGGGGTGGAAAGTCAACTTTTCGCGGCGTGCGTCACCATTCCCCGGACACACTCCGGGGCCGCCATGGACCACGCCTTCGCCATTCTCGCCGCCGAGCACCGGCCGATGCTCCTCGCCTACGCGCGGGCGCTCTGCTACGGCGACGGCCACGCGGCGGAGGACGTCGTCCAGGAGACGCTGCTCGTGGCCTGCCGGCGGCTGGCTGAGTTTCGCGCGGAGAACGACGGGCATTTCGGCCGCTGGCTGCGGGGCATCGCCCGCAACAAGGCGCTCGAGGCCCATCGGGCCGCCGGCCGCGGCCGGGTGGTGGCCGACAGCCGGATCATCGAGGGATTGGAAGACGTCTTCGGCCGGCTCGACACGCCGTCCGCGGGCGACGAGGCCTGGGAGGAGACGGTGCGGCGGCGGGTGCGGGAGTGCGTCGGCCGGCTGACGGCCCGCCTGCAGGCCGCCGTGCAGCGGGTCTATGGCGACGGCCTGAACCTCCAGGCGGCGGCGACCGCCGAGGGGGCGACCTATGCGGCCTTCGCCCAGCGGCTCTCGCGGGCCCGCGAGCTGGTCCGCGTCTGCCTCGAACAGCGATCGCAGGAGCAGAGATGAGCCACG
>DHLZ01000173.1:3384-3730 GCA_002405515.1 Planctomycetaceae bacterium UBA4655
CCGGTCGCTGCGCGACCACGGCCGGCACCTGGCAATGGATAGCCTGCTCGAGATCGCGATCGCGGGTACGACGAGTCCGTTGGCGCAGCCGTCACGGCGCGTGCTGGCCTGGGCCGTGCCGGCGGCGGTGGCGGCGACGGTGTTCCTCGCGGTGGGCGTGGCCGGATATCTCGCGATTCGCCCCCCCGGCGGGCCGGCCGAGCCCGTGACGCTCGCGGCGGGCTGGCGGCTCGCGCCGACGGGTGCCGCGGCGTTTCGCGTGCTCGGGGCCGGCGCCATCCGGCTGGAGCGGGGCGAGCTCTACGCGGAGCCCACGGGCGAAATGCCCGCGGCCGAGCCGCTCACG
>DHLZ01000294.1:0-419 GCA_002405515.1 Planctomycetaceae bacterium UBA4655
CGGCGCTGCTGGGCCGGTGAGTTGCCGATCTGGCGTGTGGCTCACGCGCTTCACTTCCACGAAAGCCCGAGCCGCAAGTTCTCCTGCAGGCTGGTTTGCTCAATGCCCGGAAGCCCGAGGCGCAAGCCGAGAGGGGCGTTGACGTGCCGCTGCGTTGGAGTCGCGTCCATTGAAAACGTTGCCGCGGCCGGTGTTTTGTGACACCTCACGTCGGGTTCCTGCCACCCTGGCTCCCCTCTCGGCTCACGCCTCGGGCTTCCGTGTTGCGTCGAAAGTGCGGCATGGAGCAAGAGTGCGAAACACCCGGCCCTGAACCAGCACCACAAGCCCGCTCAGAGCTGGGTCGGGTTTGGGGCGTCGCCGTAGACGGCCTTCGGGTCGAATGACTTTTCGTGTTCGAGGAACTCGAGCGACGTGCC
>DHLZ01000294.1:619-2556 GCA_002405515.1 Planctomycetaceae bacterium UBA4655
CCGCCGGCCACCTCGACCCGCAGCCAGACGCAGTCCTGGTCGTCGTCGATCCGCATCTCGACCACCTTCTGCACGAGGCCGCTCGTGGCCCCCTTGTGCCAGAGCTGCTGGCGGCTGCGGCTGAAGTAGTGGGCTTCGCCCGTCTCGATCGTCCGCCGAAGGGCCTCCCGGTTCATCACCGCCACCATCAGCACCTCGCCGGAATGGAAGTCGGTGGTGACGCAGGGGATGAACCCGGCGGCGTCGAACTTCGGGGCGAGGTCGTTCCCCTCCTCCACCTGCTCGACGGTGACACGCTTGCCGAACAATGAATCGTCCTGGTTGGGCTCTGGCACGGCGAAACCTCCTTCGCCACGACTATACCAAGGGCCGATCCGACCACGCGCTCGTTCGTTGACTTCCCCGCTCTCCAGGCCGTAGTCTCGACCCACGATACGTTTTTTCGCCGCCCGCCCGCCCCCACGCCGAGATCTTGCCATGCCCGCTTCAGTCACCAGCATCAGCCTCGTCCGCGTCGCCCGCCGCTCGGCGGCATCGGCCGCCATCCTGCTGTCGCTCGTCGCCGCTACATGGATCGTGCCGTCTCCCGCCTCCGGCCGCGACTGGCCGACCTTCCGCGGCGAGGGCCGCACGGGCGTGGCGCCCGACACCGACCTGCTCGAGACCTGGCCGCCGGAAGGACCGAAGCTGGTCTGGCGGACGGCCGGCGCCGGCCGCGGCTACGCAAGCCCCGCGATCGCCGGCAAGCGGATCTACACGCTCGGCGACGGCCTCTCCACGGCGGCCGACGCTGACGAATACCTGAGCTGCTTCGACCGCGAGACCGGCAAGCAGCTCTGGACGGCGAAGACCGGCGCTCCCTGGAACAACGGCCAGCCGACCTGGCAGAGCTCCCGCAGCACGCCCACGGTCGATGGCGACGCTGTTTATGTTCTCTCCCCCTTCGGCCAGCTCGTCGCCTGCCGGGTGGCCGACGGCCAGGAGGTCTTTCGCGTCGATCTTGTCGGAACGCTCGGCGGCAAGAAGGGCGACTTGTGGGGCTACAGCGAGAGCGTCACGATCGACGGCAACCGGCTCATCTGCACGCCCGGCGGCGAGAAGGCGACGATGGCGGCGCTCGACAAGAAGACGGGGAAGGTGATCTGGACGTGCGCGGTTCCGGGAGACCGCGGCGCGGGGCATGCCTCGATCGTGATCGCGAACGTCGGCCGCAGGAAGGTCTACGTGCAGACGACGGCCAGCGGCGCGATGGGCGTCGATGCCGAGACCGGCACGCTCCTCTGGACCTACCCCATCGACCAGACGACGGCCGTGATTCCCACGCCGATCGTGAAGGGGGATCTCGTCTTCATCGCCGCCGGCTACAAGCGGGGCGGCGCGCTCGTGAAGCAGGTGGCCGGAAGCGACGGCGGCGTCACGGTGGAGCAGGTCTACGGGCTCAACACCGAGCTGGCCAACAAGCACGGAGGCATCGTGCTCGTCGGCGACCACCTCTACGGCGACTCCGACGACAAGGGAATCCCCTTCTGCGCCGAGCTTGCGACCGGCACGATCGCCTGGAAGAACCGCGGCAGCGGCAAGGGCTCGGCCGCCGTCGCCGCCGCCGACGGCCACGTCTACGTGCGGTATGCCGACGGGACGCTCTCGCTCGTGAAGGCCGACCCCGCGGGCTACACCGAGGTGGCCAGCTTCAAGATCCCCGGCAGCGGCGACCGCCCCAGCTGGGCCCACCCCGTGATCCTCGACGGCCGCCTCTACCTCCGCGAGGGCGACACGATCCTCTGCTACGACCTGCGGAAGTGACGTCTGCCGGTGTTCTGCGACGCCGCCCGTCGGATCGCTGCCAACCTGGCTCCTCTCTCGGCTTGCGGCTCGGGCTTCCGTGTCAGCGGTTCGTGCAGCAGGGTCACGCACGCACTCCGATGCTGAACGCCGGG
>DHLZ01000294.1:2758-8261 GCA_002405515.1 Planctomycetaceae bacterium UBA4655
CCCGGCGGCAATGCGGTCTCGTTCAGATGGTCTCGGGCCTCGGGACCACCCGTCAGTCGCCGCACTCCGAGACGCAGCGGTAGGCGAGGCCGCCCAGGATGCCGCCGAGGATCGGCGCGACCCAGAAGAGCCAGAGCTGCTCGACCGCCCAGCCGCCGACGAAGAGGGCCGTCGCGGTGCTACGAGCCGGGTTCACGGAGGTGTTCGTGACCGGGATGCTCACGAGGTGGATGAGGGCGAGGCAGAGGCCGATCGCGATCGGCGCGATGATCGAGCTCGAGCGGTGGTCGGTCGCACCGTGGATCACGAAGAGAAACATGGCCGTGAGCACCACCTCGACGAGGAAGCAGCTGCCGAGGGGGTAGCCGCCCGGCGAGTGCGATCCGTAGCCGTTGGAGGCGAAGCCGCCTGCGAGGTCGAAGCCCGGCAGCCCCTTGGCGACGAGGTAGAGCACGCCGGCCCCCGCGATGCCGCCGATCACCTGGGCGACGATGTAGCCGATCGCGTCCTTCATCGGGAATCTGCCCCCCGCGACGAGCCCGGCCGTCACGGCGGGATTGAGGTGGCAGCCCGAGATGTGGCCGATGGCCGCTGCCATCGTGAGCACCGTCAGGCCGAACGCGAGCGACACGCCGAGAAATCCGATCCCCAGGTCCGGCCAGGCCGCCGCGAGAACGGCGCTGCCGCAGCCACCGAGCACGAGCCAGAACGTTCCAATCGCCTCCGCCAAGAGCTTCCCCATGATCGACTCCGGAAGTGTTTCACCAGATCCCGAAAAGTTCGCCGGCCCGGTTCAGGAACACGATCGCCCCGATCAACGCCGCCGCGATCGCACTGAGTAACACGGCGCCCCCCGCCATGTCGAGGGCATCCCGGATCCGGGGATGCCGGCCGACGGGCAGGGCCCTCGCGAGCGACTCGATCGCCGTGTTGAAGATCTCGGCCACGAGCACGACCGCGATCGCCCCGACGAGCAGGCACCATTCGACGGGTGAGACCCGCAGCACGATGCCCGCCACGACCACGATGGCCGCGACCCAGAGGTGCACGAAAAAGCTCGACTGGCTGCGGACCGCCCGCGCGAGCCCCCGAAAAGCGTCGGCAAACTTGCTCGACCAGGACCTGCGGTGGAGCTTCACACGATCAGCCGACCTTCACGTACGGGTCGCCCTTCTTCCAGTTGCACGGGCAGAGCTCGTCGCTCTGGAGGGCGTCGAGCACGCGGAGCACCTCGGCCACGTTGCGGCCGACGCGGCCCTGGTTCACGTCCACCCACTGGATGACGCCGTGGGGATCGACGATGAACGTGGCGCGGAGGCAGTAGCCCTCGGTCTTCTCGAGGATCCCGAGCTCCGGGGCGAGCTTCTGGGCGGCGATGAGCGGGTAGCCGAGATCCTTGAGGTCGGCGTGCGACCGCCGCCACATCATGTGCGACCACTCGTTGTCGGTGCTTCCGCCGACGACCTTCGTGTCGCGGTCGGCGAAGGCCTTGAGCTGCTTGTTGAACTCGGCCAATTCCGTCGGGCAGACGAACGTGAAATCCTTCGGGTAGAAGAAGTAGACCACCCAGGAGCCGGCGTAGTCGGCGTTCGTGAGGAGCTTCAGATCGTCCTTGCCCGTGCCGACACAGGCCTGGCAGGCATATTGAGGGAACGCGTCGCCGACGGTGAGCATGGGGTGCTTTTCTCCGGAGGGTTTCGAGCGGCCGCAGTCTACGGGGGACGGCAGGGGCGTTCAACACGACCGATTCGGGAACGGCGGACGTGTTTCTGCGATACTCCCCGTCGATGCATCCTCCAGTTCCGCCATCCGCGGCCGCGCCGTGTGCCCCGAGGATCCACCTCGACGCCGTCTCCGCCCGCGCCGTGTTCGTCGCGCCGGAGCGGGCCGAGAGGCCGATCGAAGAATCGACCACCGCACCGACCGGTGGCCTGGTCGAAGCCTGTCCGTTCTGCGCGGGCAACGAGCGGCTCACGCCCCCCGACGTGGTTCGGGCCGTCGATGACTCGGGCGGCTGGCGGGCGAGAATCATCCCGAATCGATATCCGTTCGTCCGCGATCTGCCGCAGGCAAGCGCAGCCGCACCGGCGACGCCGGGAGACGATCGGGCGGCGCACGGCGTCCATGAGGTCGTGATCGAGTCGCCCCGCCATGAGCGGTCGATCCTCGCGATCGATTCCCGCTCCTGGGAACTCGTCTGGCGGCTGTGCCGCGACCGGCTCGCGATGCTCTCCTCACGCCGCGACCTGGCCTGGGCGACGATCTTCAAGAACTCCGGGCCCCGCGCGGGGGCGTCGCTCGAGCACGTCCACAGCCAACTCGTGGCGATCGACTTCGTGCCGGCGACGGTCCGTGCCGAGATCGCCCATGCCGAGGCGGTGCCGGATGCGTTCGACTCGCTCATCCGCGAGGCCGAGGCGGAAGGACGCGTCGTCGAGACTCTCGGCAGCCTCGTGGCCCTCTGCCCCCCTGCCCCGCGGCAGCCGTTCGAGACCTGGATCGTGCCGCGGCACGCCTCGGGATCGTTCGCGCGGGCCGGCGACGACGACGTCGCGGCCGTGGCCTCCCTCACCCGGTCGGCCATCGGGCGGCTCGGTCGGCTCGTTCCCGGAGCCGACTACAACTGGTGGCTGCACCAGGCCCCGTTCGACCATGCCGCCGGCGACTCGCCGACGACCGGCGGCTACCGCTGGCACCTGGAGATCATGCCGAGGCTCGCGCAGCTCGCCGGATTCGAGCTCGGCACCGGCTGCCACATCACGACGCTCTCACCCATGGAGTCGGCGCGGCGGCTCGCGGAGGCGTGACGGCATGCCGCCACGGGTTTGGCGCGGCCTCCCGCCACCGCGACAATCCCGGCTCTTCCCGAAAGGCATTTTCCGCATGCGATCACCCGTTCGATTCGTCTTCGTCCTCCACGACCACCAGCCGGTCGGCAACTTCGACGGCGTGATCGAGCAGGCCTACCGCGACAGCTACCTGCCGGTGCTCGATCTCGTGGAGCGGCACGCCGGCATCCGCCTCGCGATCCACACCAGCGGCCCGCTCGCCGAGTGGCTCGACCGCCACCATCCCGACTACCTCGACCGTCTCGCCCGGCTCGTCGCCGCCGGCAGGCTCGAGATCGTCGGCGGCGCGTTCTACGAGCCGATCCTCGCGATGCTGCCGAGCCAGGACCGGATCGGACAGATCCGCCGCTACAACGAGTGGCTCGAGCGGCGGCTCTCGGCGAAGGTGTCGGGCATGTGGGTGGCCGAGCGGGTCTGGGATCCCGGCATGGTCCGCGATCTCGCTGCGGCGGGCGTCGGCTGGACGATTCTCGACGACTTCCACTTCAAGGCGGCCGGCCTCGCCGAGGAGGAGCTCGACCGCTACTGGCTCACCGAGGGGGACGGCTCGACGCTGCCGGTCTTTCCCGTGAGCGAGCACCTGCGGTACGTGATCCCCTTCGCCGCACCGCACGCCACGATCGACCACCTCGCCTTCCTCGCCTCCCGCCGCGAGAATGCGGTGGCCGTGTTCGGCGACGATGGCGAGAAGTTCGGCGTCTGGCCCGACACGTTCAAGACGGTCTTCGAGGAGCGGTGGCTCGAGACCTTCTTCGGCCTGCTCGAGCACAACCGCGACTGGATCCGGATGAGCCTCCCCTCGGAGGTGATCCGCGACCTGCCGCCGGCCGGCACGGTCTGGCTGCCCGAATGCAGCTACCGCGAGATGACGACGTGGGTCTTGCCACCGAAGGAGCAGGAGGCGGTCGTGGCCGCGAAGGCCGCCTGCGACGCCGACGAACGGCTGCGGGGGATCTCACGGTTCATCCGCGGCGGCACCTGGCGGAACTTCCGGCTGCGGTACGCGGAAGCCAACGAGATGTACGCCCGCATGATGGCGGTGAGCCGGCGGATCGACGCGATCCGCCGCGCCTCGGTCGAGACGGGCAGCACTGCCCACGTGATCGACGCCGAGGCGCTCTCCACGGCGATCGAGTGCCTCTACCGCGGCCAGTGCAACTGTGCCTACTGGCACGGCGCCTTCGGCGGCATCTACCTGCCGCACCTGCGGAACGCCGTCTACCGCGAGCTCATCGCCGCCGACATCGCGTGCGACCAGGCGACCGGCCGCGGAGGCAGCTGGGTCGACGTCGCTACCGACGACCACGACTTCGACGGCCGCCCTGAGGTGCGTCTTTCGAACGACGCCCTCGACGTCTGGATCGCGGGCTCCAAGGGCGGGATGATCTACGAGCTCGATCTCAAGGCCCAGCGGCACAACCTCCTGGCGACGCTCGACCGCCGGCCGGAGGCCTACCACTCGCAGGTGCTCGCCGGGCCGGGAGCCGCCCGCAGCGTCGTCGACGCCTCGCAGATGGCCCGTTTCAAGCAGGAGGGGCTCGAGCGGATGGTGCGGTACGACCTCTACCGCAGGAAGTCGCTCGTCGACCACTTCTACGATCTCGACATCCCGGCGGCCGCCGTGATGGAGACGACGGCGATGGAGCGGGGGAGCTTCGCGGCGGCCGCCTACGAGGCGGTCGTGCGGCGGAATCCTGATCGGATCCAGGTGTTGCTCTCGCACGACGGCAACGCCTGGGGCATCCCGTTCACGCTCTCGAAGGCGATCACGCTCGAGGCGGGCTCCCGCGTGATCGAGATCGCCTACAAGCTCGAGCGGCTGCCCCGCGACTTCCGGCAGCACTTCGCGGTGG
This sequence comes from Planctomycetaceae bacterium UBA4655, assembly GCA_002405515.1. GTDB lineage: Bacteria > Planctomycetota > Planctomycetia > Pirellulales > UBA1268 > UBA4655. Next base: position 7,461 of record DHLZ01000294.1, read on the forward strand.
AGTTCAACTTCGCGGGCATGCCGGCGGCGGCCGCAGGGAGGTTTTTCCACGATGGAACGGGCCGCGAGCTCGGAGAGCTCGGCAGCCGGCTCGACCTCGGCGACGTCCGCGCGATCGGCCTCGTGGACGACTGGCTCGACATCGATGCGACGCTCTCGATCTCGCGGCCGTCGGGCCTCTGGACATTCCCGATCAACTCCGTGAGCCAGTCGGAGGGGGGCTTCGAGCTCGTGCACCAGTCGGTCGTCGTGATGCCGCACTGGATCGTCACGCCCGACGCCGACGGCTGCTGGCGGGTGAACATGCGGCTTTCGCTCGACAGCCACCGCGACACCGACCGGATTCCGCGTCAGACCCGCGCCGCCGCGTTCGCGACGTGATCGGGCCGTGAGGCCATGGCATCTGGCTTTCGTGGTTTCGAGATTTCTTCGCGGGGCAACCCAGCCTGATGTTGCGCGGCCGTTACACACCGCAGCGGATCGGCCGCCGATACTTCCCCCTTGCGGCGTTCGCCGGATGGTTCCGGCGGCCGCGACCTTCCGGAGAATTCGCCATGTCGCTCGCCATGCTCCCCTGCCGCCGCGATTCGCTCGTGCTCCTGGCCGCAGCCCTTCTCGTCACCGCCGCCCGGGCCGACGAGGGCAACCCCCGGATCGACTACCGCCGCTTCGCGGCCGGCGTGGCCGAGGTCGAGGCGTTGCGGGAGAGCCGTCGCATCGACGAGGATGCGTTTTTGGTGCTGGCCGCCAAGCCCGACACCGTCGTGCTCGACGCCCGCAGCCGTGAGAAGTACGACCTCCT
>DHLZ01000294.1:8472-15486 GCA_002405515.1 Planctomycetaceae bacterium UBA4655
CCCACGAAGGACACCCGCGTGCTCATCTACTGCAACAACAACTTCGAGAACGAGGAGTTGGCGTTTGCCACCAAGGCGGCCGGCGCGGCGCTCAACGTCCACACCTTCAACGTGCTCCATGCCTACGGCTACACGAACGTCCACGAACTGAAGCCCCTGCTCGACGTGCGGACCACGAGGATCCCCTTCGCGGGCACCGCCGCCGACGGCCTCGGGAGGCTCGCCCGCCGATGACCGCCGCATCTCGCCGCGTGCTCGTGGTCGAGGACGACCCCGCGATCCGTCGCGGGGTCGTCGCGGCGCTCTCGTTCGCGGGCTACAAGGTGCTCGAGGCGGCGGACGGGCCGCGGGGGCTCGAGCTTGCGGAGACCGCCGAGGTCGATCTCGTGCTCCTCGACGTCGTGCTGCCCGGCACGGATGGCCTCGAGATCCTGCGGCGGGTGCGGGAGTCGCGGCCCACGCGGCCGGTGATCCTGATGACGGCGCGGGCGGCGGAGGATGACCGCGTCGGCGGGCTCGCCGCGGGGGCCGACGACTACGTGGTCAAACCGTTCAGCGTGCGGGAGCTTTTGGCCCGGGTCGAGGCGGTGCTGCGGCGGTCGCCGGAGCGGCCGCGGCCCGTGGACGTGATCGAGTGCGACGGCCTCGTGATCGACCTGTCCCGGCGCGAGATCCGGCACGCCGACGGCGACCGCGTGGAGCTGTCGGAGAAGGAGGCGGAGCTGGCCGCCTACCTCGCGGCCAACGCCGGCCGCACGATCAGCCGCGAGGAGCTGCTCCGCCGCGTCTGGCGACTCGACCCGCGGGGCGTGACCACCCGCACGATCGACATGCACGTGATGCGGCTGCGGGAAAAGCTCCGCGACGACACGGCCGCTCCGCGGCGGGTGCTCACCGTCCGCGGCAAGGGCTACGCTTGGGCCGCGGTGGAGGCCGGCCAATGAGCCCGCGACATGTCTGGGCGGCGTACGCGGCGTGCGTGCTGATTGCCGTGGCGGGACTGGCGGCGCTCACCCATCGTGCCCTCGAGGCCGACCGTGCCGAGGCCGCGGCCCGGCAGGAGGCGGCGGTCGAGGAGAACGTGCGGCTCGCCCTCTGGCGGATCGACTCGGCGCTTGCGGCGGTCGTGGCGCGGGAGACGGCGAACGTGCGTTCCACGCGGCCGATGCCGCCGGTCGTGGAGACGTTCGTGATCGACGCCGCGGGCCGTCGCCGCACGATCGCCGCCGCAGCCGACCGCGAGCCGGTGCGGTTCGACGCCGGCGCGGTTCTCGCGCAACTGCCCCTTCCGCCCGCCGGAGGCGAAAAGTTCGACGAGCCTGATCCGTCGCAGGTCGCCGACCTGTCGCTCCAACAGGTGAGAAACGTCTTCGAACGCCGTGCCCGGTCGCAGGCCCTCCAGAAAAACTTCTCGCAGCAGGTCGCGGAACCCGCAGGCTCCGCCGCCACGCCGCTCGCCGCGCTCTCGGCGGTGTGGTCCGGCGACTCGCTCCTCCTCGCCCGCCGCCTTCAGCCGGAATCCGATGCAAGCTCGATCGAGGGCTGTGTCATCGACTGGCCCCGCCTGCGTTCCGACCTGCTCGCCACGATCGCCGACCTCCTGCCGCAGGCGACGCTCGAACCGACGGATGAAACCGCGCCGACCACCGACCAGCGGCTCCTCGCCGCGATCCCCGCCCGACTCGTGCCGGGCGACGTGCCGGGGCTCGTCGCGGCAGCCGCGTCCCCCGTGCTCGGCACGCTCGCCGCGGCCTGGCTGGCGATGGCGGTGGCCGCCGCGGCGGTCGCCGGGCTCCTGGCGAGCGTGCTCGCGCTCAGCGAACGGCGGGCGGCGTTCGTGTCGAGCGTCACGCACGAGCTCCGCACGCCGCTGACCACGTTCCGGCTCTACTCCGGCCTCCTGGAGGAGGGAATGGTGCCGCCCGCCGAGGTGCCCACCTACCATGCCACGCTCCGCCGCGAGGCCGACCGTCTCACGCACCTCGTGGAGAACGTCCTCGCCTACGCGCGGCTCGAACGCGGCCGCCATGCCGCCCGGCTCACGACGGTGTCGGTCGGCGACCTGCTCAATCAGGCGACCGAGCGGCCTGCGGAGCGGGCGAGGCAAGCCGACTTCGCGTGGCGGCTCGAGGCCGACCAAGCGACCCGCCGCCTCACGGTGACCACCGATCCGGCCGCCGTGGAGCAGGTGCTCTTCAACCTCGTGGACAACGCCTGCAAGTATGCCCGTGGCGGCGGGCCGGCCATGATCGAACTGGCGGCGACGCCTCGCGGCCGAAGCCTCGCGATCGCCGTGCGGGATCACGGACCCGGCGTCGCCGCCCATGAGGCGGGCCGGCTCTTCGAACCGTTTCGCAAGACCGCCCGCGACGCGGCCGAGGGGGCAGCCGGCGTCGGCCTCGGCCTCGCCCTCTCGCGGCGGCTCGCGCGGCAGATGGGGGGCGAGCTTGCATGCGAGCCGCCGGCGGACGGCGGCGGCAGGTTCGTGCTCACGCTGCCTTTGACCGAGGCCGCGGCACCATCGGGAGCATCCAATTGTTGACGTTCCGCGTCGCCGCCCCGCGGCCGGCTCGGAGGGAGAGTGCGGGCTACTTGTCGGTCCGCAGGGCCCGGGGCACCGCCGCGGGCTTGAGACGCCACTGGGCGTAGGGCACGCCCTCGGGGAGCGCCACAGCGGCCGGCCCCACCTCGAGGCTGACGCAGGACGCAAGGTCCACGGCGACTTCACCGACGACGCCATTTCGCCCGATCAGCCTGTCACCTTCGATCCGCTCGGCCGTGCATGTCACCCAACGCGCTCCCTCGGGGCCGCTGAGCAGTGCCCGCACAGGGACATCCTCCGGCTTCAGGCCGGCGGCGATGGCGGCGATGGCGGCGGCATCCGATCCGTCTCCTTCAACGCTCAGCCAGATCACCCGGGTCACGTCCGCCCGCCGCAGCTCCTTGGCTTGGGCCGCTCCCGCGACCTGGAACCTCACCACCTTGTCGTCGAGCGCCATCAGCTTGCCGCGAATGTAATCCCCCCCGGCCAGCCGCAGCAGTTGCGTCGGCGGGTCGGCCGCCTGAACGCGGGGGAGGACGCGGAGCCTGTCGGCCTTGGTCTGCGCCACGGGCCGACTGGCCGCCGCCACGAGTTCGATGGCCCGCATCGCCGCGGTCGGAACGACCAGCTCGGCACCGGCGTCGTTGCGAATCCGCACCCCCTTCTCGTCGGCGGAGAGAACCTTGCACAGGATCGCGTCGCCGGTCTTGAGGTAGAGAAGCGACTTTCCCCCGGGGAACGGAGTCGGTGGAGGAACGGCCGGGGCCTCGGGTTGCCCGGGAGTGGCCACTGGCATCGGCGGGTTCGGGGGCCTTGTGCCGCCAGCCGCGGCCTGGACGGCCGCCGCGTCCTCGTCCGAACGATACACGATCCGCAACAGCCCCTTCGCCCCGGACAACGGATTGGCTGTCGCACCGCCAGGCGGCTGCCAGGCAATCCCCGCATCGGCCACGTCGGCGAGCCAGCCCGGCAGATGCATGCCCTCCGCCTCGAGCGCGCCCATCCGAACGCCAGGCTTGGTGGACGCGGGGGGGGCGAGGTTCTCGAGCACGGCGATCTGCCCGAGATCGCACGCCACCGGTTCGGCCACGCCGGCGAGGTCGAGCCGGATCTTCGGCGGGGCAAGCTCGAGCACCCGGCCCCGGAGCATCGCGCCGCCATGGAACACCACCATCAGGCCTTCCGCGAGCCGCGGGCCCCGTTCCTCCTTCCGGAATGACAACTCACTCACCTGCTGCACGGCGACCTGGCGGCGCTCACCGTCGTCGTTGACCACGAAAACTTCCCCCGCCTTGTCGAAGGACTCGATCACGGCGTTCGGGCTGCCCAGGCCGTTGGCCTCGGCCATCCTGGGCTCCTGTTCGGTCCACGGGCGGACCTGCAGCCGCTCGATCCGCAGTCGGCCGCGGCGAAGCCGAATGCCAAAGCCCCCGGCCGTCGCAGGCTTCGCGGGCTGGAGTGACTGATCGAAAACGGGCTTGTCGCCGGCCTCGTCGTCCCACAGCGTCAGTGCCAGCCGCCCACTCTCCTGATCGACGAAGGCCCGCAGCCAGAGCCGCCCGGCTCCGCCCGCGAGCGTCTCTGCGATGCCGATCCGCGCCTCCCGCCCGCCTTCGCGGATCGCGAGCAGTTCGCCCGAAGCCGCCGTTTCGATGCGGTAGGCCTCGGCCGACCGTTTTCCGGCCCCGCCCGACTTGAGTTCGGCGAGCGGCTCCTTGGAAGCAGCCAGGGCGATCTCGAAATCGGGCCGCTCGTCCCACGAGATCCCCATTTCGATGCAGGCCCGTCCCGGGATGGCGATGTCGCGGCACAGGCCGCCACCAGCGCTGCTCCCGACGATCCGACCGGCCTCTTCGAGCCAGGCCTTGCGGTCGGCGTCCCAGCCGGCGAGCGTCCCGGGCACCACGACACTGGCGGCCGCCCCTTCCCGCGAGAGCCGCACGATCGCGTCGCGCCGCAGCCGGAGCGGCGAGTTGCCGACGCCGGGAACCGTCATCGTCACGTGCTCGGCATCGATCGCCTCCAGCACGCCGACGACATCACACCCGCCGCCGAGGTCGGCCCGCCACGCACCCGCGGGCATCGCAGGCGGCTGGGCCGGCGGCATTCGCACCCGTGCGATCCCGTTCCACATGAACGCGAACGGCCGGGGAAGCGACGGTGCATTCCAGGTGAACCCCCGCTCCCCATCGGCGGCCGCAGCCGCGGGCGGACCGAGCTGGCCGACGGCGAAACCATCGGTGAGTTCGAGCACCGCCTGCGTCGCCTTCGGGTCCGGGGGAGTGGGGGCGGCGGCCGCCGGCCGTCCCGCGGTCATGAACACGACGACCGTCGCGCCGACGAGCCACCGGACGGCCGAATGCCCTGCCGACCGCTTCGTGCCGCTCATCGTTTCACCGTCTCCAGCAGGCCCTGCTGCTCGAGTTGCGGCCGCAGCTGCTTGCCCGCTTGGGCGGCGGGGTGCAGCAAGGCCCACTGGCGGTCGTTGACCACCTTGCGGATTCGCTGTTCGCCGATGTCCGCCAGAGCCATGCCGGCGAGCGATTGGCTCATCTGGAACAGCTGCTGCCCACCGCCGAGGCCGGGCAACGTGCCGCTGTTCGCGCGGAGTGACGGACGCTTCTCGAGCAGCAGCCGCTCGAGCTCGTCGAATTGCTGACGATCGAGGCCGAGCAGCTCGTCCCAGCGGGTCAACGCCACATCCACGACCGCCTTCCAGCGACTGGCCAGGCGGGCCTCGGTCTCGGCGTCGGCCTTGGTCCGCTGCGGGGCCGTCAACACCGAGTCTCGGACCTTCCAGAACAGCCCATCCGCTCCCTGGTCGAACCGCTGCATCACCTGTCGGCAACGCTGGATGTCCTGGTGGAGTTGATTCCATTTCTGCTGCCCGGCCTGATCGCCGAGATTCGCGGTCCCGCCGATGTACTTGCGGCGATCACGATCGACATCTTCAGCAACCCGCCTGATGTCGGACTCGAGGGCGAGCTGCAGCAGCCGATGCTGCTCCGCTGAAAGGCCGCAGTCACGATCGAGCCTCGTCAGGTGAGGTTTGGACGCCTTTTTCAGGCCGACAAAGACGGGCGACTCGCCCGACGCATCCGCGGCCGGGGCGGCCTGTGGCTGTTGACCGTTGACGGCCGCCTGCACCACGGCCCCATTGCCGACCACCACCATCTTCCCACCGCCACGAATGATGCGTTGGCCGACTCGTTGGATGCGCTGCTGATGATGGACGGGTCCGAAGAGGCCGAGGATGTTGGCGTCGAATACGGCCTGCATGTCCTGCACGTTGCCCGCGTGGCCCGCGTGCATCATGTGGCCCGGGCCCGCTTCGAGTGCCGTCAGTTCCGCGTCGTCGACGATCCAGTCATCCTCCGCGCGTCCGCATCGGCCGAGCAGGAGGGTGACCGCGAGGGCGACGCCGGCTGCGGCCAGGCCGCTCCGCCACGGCCTGCGGCAGGAAGGTAATGATCTCACGGGTTCGCTGATCATGGTGCCCACCATGGGTCTGGCTTGATCCCCGCACCGTTCATGCCGTGCTGGCCCGGCCACGCGGCCGGCGAATGCAGTCCAAGCTTGGTCACGCCGGTCCGCTCGCACCACTTTTTCCATTCGGCCCGCTGGCGGTCGTCGAGGTGTGGCGCGACGGCTTGTTCCGCGAAATCCGGGGCCGCCCGGTCGTTGTTGACCATAAAGTTGTTCATCACGGCATGGGTGGCGTCGCACCAGCCGGGCTGCCAGCGTTTCTCCAGGTCGGCGGCGATCGCGTCCCGCTGGGCCGCCGTCAGGGAGAGACGATCGTCGAGGATCGTGATCATCACCTGCCGCATCGCCCGATCGATCCGGCCGCGTCTGTCGGACTCCACGTCCGTGCAGGCCGCCAGCGCCTCGGGAGATGCGAACGGCTCGAGAGCCGCAACGACCGCCGCGCCGATCGATGCGGTCGCCGCACCCGGCTGCTGCGGGCGGCGTCCATGTTGCATCTCGGCAAGCTGCCTGGCGGCGGCCGCGACGGCCTTTTTGCCGGCGGCGGCGATCGTCCGTCGTGCCTCGGGAGACAGGTCCGGGCAGATGCGTTTCACGGTGTCGAGATGCATCGAAAGCACGATCTTGAGCTGCGGCTCCCAATGCTGCCGGGCCTGCTGCTCGATCTGCTGTGCCAGCTGATCGATCGCCGGTTCGTTCACCGGTTCGCGGCCGCCGGCCACCGGCATGGCCAGCAGCACGAGCATGGCAGCGAACCATCGGCTGCGAGCGGGCTTGGACGTCATGGGTAACCTCGCGACGCGAAGCATGGACGTGTCTTTTCGGGCGGGGAGGGAGCCCACCGGACTCCTTTTATACTACCCCGAGCACGATGTTGTTGACGGTGGTTTTCGGCTGACTGACCGCCACCACGGTACCACGGAAGCCCGAGGCGCGGGTTTTCCTGCAGGCCGAGCGTCCAATATTCACGGAAGCCCGAGGCGCGA
>DHLZ01000294.1:15634-24813 GCA_002405515.1 Planctomycetaceae bacterium UBA4655
GGGTGATTTGGAAAAACAGCGTCCACACTGGGCGTTTTTGAGTGACTCGACGCCGCCTTTCTGAACATCGCCAACTCTCCTCTCGGCTCGCGCCTCGGGCTTCCGTGAAAGTCAGCAGGCCGAGTTGCACGCAGAATCATGTCAACTACTTCATGCTCCCGGTAGTAACACCGCCCCCGGCTGGCTGGAACATACGTCCTGGTGGTGCCGGCCCGGTCGGCTGCATTGTGCCTTGGAAGCACGGAGCGGACCCGCGTGCTGCGGGCGACGCCACCCGCCGACTCAACCGGAGACTCCATGATTTCGGCGACGCCGACCGGCCGCTGGAGGCGTTCTGCTCGTACAGCAGAGTCTGATCCAGTCGGTCGCAGGTTCAATCCGCTCCGCCGCATGCCGCAGGCATGGCACCGGCAGCGGTGCGAGCCTGCGGGCGAGGTCGTCCCGCGTTGCTTCGGCGATGCTCCATGGACTCTGGGGATCGTCGGCGGCCTGCTCGTCGAACGGCTCGACGTGCGAGATCACGACCGCCGCCACACGCAGCTCTTCGGCAACCGCGGCCCTCACGGTCGAGAGCACCCGGCCGATCCCGCCGAGCCTCCCGGAATCGACGACCACGAGCGGGTAGCCAAACTCGCGGGCCAGATCGGCGTTGAGCGTGAGGTCGGTCAGCGGCGAGAAGAGTCCGCCGGCACCCTCCACGACGACGCACTCGCTCCGGGCAGTCCACGCTGCGATTCCCCGTCGCAGGAGCGTCTCGTCGACCTCTCTTCCCTCGGCACGCGCGGCGGCCGCCGGCGCGATCGCCGCCGCGAAGGCCTGCGGGCAGACCTCCCGGGGCGACAGCGGACAGCCGGCCGCGTGCCAGAGCGCGGCGGGATCGCTCGGAGCGGCCTCGCTGTGCCCGGATCGCTCCGCGACGCCGCTGGCGACCGGCTTGTAGGCCCCGACCGACCGCCCTTCGGCGACGAGCTGCCGCAGCATCGCGACCGCGACGGCGGTCTTGCCGACGCCGGTGTCGGTGCCGGTCACGAAAAGCCCCTTCGATCGATCGGTCATGGCCACGAGTCCAGGATGTTGAGACAGGGTATCATCGGGATCGATTCCGTTCCCCGCCGACCACTGACATGCCCACCCTCGCCGACCTTTCCACCGGGAGCCTTGCGACCGTGACCGACGTCACGGCGAACGATCCCGCCGCGCAGAGGCTGCTCGAACTCGGGGTCACGCCGGGGGTGAAGCTGCGGCTCGTCGGCACGGCACCGCTGGGCGATCCGCTCGAGATCGAGCTGCGGGGCTATCGTCTGTCGGTGCGGCGAAGCGAGGCCGCAGTCGTCGAAGTCTCGCTCTCCTGAACGATGGACACGGCAGGATCCATGGACGATACCGGCAGCCCGAGCCACCCGCACGAACCGATCACGGCCGTCCTTCTCGGCAATCCCAACACCGGCAAGAGCACGCTCTTCACGGCGCTCGCAGGCATCCCCACGCGGGTCGGCAACTATCCGGGCGTCACGGTCGAGCGAAAAATCGGCCGGTTTGCGCACGCCGGGATCGGCGTCGAGCTGATCGACCTGCCGGGCACCTACAGCCTCGATCCCAAGAGCCCCGACGAGCGGGTCGCCGTCGACGTGATCGCCGGAAGCCAGCCCGGCGCGAAAAGGCCCGACTGCATCGTCGCCGTCGTCGATGCCACCAACCTCGAGCGAAACCTCTTTCTCGCAAGCCAGGCGATGGAGCGGGGCATTCCCGTCATCGTCGCCCTCACGCTCTCCGACATCGCGCGAAATCAGGGTGTCGAGATCGACTCTGAGAAGCTCTCCAGGCGTCTCGGTTGCCCGGTCGTGCGGGTCGCAAGCCCGCGGGGCGAGGGGATCGCAGCCCTCAAGGACCGTATCGTCCGCTGCCGCGATCTGCCGCCGCCGTCGCCGCCGTCGCTCGACGGCCACGCCGCCGGCGTTGCTCCGCATCACTCGCCCCCGGTCCGCGAGGCGACTGCCCGCTACGCCTGGATCGAGGCGGTGCTCGCGGACGCGGTGTCGCGACCGAAAGATTCCGCGGAAACCCGCCGCGGCCGGCTCGATCGGCTGGTCACCCACCGCGTCGGCGGCACGATCCTGTTCGTCGGCACGATGCTCGCGATTTTCACTTCGATCTTCGTGCTCGCCGCGCCGCTGATGGATCTCATCTCCGCGGGTGTCGATGCGATCGGCGGGCTCGTCGAGTCGTCGCTGCCCGAGGGGGCGATCCGCTCCCTCCTCGTCGATGGCGTCATCGCGGGGGTCGGCGGCGTGGTCGTCTTCCTGCCGCAGATCGCGATCCTCTTTCTCTTCGTGGCCCTGCTCGAGGACTGCGGCTACCTCGCGCGGGCGGCCTATCTCATGGACAGGCTGCTCGCCGGCGTCGGGCTCGGGGGCAAGTCGTTCATCCCGCTGCTCTCCTGCTTCGCCTGCGCGATTCCGGGAATCATGGCGACCCGCACGATCGAGAATCGCCGCGAGCGGCTGCTGACGATCCTCGTCGCGCCGCTGATGAGCTGCTCGGCGAGGCTGCCGGTGTATCTCCTTTTCTGCGGCGCGTTCGTGCCGAACGTGGCCGTGGGTGTGCCGTGGCTGCGGCTGCCGGCGGTCGTGCTCGCGGCGATGTATGCCGTCGGCGTCGTGACGGCCGCGGCCGTCGCCTTCGTCCTCTCGCGGACGATCATGCGGGGCCGATCGCAGCCGTTCGTCATGGAGCTGCCCCCCTGGCGGATGCCGCAGCCGGCCGTCGTGCTCGAACGGGTTCGGGAGGCGTGCTGGTCGTTCCTCTCGAACGCCGGCACCACGATCCTCGCGGTGAGCATCGTGATCTGGGCGCTCGGCAGCTATCCGAAGCCCCGCGTGGTCGATGAAGCCGCCGCCATCATCGCCGACGCGGTGGCCGACGCGGCCGCCGAAGAGCTTGGGAAGCCGGTCGAGCGAGGCGACCCGGAGGCCGTGGACCGCGGCAACGCCCTGCGGCAGAGCTTCCTCGGCATGGCGGGCCGGGCGATCGAGCCGGTCGTAAGGCCGCTCGGCTGGGACTGGCGGATCGGCTGCGCGGCGATCGCGAGCTTTCCCGCGCGGGAGGTCGTGCTCGGCACGCTCGGCGTGATCTACAACCTCGGCGACGTCGATCCTGGCGAGGAGGACGGGGCAAGCAGGCTCGAGCGCAAGCTCCGCGCCGCGACCTGGGACGGCTCCGACCGGAAGGTCTTCACGCTGCCAGTGGCCCTGTCGATCATGGTCTTCTTCGCGCTGTGCGCGCAGTGCGCAAGCACCCTCGTCGTGATCGGCCGGGAGACGGGAAGCTGGCTCTGGTCGCTCGTGAGCTTCGTCTCCATGACCACGCTCGCCTGGCTGGCGGCCTTCGTCGTCTACCAGGCCGGCACGATGCTCGGCTGGTAGGAGCAGGCCTTCCATGGCGACCATCCAGGATGTCGTCGCGATCGCCGTCGCCGCGGCCGCGGCCGCCTGGCTCGCGCGGGGATTTCTGCGGAGGCTCGGCCGGCCGGGCTGCGGAGGGGCCGCCCCGACAGCCCCGTTGGGGGCGGACGGGTTTGTGCCGATCGATCGGCTCAAACCCCCAGAAAAAGCCGGTCGAAACACCCGGAGCGATCCCTGACGCCCCGAACCACGTAAACTTGTTCTCCAGGGCTCGGTCGATCAGGAACGGTTCCATGGCCAGGAAGAAAAGGACTCCGCGGAGGCTCTCGTACGAGGCTCTCGAGCCGCGGCATGCGATGGCGGTGGGTGTGCTTGCGCCGCTGCCGGACATCACCCTCCCGGCCACCGCCGCCGACCGCACGATCAATCTGGCGAACCATTTCGACGACACGGCCGTGACCGGTACGGTCGTGCGCCTCCAGACGAACCTCGCCGCCCCCTACGACCAGGCCTTCTTCGAGCTCTTCGATCGCGCGGGCCCCGGACGCACCCGCACGACGCCCGCCACGGTGACGAACTTCCTTCGCTACGCCGACGAGGGCCGCTACGACAACACGTTCATCCACCGCTCGGTGCCCCTCTTCGTGATCCAGGGGGGCGGCTACAAGGTCGCGCAAGGCCTCCCGCATATCGATACGTTTTCGCCGATCGTCAACGAGTTCGGCACCTCCAACACCCGCGGCACGATCGCGATGGCGAAGCTTGGTGGAGATCCCAACAGCGCCACGAGCGAGTGGTTCGTCAACCTTACGAACAACAACGATCCTCAAAACCCCGACAGTCTCGACAACCAAAACGGCGGGTTCACAGTGTTCGGCCGGGTCTTGGGGTCGGGCATGGAACTCTTTGATGCGATCGCCGCACAGCCCCGATACGACATCCGCGCGACATTTGGAAACGGAGCCCTTTCCGACACACCCCTCATCGGTTTGCCGAATCCACCGCTCCCTGTCAACCAGGTTTTCTCTGTCAACAACTTCATCTCGTTCCCGTCGATCCGGCAGGTCGGCGAACTCGTCTACACCGTTTCGTCGAGCGATGCCTCGGTGGTGGCAGCCACGGTCGGCGCCGATGGCAAGCTCCAGTTGAGCCTGCCGCGGGGTGGCGTTGGCACGGCGGTCATCACGGTCCGTGCCTCGTCGGTCTTCAACGCGAGCGACTTCGCCGAGGACTCCTTCTCCCTCTCCCGCCCCGCCCCGGCCGCCCCGAACGGCCTCATCGGCCTCGGCAGCGACAACACCGTTTGGATCGGCGAGAGCACCGGTTCGCAGTTCGCCAGCTCGCTTTTGGCGACGCTGCCTGCCGGCCCTTGGTCGAACTTCCTCACGGGCGACTTCAACGACGACGGCCGCGACGACTTCGCCGCGAGGAATGCCGCGGGCGAGTGGTGGGTCGGGCTCACGCCGGCGAGTGGCATGGCGACGCCCGTTTCCTGGGGCTCGTGGTCGCCCGGAGTGAATTGGCAGGCGATCATGGCGGGTGATTTCACGGGGGACGGCCGGACCGACATCGTCGGCAGAAACCCTGCCGACGGCTCCTGGCAGGTCGCCCGCAGCACCGGGGCGGCCTTCGTGAACACATCTTTCGGCACATGGTCCACGGCGACGGCGTGGACGTCGGTCATGACCGGTGACTTCAACGGCGACGGCAGGACCGACGTCGTCGGCAGAAATGCCACCGACGGCTCCTGGCAGGTGGGCTTGAGCAACGGCAGCTCGTTCGATTCCTCCCGCTTCGGCTCGTGGCAGACATCGATCACGTGGAGCTCGATCGTCACGGGTGACTTCGACGGCAACGGCAAGACCGACATCGCGGGTCGCTCCTCGGCCGGGGCGTGGAGGGTCTCGCGGAGCACGGGCACCGAGTTCGTGAACATGCAATTTGGCCCGTGGAACGCGACGATTACGTGGATCGACGTCGTCACGGGCGACTTCGACGGCGACGGCAAGACTGACATCGCCGGACGCAACGCCGCGACGGGCCACTGGAACATCTCCCGGAGCACCGGCACGGCCTTCATCACGACCCGGTTCGGCTTCTGGACCGCCACGATTCCCTGGGCCACGATCGTGGTCGGTGACTTCGACGGCGACGGCAAGTCCGACATCGCCGGACGCAACGCGTCGGTCGGCGGCTGGCGGGTGGCGCGGAGTAGTGGCACCTCCTTCGCGACGCTCGCCTTCAGCAGCTGGCCCAAGACGGTGACCTGGACCAATGTCCGGGGCGTGCGGATCTGACGCGACGAAAACGCCGGCCTTTCCCCAGGCTGCCGCCGCCATTTTGCCCATCTTTTCGGGGGGGGGTTTGATCTTTCCCGGTCGGCGACCGATCGCTATCTTCCCCCCCGGATTTCTGATCAGGAGGGCAGCGATGGCCGTTTCGAACGAGGCCGACCCAAGGCCATCTCTTTCGCGCGCAGTCGATGGGCACGGCCCTGCCGTCGAGCCGCAGTGCCGGCTCCGCGGAGTTCCCCACGGGACGGTCGTCTCGGCGAGGATCCGCATCGATGACCGGCCCGCGTCGATGCCGCTGCTTGGCCTCCCCGACCGCCGCAGTCGGATGAAAGTCGCGATGCTCACCCCCTGGGACCAGGAGTGCGGCAACGCCGAGTATGCGAAGCGGCTCGTCGCCGGGCTCGAGGACTTCGCGTCGGTTCGTCCCTTCGACCTCAGAAACTTCATCGAGAGCGACCAGCGGATCCGCCGTCGGGACGAGCAATCGTACTTCCTCGACCTTCTCCACCGGGTCAACGCCTGCGACGCGGAGGTCGTGCACCTGCAGCATGAGTTCTGCTTCTTCGGCCGTCGGATCGCCGGATCGAACCGCCGCTTCGCATGGTTCATGCGACGGCTGCGGAAGCCTTCGGTCGTGAGCCTGCACACGTGGCTCGCCGGGATGGGGAAGCGAGAGCGGACCAGGCTCTCTTCCAAGCTCCTCGAATCGGCGCTCCACCAGCTTCGCAACCGGCATATCGCCTCCGCCCTCCACCGGGCCGACGCGATCGTGCTGCACAGCAAGGACACCTACAAGCACGTCGTCGCCACGTTTCCGAAGCTCAAGAAGCGGATCCACGTCGTGCCGATCCCGATCGAGCCGGTCGCGTGCGACGGAGTCGCGCCGCGGTTTCGCAAGGGATCCCGGGAGACCTGGGTCATGGTGCCGGGGTTCGTGAGCCGCTACAAGGGACACGGCTACGTGCTCGAGGCGCTCAAGCTCCTGCCGGAGTCGGTGAAGCTCGTGGTCGCCGGCGGCATCCACCCAAAGGATCGCACGGGCAACGACTACTGGATGGACCTCGTCCAGCGGGCCGACGCCTGCGGCCTCCAGTCGCGGGTGATCTTCACGGGCTTCCTCGGTGACGCCGCGGAGCAGGCGGCCACGATGCGGCAGGCAGACGTGTTCGTGCTCCCCTACGACGAGGTGGGTCAATCGGGCTCCGCTGTGCTCGCCGACGCGCTCTCCCATGACCGGCCCGTGATCACGTCGCGGGCCCGATCGATGTTCGTCTACCGCATGGACCGCGACACGGCCTTCTCGAGCATCGCGGTCGACGTGGGCGACGCCAAGAATCTCGCCGACACGATCCTCCAATGCGTCCGCAGGGAGGACGAGTGCTTCCCCGAATCACGCCGCCAGAGAGTCGTCGCCCGCGAACGATTCTCGCTCGCCAACACCCGCGCGGCCTACGAACGCATCTATTCGTCGGTGCTCCGCCCAGAGAGGTCCCCATGAAGGTTTTCGTCACCGGCGCCCGCGGCTTTCTCGGGCGGCATGTCGTCGAGTCACTCCGGTCGCGCGGCGTCGCGGTCCGCGAACTGGGCAGGCCCGAGGGCGACCTCCGCGATCCTGCGATCGCTTCCCACCTGCTTGCCGGAGCCGACACGATCGTCCACCTGGCGGCCGACGTCGGCGGCGTCGGCTACCTGAAGTCCTGCCCGGGCAGGGCGTTTCACGACAACTTCCGGCTCGGTCTCAACGTCATCAGGGCCGCGTGCGAGCACCGCGTGAAGCGGCTCATCCTCGCCGGATCCCCCTGCTCCTACTCTGGCGAGGTGCCGCTGCCATTGCGGGAGGAGTTCCTCGACGACGGCGTGCCGTCGGGCGACACGGGCACCTACGGCTACGCGAAGATGGCGACCTCGCTTGCCGCAAAGGACTGGTGTGGCATGCACGGGGTCGACACGGTGACCGTGATCCCCTCGAACCTCTACGGCCCCGGCGACCGCTTCGAGCAGGACCGCGGCCACGTCGTGGCGGCCCTCCTGCGGAAGGCGCTCGTCGCCCGGGCATCGGGCGGGCCGTCGTTCGACGTCTGGGGCGACGGCTCGGCCACCCGTGATTTCATCTACGTCACCGACGTCGCCGAAGGCATCGCCTCGCTCGCGGTTTCCGACGGCAGGTTTGGCGGAGAGATCTTCAACCTCGGCTCCGGCAGGGAGACGCCGATCGCGGAGATCGCCGAGGTGATCGCACGCGAGTGCGGCCCGAACCTGCGGCCGGAGTTCCTCGCCGACAAGCCGGTCGGATACACGCGGCGGGTGATGTCGATCGAGAAGGCGTCCGCCGCGATCGGCTACCGAGCGGCGACCGGCCTCGAGGAAGGCATCCGCACGACCGTCCGCTGGCTTTCGCACAACGGCTTCGTCGATGCGTGGCTGGCGGAGGCGCCCGCGGGCCGGAAATCTCGTCGGCCGCGGCCGTCCAAGGTCGCCGCTCCCGTCGGCGACCGCTTCTCTCGATCACGTGCCGCCTGACAATCCGACGGTTCACCACCACCATGAATGCCATCGAAGACCAGCCCTTTCCCCCGGCCGCGAGCCTCTCTGCCGATGACATCCGGCGGCGTTTCGTGATGCGGCACTGCCCGCACCAGCTGCGGGGCCTCGAGATCGCCCCTTCGGTTTCCCCGGTGGCCGATCGCGGGACGTTCGACGTCACCTACGTCGCGGTTCCCGGCAGGGAGATTCCTCGTGAGATCCGATCGGACGCCGACGCCGAGTGGCACGACGGCGGGTCGCTCGCGGAATGCCTCTCGGGCCGGCTCTTCGGTTACGCCGTCGCCTCGCACGTCTTCGAGCAGATGCCGAACCCGCTCGGATGGATCCGCCAGATCCTCGACTGCCTCGAGGAGGGAGGGCGGCTGGCGATCCTTCTGCCCCATCGCGAGCGGTCGATCAACCGCTACCGTCAGGACACGACGTTCGCCCAGGTCGTGTCATGGGCGATCGAGAACCCGTCGGTCCCGACGCCGATGCAGGTGATGGACTTCCTCTCACAGTCGTTCGACGACTCGGTGGAGACGGACTACGCGGCGCCGATGCCGGATTTCGCCGAGGCCCCTCGCCACTACACCGATTCACAGGCCGTGGACTTCGCGAAGTTCGCCTGGAACGAGGGCCGGCGGCTCGACGTCCACTGCACCACCTGGACGCCCGCGAGCTTCGCCGAGGTCTTCACCCGGATCATCGACGCCCGCCTGCTCGACGCGCGGATCGTCGGCATCTTCGGCGACGTACCCGAACTGTCGAGCCGCGAATTCCTCGTCGTGCTCGAGAGGACCGGATCGGTGCGAGGTCGGCATGCCAAGTGACCTGCCGATCGTGCTCCATGTCGGAGCGCCGAAGACCGGCTCCTCGGCGCTCCAGTTCGACCTGACCTGGGATCCGGTCCGTGCGGCGGTCGACCGTCCCGGCGTCTCCTTCGAGTACGTGGCGATCG
>DHLZ01000294.1:24915-31926 GCA_002405515.1 Planctomycetaceae bacterium UBA4655
CCTTCGAGTACGTGGCGATCGTCGGGGGGGAGCTGTTGCGAGGACCGCGGCTTCTCGACAAGGCCGCGGACTTTGCCGCGCATTACGCGATGAGCAGCCGATCTGCCGCACCTCATGAGCGCCCCCGCGGAGCGGGTCGATGCCTGCGTCGCCGAGCTTCGCCAGCATGCGCGAGAAGCGGCATCGTGCCGATCCTGAGCTACGAGACCTGGATCTACGGCAAGCCCAGGCTCATCCGGCGACTCACGGCCTCCCTCGATGCGCCCGCTGCAGGTCGTTGCCTACGTGCGACCGCCGGTATCCTGGCTCAATTCCCTCTACTGGCAGCGTCACGGCGAAGGGACGCACGACGACCGACATCTGGGTCGACGTCCGGCTCGACAGCATCGACTGGGCCCCGTGGCTCGAGAATTGGCGAAGTGCACCGAACGTCGGGCGATTGGACGTGCGACTCACGGGAAGCTCCGTGACCGACGACTTCTGCGGCGTCGTCGGCTGCGCGACTTCCGAGCGGACCGTGCGGCACAACGAGAGCTTTCCGGGCGAGATCGCCCGGTTCCTCCTGCGACGGAACATGCCGCCCGGCACCGACATGTCGGAGGTGAAGTTCTCTTTCTGGCGGTGGCTTCGCAACATCGATCCCGATGCCGAGATCGCCGGTTCACTCGATGCGACGCCCCTGGTCTTCGACGAGCCGATGATCCGCAGGATCGTGGAGGAGAGCCGCGAGGCCAACGAGCGGCTGCTCGCGATGTGCGATCCCGCCATCCGCGACCGCATCCTCGCCGACCCGCGGTGGTGGTCGTCGGACCCCGAGGTCCACCGGCCCGTGAAGTCGGTCGAACCGAAACCCCCGCGGATATTCCCGCCCGACCAGCAGCCTGCGACGATCGAGCAGCCTTCCGAGCCGCAACCCCTCGACGCGGCAGGGGAGGCGGACAAGCTCGTCGGCATCCTGCTGCGATCGCTGAACGCCGCCGACGGCGCCTGGCGGCGGGCGTTGAGAAGGGCACGCACTTCCGAGCGAACCTGCGAGGAGCAGGCCGGTGTCATCGCCGCACTCACGGCCGAGCTCGAGCGGGAACGGGAGAGCCGCCTCTGCCTCATCGAACAACGCACGCGGCTGCTCGCCGAGCGGGATCGTCTCCTCGGCCGGGATCACCAGGTCGAGGGCTCGCTTGCGGCGCAATGACGGATTGACACCCCCCCCATTGGATGCATACGGTCCCACGGCTCGAGTTCTTCCCGGGAGCCGCTCCATGGATTGCAGCGCCACGGTCATCGGCGGAGGGTTCTACGGCTGCATGCTCGCCGTGCACCTGGCCGATGCCGGCCTCAGCGTGACGCTGTGCGAGAAGCACGACGACATCCTCGGCCGCGCCTCGCACGCCAACCAGGCCCGCGTCCACAACGGCTACCACTACCCGAGGAGCCTGTTGACCGCCCTGCGGTCACGGGCGAACTTCCCGAGGTTCCTCCGCGAGTTCGACGATTGCATCGACGGCTCGTTCGAGAAGTACTACGCGATCGCGTCGCGTCACTCCCACGTGACGGCCCGGCACTTCGCCGGTTTCTGCGGCAGGATCGGGGCGCCGCTGCGGCCCGCCCCCGACCGCATCCGCCGGCTCTTCGACCCGCATCACGTGGAGGCGGTGTTCGCCGTGGAGGAGCATGCCTTCGACGCCGTCAGGCTTCGGCGGGCGATCTGGACGCGGCTCGTCTCCGCAGGCGTCGACGTCCGCCTCGGCGTCGAGGTGCGATCGCTCGGGCGGGCCTTCCCCCGCGGGCTCCGCGTCGAGATCGTCGCGGCGGAAGGCCCCGACGAATGGCGGGCCGACCGGGTCTTCAACTGCACCTACTCGGGGCTCAACACGGTGCTCGCCCGATCGGGCATTCCACCGATCCCGCTCAAGCACGAAATCACGGAACTGGCTCTCATCGAGATGCCCGAGGAACTCGCCGACATCGGCGTGACGGTGATGTGCGGCCCGTTCTTCTCCTGCATGCCCTTTCCCTCCCGCGGTCTCCACTCCCTGAGCCACGTCCGCTACACGCCGCACGCGACCTGGCACGACTCGGACGCTGCCGGCAGGCAGGATCCCGAATCGCTCCTCGCGGCGTTGCCCCGCCGCTCACGGTTTTCGCTCATGGTCCGCGACGCGGCCCGATACCTTCCGGCGATCGCCGGAGCCCGCCATGTCGACTCCCTTTGGGAAGTGAAGACGGTTCCGCCGGCCAGCGAACGGGATGACGGGCGACCGATCCTCCTCGAGGAGACCTCCGCCTTGCCTGGCCTGACCTCCGTGCTCGCCTCGAAGATCGACAACGTCTTCGACATGCTCGATGCGGTCGGCATTCCCGCAGTCCGCAGGAGGTGCGCCGCATGATCCGCCGCTCCACGAGCTTCGTCTCCGTCGTCGTGCTCGCCGACGGCGATCCGAACGATCTTTCCGACTTCGTCACCCGCACGATCGACATCCTCGAGCGAACATCGAACGAGTACGAGCTCATCCTCGTCGACGACGGGTCGGGCCGCCGCCTCGAGGCCGCCTGCGATGCGGTGCTCGAACGCCACGAATGCGTCCGCGTGATCCGCCTCTCCCGCCGATTCGGAGCCGACATCGCGGTGACCGCTGGGCTCGACTCCGCGATCGGCGACCTGACGATCGTGATGACCGCGGCCACCGACCCGCCCGAACGCATCCCCGACTTCGTCGCCCACGGCGACGACGGGATCGACATCGTCATCGGCACGACCGGCACGTCGCAGCGGTCGTGGATCCGACGGGCCGCCTGGTGGGCCTTCCGCCGCCTCTTCCGCAAGATGACGGGCGTGCGGCTCGTCGCCGGCGCTGCGACGATGCGGCTCTTCAGCCGGCGAGCCCTCAACGCGCTGACGAGAATCCGCCAGAAGACGGCGCACCTGCGGCTGCTCGGCTGCTCGGTCGGCTTTCGCACCGTGGAGCTTCCCTACGAGCCGACGGCGGCCTCCCACGCTCCGCCGCTCTCCGCGGCCGTGTCGGAGGCGATCTCGATGCTCGTGACGCATTCCGCGCTTCCCCTGCGGCTCGTCAGCTATGTGGGCGGGGTCGCGAGCCTCCTGAACGTCTTCTGCATGGCGTGGGTCGTCGTGGCCAACCTCTTCATGGAGCGGGTGGTCGAGGGCTGGACGACCCTGTCGCTCCAGATCGCCGTCATGTTCTTCTTCCTGTTCACGACGCTCATCCTCGTCGCCGAATACCTGGCCCACGCGTTCGAGGAGGTGAAGGACTGCCCTCTCTACCACGTCGCCGAGGAGCGAAACGGCTCCACGGCCCTCACCGACGCCCGACGCCGCAACGTCCGCTCGATCGCCGTCGCCACCACCGTCGCCACCCTGGGGGATACCCATGACTCCGGCTGGAACTCCCGTCGCTTTCGCTGACTCACGATCGGGATCCGGCCGCTCGGTCCCGCCGCATGCCGTCGAGCGGCTCGCCGAGCGGCGGGGCCGCCATGCGGTCTGCATCTTCGTCATCAACGAGGGGGAGCGGCTCCATCGCCAGCTCGCGAAGATGCGTTCCGTTCGCCATGATCTCGACGTGGTTGTCGCCGACGGCGGCAGCACCGACGGTTCGACCGACCCGGACCGGCTGGAGGCGGCGGGCGTGCGAGCGGTTCTCGTGAAGCGGGGCCCGGGCCGCCTGAGCGCGCAGATGCGGATGGGGCTTTCCTGGTGTCTCGACGAGGGCTACGACGGCATCGTCGTCATGGACGGCAACGACAAGGACGATCCGGAGGCGCTCCCACGGTTCAGCTCGGCGCTCGAGCGCGGCATCGACCACGTCCAGGGCTCGCGGTACCTGCCCGGCGGCCGCGGCATCAACACGCCGCTCTCCCGTCACCTCGCCGTCACGCTGCTGCACGCGCCGCTCGTCAGCCTCGCCGCCGGCCGTCGCTACACCGACACGACCAACGGCTTTCGCGGCTACTCGCGGAGGCTGCTTGCAGACCCGCGGGTCGCCCCGTTCCGCGACGTCTTCACCGGCTACGAGCTGCACTACTACCTTGCGATCCGCGCGGCGCGGCTCGGCTTTGCCGTCGAGGAGATTCCGGTCACCCGGGCCTACCCGGCCGCTGGCGCCATCCCGACGAAAATCCGCGGACTCAAGGGGAACGCGATGATCCTGCAGACGCTCGTGAAGGCCTGTCTTGGCGGCTTCGACCCGCCCGTCCTCGAAGTCGCCTGAACCGGAATGCACCCATGACAGCTCCCAGGATGACGGCTCTCATCGGCGGCACGGGTCTCGTCGGAGGCACGCTCCTGCGATCGCGCCAGTTCGACGCCGTCTACCGCTCGACCAATATCATGCAGATCGCCGGCCGCCGGTTCGACCACGTCATCTGCGCCGGTGCCCCCGCGGAGAAGTGGCGGGCCAACCAGGATCCCGCGGCCGACTGGAAAAACCTCGAACGGCTCGTCGAGGCTCTCCTCGCGGCCCGCATCGGGAAGCTCGTCCTGATCTCGACGGTGGATGTCTACGGCACGCCGCAGGGCGTCACGGAACGCGACGCCCCTTCCGGCGCGACCCCCTACGGCCGACATCGGCTCGACCTCGAGCGCATCCTGTCGGAGCATTTTCCGACGCTTGTCGTGAGGCTGCCCGCCCTCTTCGGACCTGGACTCAAGAAGAACGCCGTCTACGACCTGCTCCACGGCAACCAGCTGGAGCGGATCGACGACCGCGGCAGCTTCCAGTTCTACGATCTCGCGAGGCTCTCCTCGGATCTGGAGGTCGCCGAGGCGGCGGGGCTGCCGCTCGTCCACTTTGCGACCGAGCCCGTCACGATCCGCCGCGTAGCCAGGGAAGCCTTCGAATTCGCCTTCATCAACCGGCTCGAACCGCCTCCGGCATCCTACGACGTCCGCACGCTCCATGCGGCGGCGTTCGGCGGCTCCGGCGGCTATCTCGCGGACGCCGCCGAGGTGCTCGCAGGCCTGCGGTCGTTCGTCGCGGCGGAACGAAAGGAGCGGCAGTGCGCCTAGCCGCTTCAAACATCGCCTGGCCGCCGGAGGTCGACGGTGAGGCCGCGGCCATCCTCGCCGAATCCGGCGTTGCCGCGGTCGAGGTGACTCCCTCGCGGGTGAGCGGCGGCACCGGGTCCACGGATGCCCGTCGAGCTCACGATTACCGCCGATTCTGGGAAGACCGCGGCCTGCCGATCGTCGCGATGCAGGCGCTGCTCTTCGGCCATGGCGATCTCGTGCTCTTCGGTGATTCCGCCACCCGCGGCCGGTTGCTCGAGCATCTCTCTCGCGTGATCGACCTCGCCGCGGCGGTCGGCGCGGCGAATCTCGTCTTCGGTTCGCCCCGCAACCGCTCCCGCGGGAGCCTCGACCCCGAGAAAGCCGAGGCGATCGCGGCGGGTTTTTTCCGTCAGCTCGCTCGACGCGCAGCCGACCGCGGCGTGTGCATGCTGATCGAGCCGAACCCACCGGCCTATGGCTGCGACTTCCTCGTCGATGCCCGCGAGACGATCGCGTTCGTCGAATCGGTGAACGAGCGGGGCCTCGGGGTGCACGTCGACGCCGGTGCGATCCACCTTGTGGGCGAGGGGCCTGGCGAAGCAGCTCGGCTTGCGGGCCGCCTGCTGCGGCATTTTCACGCGAGCGAGCCTGGCCTCGTGCCGCTCGGCGAGGGGGGCGTCGATCATGCCCCGATCGCCTCGGCCCTCCGCCATGCCGGCTACGAGGGCTTCGTGTCGATCGAGATGGTGCAGCCTCGCGACGGCGCCTCGTGGCAGGACAGGCTGCGGCGGGCGATCGCGGTGGCCCGGAACGCTTACGGCGATGCAGGCGTCCCATCCACCACCGCGGCATGAAGGACTCCCGGAGCGGATGCTCCCGGCGGAAAGGTTGCGACCATGGATTCACCGCTGTCTTGCAACTCCCTGGCACGTCGCCTCCACGACCGGCTGCCGCTGATCTACCTGGTCGTCTGCATTCCGTTTGGACTGGTCTACTGCTTTCTCGTGCCTCCGCTGCTCGTGCCGGACGAGTGGGCGCACTTCTTCCGAACGGTCCAGATTTCCTACGGCGACGTGATCGGCGAGAAGCCGGAAGGCGGGCGGCCGGGCGGTCAGGTTCCGCAGTCGCTCACGACGTTTCTCTCGGATCCCCGGTTCACGAGGTGGCTCACGTCGAAGAAGGCCGCGGCGAAAAAGGCCGAACCCGCGAAAGAGCCGGCGGCGATCTCGCAGATGGGTTTCGAGGAGGAGACGACGTTCCACATCTGCCCGTTCGTCCGCTATCCGCCAAGCTCGTATCTCTTCGGGGCGTGCGCGGTGCGGCTCGGAAGGGCTTGGAAGCTCGATATGGTGTCTATTTTCTACCTCGCCCGGCTCTTCACGTTCGTGCCGTCGGCATTCATGGGCTGGCTTGCCCTCAACTGGATCTCGTCCGGCAGGATCTTCGCGTTCTTCACGCTGTCGATGCCGATGACCCTCTCGCTCTTCGGCTCCTGCTCGCAGGATGCCGCCCTCATCTCCTTCACGGCGTTGGCTGTGGGATTCGTGCAGCGGTTTCTTCCGTCCACCGGTTCATCGCCGTGGCTGGCACGGCCACGAGCCCTGTTTTGGACATCTCTTCTGGCGACTGCGGCGGTCGGTGCGGTGGCCGCCGGCCGCCCCCCCTACCTCCCGATGGTTGGGATCGTGCCGATCTTTCACCTCGCCGCCACTCGTCGGTACCGCGACGCCTCGATCCTCGCCTTCGTGGCGGTTGCCGTTCCGCTCGCGTGGCTGTGGGCCACCCGCGGACTCGGCAGCGGCAACGAGTTCGGCTCCGACCACGCCGGGCAGGTGGGGTTCATCCTCGCGCACCCCTGGCAGTCGCTCGTGGTCTTCTTTCGGTCCATCTTGCATTATGTCGGGAGCGGAAGCTTCCTGAGACACCTCGTCGCGGAGCGGCCGAACGGTGGTCCACTGCCGCCCTCGATCTACACCGCGGCCGCCGTGGCCTTCGTCGTGACG
>DHLZ01000294.1:32211-32777 GCA_002405515.1 Planctomycetaceae bacterium UBA4655
ACGCCGGTCGGCGAGGATACCGTCCGGGGTATCCAGGGACGGTATCTCACGCCGATCCTGCTCGCTCTCACGCTGACGCTCGGCGGCATGTGCACCCGCCTCACGAGCTCACCTTCGAGCAGAATGCACTCTGTCCTCGGCCTCGGCTCGGCCTCGCTGGCCATCGGCGTCATCGCGATGTCCAACGTGACGTCGGCGATCAGCATCATGCGAACCTTCTACTACCCCTGAAGCCGCAGCCACACACAACGCCAGTTGGGCGCACGGGCAACGCGCGGCACGAAAGTCCGACCCACGGAAGCCCGAGGCGCGAGCCGAGAGGAGGGTTGGGGTCGCAGACAACCTGACGTGGATTCATGAATACGAATGCCGCGGGTTCAGGGTGTGCGCGTCCACTCGCAGTCAGTCGTGAACACACCTCTCGGCTTGCGCCTCGGGCTTCCGGAAAAAAACGACTAGTACATGGCCCAGTCCGTACGACTAGTACATGTCATAATCGCCGCCGTGGCCGGCACCGCCGGCCTTCGCCTTCGACTCCTTTGGCTTGTCGGCGATGAGCGCATCGC
>DHLZ01000156.1 GCA_002405515.1 Planctomycetaceae bacterium UBA4655
CAACCGGGCCCGCGCGGACGCCGGTGAACGCAGACGGGTCATCCCGCTGCCGGGCGATGACCAGTGGGCGGCGGTCGTGTGTTTCGCCCCCGAGCAGGTGGCGTTCCTGCGGGATTCGTTCCACGTGAGTTTCGACGAGCCGCTCGATGCCGCCATCCGCAGCGGCCAGGAATTCGAGGACCGCGTTCGCCACACGCTCGAGAAGGAGTGACGAGAAGAATCCCAGGCCGTTCTTGAAGCGAACCATGGCACGGCCTCCGGCGCGAGATGCTTGGCGGCCGGTAACGTCCTCGCACAAATCCGTGGACCGCCGGAGTGGGCGATGCTCTCGGGCCAGTTCAGCGAGACGAAATCCATCTGCCCCCGGCCGTCCCGGCTGCGGCCCTCCGGGAGCGAATTTTCCAGGGTTCACGTTCAAGCCCGGTGGTCCGGGTATTCTCGGACCAATGCCGGACGCCGCACCCCGTTTCAGCCCGTGGACTTCATCATGCACAAAAGGTTCCTGACGTTTGTGATTGGGTGGGCGGTCATCGCGGCGGCCCGAGCGGAAGACGCGTCGGTGGCCGGCGTCTATTTCGCCGAAAAGATCACCACCAGCCCGCAGTTGCTCGCCAAGGGCATGGCCTGGTGGGACGGGCGGCTGATCATCGCCAATCGCGAGCCCGCCGCCCTGCATGCCTTCACGCCGCCGGACACGTTCGAAATCTTCAAGGAGCAGGGGCTGACCAACCCGTTCGGCGTGGCCGTGGACCCGCAGGGGCGGCTGCTCGTCACCGAAAACAAGGACGAGGTCCTCTATCGCCTCGCCCGGCTCACCGCGGACGGCACCGACGAGACACTGCTCGCGGAGGTCGGCGTCAACCACCGCGACAAAAGCACCTCGAGCGGCCTCTGCACGCCGCTCATGTTGGCGACGCATCCCAACGGAACGATCTATTGGTCGGGCTATCCCTCGACCGGCACCCGCTATCTCCTGCCGGGCAAGGACCGCTTCGACCTCGAAGACGTCAAGATCGCCAAGCCGCACGTCGGCCATTCCTACGGCATCGGCCTCAGTCCCGCCCACGACTGGCTGTACGTGGCGTCGCAGCTGCCCGGTCCTGACGCCCGCGGCGCGTGGCGGTTTCCGGTGCGGGAGGATGGCAGCCTGGGAGAAGGAGAGTTCTTCATCGCGGTCAATCGGTTCACCACCACGCACCTCAAAGACCTGCCGCCGGCGAAGGATGGCTCCGACAAACTCCTCGGGTGGCTGGGGCGGATTCATGGCCTGGCCGTGGACGCCAACGGCTTCATCTACATCGGCGGTTCCGACGGCCACTCCTCGGGGAGCGGCATCGCGGTGTTCACGCCCGACGGCGCAACCTTGGCGGCGATGATCGTGGGCGCGACTGGTCCCAACGGCGAGCCGGGCCTGCCCACGAACGTCTACGGGCTGGCCTTCGGCGGCGCGGATGGACGCACGCTGTTCATCTCCGGCAAGGGGAAGTATCGGTTGTCTCAGGTCCGCCTGCCGGTGGCCGGTGAAGTGGTCTCCCGGGCGAGCCGCCAGCGTCCGTAGCGGGCGTTCGCAGCCCGGCGGCGATTGCCCGGCGGCCGACGGCTCGCGTCGGTGGGCTGGATCCGGCAACGGCCGTGCCACCCGCGAAAGCGAGTGACGCGGCCGTTCTTTTTCTCGTGTGACTCGGCGTGGCAGTTCGGGCGTCACTCGCCCCCGTCGGTCTCTTGCCCCGCCAGCTGCCGTACAGGAACGGCGTGCCCCCCGGGTCCTGAACGAACCGGTCGCTCCTCGCGCTGGCTCCCTCTCCCTCCGGGAGAGGGCCGGAGTGAGGGTGCTCGGACGCGGCTCGCCTTGGCACCTCCCGCCCCATGTCGCGTTGTCCGCTGGCCCCTGACCGCCTCCGCATCCGTCTTCACTACCGGGAACTCTCCCGCCGGCGGATGCGCTCGTGGTCACGCTCTGCACACCTCGGCCTCGAGCGCGCCTCCATGGTCGGCCCCGCGCATGACGCCACCGCCCGTCCATCCCTCCGCCCGCGCCTCGGCGCCGTCTCCTTCCTCCACCGCTTCGGCTCCGCCCTCAACCGCCACGTCCACCTCCATGCATGCGTCACCGACGGTCTGTTCATGCCGGACCACGCCGGCGTCGCGTTCCTGCCGGCCAGGCCGGTCACGCCGGCCGACCTCGCGACGCTCACCGAGCGAGTGCGACGCCGGTTCCTGCGCTGGTTCCTGCGGACCAGACTCCTCGACGCCGAGGCCGCTGCCGACATGCTCGCCTGGGAGAAAAGCGGCTTTTCCGTCGATGCGAGCGTCCGAGTCGCGCTGGTCGATCGCGACGTGCCGAGCTACTTCAGAAGCCTCGAGCATCTGCTGCGATACTGTGCCCGGCCCGCCTTCGCGCTCGAGCGGCTCTCACTTCTCCCCCGAGGGAACGGCGGCCCCGAACGCATCCGCTACTCACTCCCGCGCCACAAGCGCGGCCAGTGGGTCGGCCCCGGTCGGAAGCGCAAGGCCACCGACCCGGCGCCGATCAGGAAGATCCTGCTCCATCTCGGTGAACCGCTCGAGCCGACGCCGCTGGCCCCGGCCCGAGGCCCGCCCACCAGCTGGGACGAGCTCGTGCAGGTGCATTACGACCGCGACGCGATCCAAACGTCGCCGGACGACCTGCTGGTGATCGACATCCGCAGCCTCTGACTGGTGCCGGTCGCGAGGCATCAACGCCCCGGACGGGCGACCCGGGAGACGGCCTGCGCCGAGCCGAGACAATCGCCATCGCAGCGGGGCGTGAGCGGCGTTTCGGCGTGTCGGGAAACCGCCTCCGGACTCCCAGGCCGCTTTCCCAGGGGCTCATAAGTGGCTCATCAGCCCGGAAACCGTGGCGGAAGTGCCATTGGCCGGACTATCCTTTGTCAAAAATGCAAATGCCAAATGAGAACGAAGGCTCATCCGGCTTGAGGCGATCGAGTGAACCGCGATTGCCCAGATCAAGCGGTGGAGATCTGGCGGCGTAACCAGTCGACACTGGCCGCGAGGTTCTCGTCCGTTCCCAAACACTCGACCGACAGAACGCCGCTCCAGCCGGCCCGCTTGAGCAATCGGATGCACCCCTGAATGTTGTCGGCGTTCACCCCGCTGCCGATGGGCGACTCCGACATGGCAATGCCCGTCTCTTCCCCACGCAACCGGGCGGCCAACGACGCGCTGACGTCCTTTACGTGCATGTAGCTCAACTTCGGCAAGAACCGTTCGACGAATGCGACCGGATTGCCCCCGGCGATGAACGTATTGCCCGTGTCGACGTTGAGCCGCAGCCGATCCGTCGGAAAGAAGTTGAGCATGCGGTCCAAAATCTCCGGATCGTTCGTGTATGGCCCGTGCGTCTCGATATTGACCGTGACCCCATAGTCCTCGGCCCATTCCAGGATCTGCCGGTAGCTTTCCCGCGTCATCGCCAGCACCTGCTCGTCGGAGTAACCGGCCGGCTTGAATTGCCCATCCGTCGTGTCGACGAACCGGCACCCCAGCGCCGCGGCGAACTGAATCGCCCGTTGAACGTAACGCACGCCGAAGGTCGCGCCGAGTGGCCCGGTGAGAGGATAGCCCGCATCGATCTGAGACGTCCGCAGGCCGTGCGATTCTAGATAACGCCGAAGCCGCAACGGATTCGAGTCGAGCGAGACGGTCGGAGCGTAGCCGAGCCCCTGAATGAAATCCTGGCCGTCGACGACGCCGAACTCGATGTACGGAAGCCCGAACCGCTTGGCGGCCTCGACTGCCTGCTCGAATGACCCGCTCAGGCAGCGTAAGTTGTCGGTGTGCATGCTCAATTCGATCATTTGCAAGTCTCCTCGGACTTAGAACGGGCGGCCCACCGGCAGGCGTTGGCGATCAGCGTGCGAAAACCCTCGTCACGGTACGCGCTCACGTCGTGGGCCGGCAGAATCACCGCCACACGGCCCTTGGCGTGAGTCAAGGTCCACACGCTCGGATGAGAGGCGTCTTGCCCTCTCTCGGCCGCCGTCATGAGCACGCGACAGTCCTTCGACAGCGCCGTGGAGGTGTAAAGCTCGCTGATCAGATCGATCCGCTTCGGCAAGCCGCGCGTGATCGGGTGATCTTCGTCGGCCGCGGTCATGACGATCGGACCGTTGCGTCCGTGGCCGACGAACTTGGCCCCGAAGACATCGCGAAACTCCTTCCATGCCGGAAACGAGTAATACGAGCCATGCAAGCTGACGACGCCGACGCCGCGCTGGATCGCCGCCAGCAGCTTCGCCTTTTGCTCGCCGGGCAGCACCTTGCGCAAGTCGCCATCGGCATAGCAATGGTTCATTACGATCAGATCTAACTCGTTGACGTCCGGCGCATCGAGAAAGCTCCCGTCCCTAACCACGCGAATGCTCAGATCCGGCCGCTTCTCGAAATCGGCCATCATGGCTTTGGCGAATCCCTCGAAGTCGTGAGCGAATCCTCCCACCCAAAGCACGGCCTTGATCCGCTTCGGCTCGTCCGCCCGTGCGTGTGCCCCGCAAGTCGACATGAGCGTCCCGGCGATCACAGCGCCGAGAACGAAACCGACAATTCTTCTCCGAACCAAGGGATCGCCCACACTCGCCTCCGCTCGCCAACGAATGAGTATACGAAATGCTGATATTTCTACCACCCGCGAATCAGTTGCCAACGAAGAAGGAGCAGGCGAACTGGCTGCATGATCGATCACGTTGCCGCGCCGAGTTCGTGGGCGACCGAAGTCGCGTGGAGGTCGGCCAGCGTGAAGCCGGTGTCGAGATGGATGGGGAACGTGAGACCGAACTTCGTGCGATAGGCCTCGACCTCGGCGGGATCGTCGCATTCGCAGGCGACGCCCACGAACCGCATTCGCTCCTTGGCGAAGTCCTCCGCCAACTGGCCGAGCACCGGGGCGTATTCCTGCGCGAGCGGGCAGGCGGGATGGAGAAACGCGAAACAGACTGCCCGACCGTCGGATCCGAGCTGGTCGGCGAACGGCACAGCCGCGCCGTCGAGCCTGTGCACGACGAGGCGGTCAGCCGAAAGCGGCTTCGCCACAGGCGGCAGCGGTTCCGCCGCCGAGACGATCGCGGCCAGCGGCACCAGCCAGCACCAGATCGGGTTTCGAACGACACGCCGGATCATCCGGCGTGAAGCAGTATCCCGACCATGGCCCGGCCCCCGAGCCGATCTTCGGGCCGAGGCAGAGCCCCTCGAGATTGATGCCGAGCTGCCCCTTCCAGACGAGCCTCTCAGGCCTTGCGCTCGACTGGTGGCGAACCGCTCCGTCCCGCGGATAGTGTACGGCCGTTTACTCATGCCGTCCACCTGCCGGTCCGCCCATGGTCGCCGCGGTCACAGGGTTTCCCGCGCGAACCCGTCTCCGCCCGCACGGAGGCCCCGCGGCGTCACGGCGTTACGAGCGGCGTCGGCCCGAGAAGACGCCGCTCCACAGGGTCGTCTCCGAGAACCTCGAGAGCTGGCTCACCTGGCGAGAAGCG
>DHLZ01000149.1 GCA_002405515.1 Planctomycetaceae bacterium UBA4655
CGCCGCTCACTCGGAGCTGACTGGCGATGCGCCATCCATGGCTTCTCTGGTCAGCTACGCCGGCGACATGGCAGGGGCACCCCCTCCCTGGTCTCGTCACGGCGAGAAGAGCGGCAGCTGGCCGTCGTCGGAGGTCGGCTGCGGCTTCGGCTTCCTCGCGGCAGGCCGCGGNNGGGCTTCCGTGGAACCGTGGTGGCGATCAGTCAGCAAAAAACCGCCGTCCACTACATCGTGCTCGGGGTAGTCACTGGATATCCGGAGGTCGCAAGGGTCGGGGCTGACCCGGCCATGCGTCACGGCGAGAAGAGCGGCAGCTGGCCGTCGTCGGAGGTCGGCTGCGGCTTCGGCTTCCTCGCGGCAGGCCGCGGCGGGGGCGGATCGGCCTCGAAGCTCGCAAGCAGGCCGGTCGCGCGGTCGATGACCGCGGCAGGAACGCCGGCGAGCTTCGCGACATGGATGCCCCAACTGCGGTCGGCGGCGCCCGCCGCCACGCGGTGGAGGAAGACGAGCGAGTCGCCATGCCGCTCGACGAGCACCTGCACGTTTCGCACGCCCGGCAGCCGCTCGAGCGCCGCAAGCTGCAGGTAGTGCGTCGCGAAGAGCGTGCGGCAGCCGAGGTTGTCGTGGATGTGCTCGACGACGGCCTGGGCGATCGCGAGACCGTCGAACGTGCTCGTGCCCCGGCCGACCTCGTCGAGGATCACGAGGCTCCGCGACGTGGCCCGGTTGAGGATCCGCGCGGCCTGCGACATCTCCACGAGGAACGTGCTCGAGCCGCGGGCGAGATCGTCGCCGGCCCCGATCCGGGCGAAGAGCCTGTCCACGATGCCGATCCGCGCCCGCTTCGCCGGTACCCAGCTGCCCGCCTGGGCCATCACGGCCGCGATCGCAGCCTGCCGGATGAACGTGCTCTTGCCTCCCATGTTGGGCCCGGTCACGAGCAGCAGTTGAGGCGAATCGGGGGTGTCGGCGGCAAGCTCGAGATCGTTGGGGACGAGCTGCCCCGCGGGCAGCAGCTCCTCGAGCACCGGGTGACGCCCGTCCTCGAGCACGAGCTCCTTTCGCTCGGTGATCTCCGGGCGGCACCAGCCCCGGCTCCTCGCGACCTCCGCGAGCGAGACGAGCACGTCGAGCGTGGCGAGCACGTCCGCGACCCGGTCGAGCCGCTTGTGCTCTGCGGCGACGAACGACCGGAGGCCCTCGAACAGCTCCGCCTCGCGGCGGACCGCCTCCTCTTCGCTGCCGAGCACCTGCCGCTGCCGCTCCTCGAGTTCGCTCGTCGTGTAACGCTCGGCGTTCTTCACCGTCTGCTTGCGGACGTAGTCGGGAGGCACCCGATCGGCGTGGGCGCGGCCGATCTCCAGGAAGAACCCGAACACGCGGTTGAACCCGACCTTGAGCGAGGCGATGCCGGTCCGCTCGATCTGCTCCGCCTGGTAGCGGGCGATCCACTCCTTGCCGCCGCTGGCCATCTCCCGCAGTTCGTCGAGCCGCGGGTCGAAGCCCGCCCGGACGTATCCTCCCTCGCGGGTGTGAGGCGGGCAGCCCGTTCCTCCGCGGAGCGAGCCGTCGAGCATCGCGTCGATCCGCTCCGCGATGTCGCGGCAGGGATCGAGCCGTTGCCGAAGCGAGGCCAGGAGCCCAGCGTCGTCGTCGTCGTGCAGCCGCTGCGGCGCGAGCAGCTCGAGGATCTGCGGGATGCTGGCGGCGACCCTGCCGATCCGTTCGAGATCGCGGGGCCCGGCGCGGCCCGACACGATGCGGCCGGTGATCCGCTCCATGTCGCCGATGCCGGCGAGCGCCGCCGCGAGCGAGTCGGCGACGGCGGGCTGCCGCAAAAAGACCCCCACCGCATCGAGCCGGTCGGCGATCCGCGCGGCGTCCACGAGAGGCGCGATGATCCAGCGGGAGAGCAATCTCGCGCCCATCGGCGACCGCGTCCGGTCGAGGACGCCCAGGAGCGACCCATCGCGGCGTCCCTCGCCGGAGGTGCGGAGCAGCTCGAGACCGCGGCGGGTCGATTCGTCGATCTCCATCGCGTGGCTCGACCTCCACGGGTGGAACGAGCCGAGCCGCGACACCGCCGCGGGCTCGTTCTCCTCGAGGTAGAGCACGACGCCGCCGGCCGCGGCGATCGCGGGCAGGTCTCGGGGGAGCTCGAAGCCGAGTCCCTCGGTCGAAGTTCCCTGGATGGCCCGGCCGAGCGCCTCCTGCGAGTCGCGATCGGAGAACCACCAGTCGGGCCGGGCGGTCACCGCGGCGCGGCAGCCAGAGGCCCGCACCAGCTCGGCGACCGCCGCCCGATCGCTTTCGGCGCAGAGGCACTCGGCGGGATCGAGCCGCATCAGAAACTCGGCGATCTGCCCGGCGGGATCGGGCCCGTCGACCGTGGCCGCCTCCATCCGTCCCGCGGCGACGTCGATCCAGGCGATGCCCGCGGAATCGGCGTGCTTGACCGCCGCGGACCGCACGGCGGCCTGCATCGGCTGCCGTGCCGGTCGCACCGCCACGAGGAAGTTCATCCGTTGCGGCTCGAGCAGCGCCTCGTCGGCGGCGAGCCCCGGCGTGATGATCCGCGTCACCTCTCGCCGCAGCAGCCCCTTGGTCGTCTTCGGGTCGTCGATCTGCTCGCAGATGGCCACGTGCCGTCCGGCGGCGACGAGCTTCACGAGCTGGTTGTCGAG
>DHLZ01000198.1 GCA_002405515.1 Planctomycetaceae bacterium UBA4655
CATCCGATCATGTTCGTCGTTCGAGTGCAAGTGTCCGGCCTTCGCTTGCTTCCGTAGCCCGGCGACGTGGCAGGGGCACCCCCTTCAAAAACAAAGCGGGCCGGACGCATGCGTCCGGCCCGCTCGTTTCTCAATCATGTCCGGTCAGCGACCGGAGACGATCTCAGTGGCAGCCGCCGTGGCAGCCGCCGTGGCAGCCGCCGTGGCCGCCATGATGACCGCCGCAGCCGCCATTGCTGCCGCCGCAGCCGCCGGCCGAGGCACCGCCGCAGCCGCCGTTCTCAACGGCCACCTCGACGGCGACCATCTTGCAGACCTGGACGGCCACTTCCTTCGTGACCTGGTGCGGAACCTTGACCGTGTAGCTCTCGGTCTTGGTCTCGGGCACCGAGTCATACACCGTCACGGTGTACTTCTCTTCCTTCTGCGTGGGAACGTTCACCGTGTAGGTGACTTCCTTCTCGACCGTCTCCGGCACGCACTTGGTCACCTGGTACTCACGAGTCCGGGTCTCGGACTTGTGCTTGGTGACGCTGACCGTGCGGGTCTTGGTCACGGGGACCATCTTCGTCACGGTGTAGGTCCGGGTCTTCTCCTCGTCACGGTGCTTCGTGACGCTGACGGTCCGAGTCCGCTGCTCCTCACGGCACTTGGTGACCGTGTGGGTGCTCGGAACTTCCTCGGTCACGCACTGGTAGGTCGTGCAGGGCACTTCCTTCGTCTCGCAGCTCGGCACCCAGACCTTCTTGCAGCAGGTCTTCGGGGGGCACGGGCAGCCGCAGGCGTCGACGCCGCCGTCAACCGTGACCGACTGGGTTTCCCAGTGGCCGCCGTTGACCTGCACCGTCTTCATCGTGGTGACCGGAACCCGCTTGCTGACCGTGCGAGTCGTGGTGACTTCCTCGGTGTAGGGGACCTTCACCGTGTAGGTCTGCTCGACCTGCTCGGTGTAGGGAACCTTCACCGTGTAGGTGCTGGTCTTCTCTTCGGACTGGGGCTCCATGACCGTGTAGGTCTGCTCGACCTGCTCGGTGTAGGGGACCTGGACCGTGTATTCGGAGGTCTTCGTCTCCGTCACGTTCTTCATGACCGTGTGCGAAACGGTCTTCGTCTTGGTCTCGGGGACCATGACCGTGACGGTACGGGACTTCTCCTCGGTCCGCGGAACGCGCTTGTGGACCGTGTAGGTCCGCTCACGGGTCTCCGTGGTGTACTCGGTCGTCGTGACCGGACGCATCTCGGTCACGTACTCCCGCTGGTACACCGTCTTGGTGGCAGCGGCACCACAACCACCTGCAACGGCACCTTCGCCGCAGCCGGCACCGGCACCGCCGGCACAGGCACCGGCACCGCCGGCACAGGCACCGGCACCGCCGGCACAGGCACCGCCACCACAGTCACCTGCGGGAGCGGAGCAATCCGCACAGCCGCCATGGTGGCGACGGTGCTTGTGACACCCGGCCTCGGCCGAGGTGGCACTCAGGAGCACGGCGACCATCGTCGCAACGCTCAGAGCCATGAATCGACGCATTGAGAAAACCTCCTAAGGAGAATCACGAAAACAGAAACAAGAAAACACGGGCTGAATTCGACTGCACCGGGAGTCGGCTGATCGAAAGACCCTCCATCGCATCAGCGACCGAAACGCTCGACCGCCTGGTAAGCTGCAAAGGATAGGCGACGATAAAGCGATTTCAAGGCCTGGGATGTTTTTTTGGCGTGAGCAGTCTGGGTGGCTTGAGAAAAGTTTGCGACCTCGGCCCGTTCGCTCCGCGTGACACCGCCCCCCCGAAAACTCCGAGAACGAATTTTGCGGCCATTTCCTGCACTTCCTGCCGCAAATAGCCGCCCGGCTGGGCCGATCCCGGTGGCCTCCGCCCCTGACTTTCAAGAAGCCTCGCCACCCAGCCAGGCGGGATTTCCGGTGGTCCCGGATTTCCGGGAGGGCCAGCCGTCGGTCGTCCGGCCCGGCCTTCGACGCACAAAGCTTTCATGGATTCCGGGCTGTATTCCGCAGCGAGACTGCCCCTGACACCTTTCCGCACTGATGAATTCCCGGACAGTTCCCAGGAAATTCCCGGACCTGGTCCCAGGACAGTACGGCGGGGAAGACACGACAGCGGCGAAGAAGCTGAGGGCCTGACCGGTGCCCCCCGTCTGGCGTCCACTCGATCCCTGCGAGTAGGATTTCTTCTCGTTTCACTTGCCAGTCAGCGTTCCACGGAGGGATTCTCGTGACACGGTCTCCGTTCCTTGCCCCGGTACTTCCGGTTCTTCCGGTGCTTGTCGTGGTCGCCGTTTTCGGCGGATGCTCCGCCAAGAGCGAGCCATGGCCCACGGCCTCAGGCCGTTCCGGCAAGCAGGATGCCTCGGTGACGACCGCCGCTCACACTGACCAGCCGGTTTCGGCGACCCAGTCGGCCAGGCCCGAAGAATCCCGATCGATCCGTCCCATTCCCCAGGTGATCTCGAAGCCGCGGCTGTTCGAGCTGCCGTCGTCGATCGTCGCGAGGCTCCCGCCGTCCGAGGCGAGGCAGATCGATCCGATCGACTTTCCCTCGGCCGAGTCGCCGACGACCGAGGAAGTTCGCGGCACGATCCGAAACTACGTGGCCGCCCTGAGGAAACGCGACGTCGCGTCGCTCGTCTCCCATTGGAGCGAGTCGGGCGAGAGCATCGACCTCGATTCCGGCGAGTCCACGAAGGGGCGGGATTCGATCGGCCGCGTGTTCGCGTCGCTGTTCGAGCGCGAGGTCGATGCGGACGTCCGCATCGACGTCACGGCAGTCCGGCCGATCCGCGACGACGTGGCGATCGTCGACGGCGTCTCGACGCTCGCCTGCGCCGGGGAACGTCCGGCCCGCAGCCGCTTTTCGGCGGTGCTCGCGAAGCAGAATGGCCGCTGGCTGCTGGAGAGCGTCCGCGAGGCGGCGATGCCCGCGTCGGGCCACGCCGACATCGTCAAACCGCTCTCGAGACTTCGCTGGCTGCTCGGCCACTGGGAGGGCACCGGCAGGGGCGACCAGACTTCCTCCACGCACTGCTTTTGGAGCGGCCGCGACGCCTACCTCGTTCGCAGCCACGTCGTATCCGACGCGTCATCCGCCGGAAAAGAACAAGGTGACAAGGTCGTCAGCTACGAGACGCCGGCGGGGCGTGAGAGCGACCGCGAAATCACCGAGATCATCGGCTGGGATCCCGTCGCGAAGTCGATCAGATCGTGGATCTTTTGCTCGGACGGAGGCTTCGCCGAGGGGACATGGTCGCAGGAAGGCGATCAGGTCGTGATCCTCATCGACGGCACGCTCGGCGACGGCAGCCCGGCCAGCGGCACGGTCCGGATCACGAGGGTCGGTCCCGACGAGGTGTCGTGCGCGGTCTCAGGCAATGCCGTCGAGCGGCTGCTGCCGCCGGCCGGCGAGTCTTTGCGGATCGCGCGGGCTTCGAACGACCGCTGAAATCGTCCGGGTTCGCCCGGGATAACCGACCGATGCACCGCGACGACGGAATCGATCGCCTGCGGCGGCATCGCCTTCCGTGGGACATCCTGGTTCTCGGAGGCGGGGCGACGGGCCTCGGCATCGCGGTCGATGCGGCCTTGCGGGGGTACGCCGTCGCGGTCGTCGAGCGTGGCGACTTCGCCTGCGGAACGTCGAGCCGTTCGACGAAGCTCGTGCACGGGGGCCTTCGCTATCTGGGTCAGGGCAATCTGTCGCTCGTTCGCGAGGCGCTGCGCGAGCGGGCAATCCTGCGGAGGACCGCCCCGCACGTCGTCCATCCGATCACGTTCGCGATTCCGTGCCATGACGTCTGGGAGCGTGTGTTCTACGCCGCCGGCACGGGGCTCTACGACCTGCTTTCCGCCGGGAGCCGCGATGCGGCGGGCGGCTTCGGCAGATCGCGGGTGGTGCCGTCGTCGGAAATTCTCCGATTGCTGCCGGGGTTGTCGCCGTCGCCCGGTGGGCGACCGCTCCGCGGCGGCGTGCTCTACGCCGACGGGCAGTTCGACGATGCGAGGCTCGCGGTCGAGCTCGCGGCGACGGCCCATTCGTCGGGCGCGTGCGTCGTGAACCATGTCGAGGCCGTCGCCGTGTTGTCGCAAGCGGGCAGGGTCGCCGGTGCCGTGCTTCGCGACCTCGAGACCGGCGAGTCGTTCGAGTGCCTCGCCCGCGGCGTCGTGAACGCCACCGGCCCTTTCTGCGACGCCGTCCGCCGGCTCGACGATCCCGCCGCCCGCCCGATCGTCGCGGCGAGCCAGGGAGTGCACGTCGTGCTTCCGTCGCGGTTCCTGCCGGGCGGCACGGCTCTCATCGTGCCCAAGACTCCCGACGGCCGCGTCGTCTTCGCGATCCCCTGGCGGGACCGGGTCGTCGTCGGCACGACCGACACGCCCATCGCGTCACCAACGCCCGAGCCGCGGCCGCTTGCCGGCGAGATCGACTTCCTCCTCGACCTCGCCGCGGGGCAACTCGCCCTGCGTCCGACCCGTGCCGACATCATGGCCTGCTTCACAGGCATCCGCCCGCTCGTCGCCGCCGGATCGTCCCGCGAGACGAAGTCACTCCCGCGGGACCACTTCATCGAGTCGTCTCGATCCGGGCTCGTCACGATCACCGGAGGCAAGTGGACCACCTACCGCCGGATGGCGGAGGACGCCGTCGATCGGATCGAGGTGGTCACCGGACTGCCGCATCGGCCCTCCGCCACCCGCTCGCTCCGGATTCACGGC
>DHLZ01000237.1:0-7464 GCA_002405515.1 Planctomycetaceae bacterium UBA4655
CACGTTCAGGAGCATCAGGCGTATCCTCGCCGTAGCGACGATGCGTCTGCCCCCCGGGCGGCAATGCGGTGTCGTGCAGGCGGGCTCGTGACCGGGCATCCACTCGCGGGGCCACGTCAACGCCCCTCTCGGCTCGCGCCTCGGGCTTCCGGGTTTTTTCAACACAACGCCTGCGGGGAAACTCGCGCCTCGGGCTTCCGGGTTTTTCCAGCAAACGCCCGCAGGGAAACTTGCGCCTCGGGCTTCCGGGAATTTGCAGCGATCGCCTGCAGGGCAACTTGCGGCTCGGGCTTGCGTGCTGAGGACGGGCTTCGCATGTCCTGAAACGCGACATTGATGCTGAGCGCCGGGGGAGAGGACGTTGAGGAGCATCAGGTGTATCCTCACCGTAGCGACGATGCGTCCTCTCCCCCGGCGGCAATGCGGCATCCTTCAATGCTGCCCGCAGGAGACCGTCCCGGCCCGGTCAGCCCGTCGTCCGCATGCCCGAGGCGATGCCCTGCACGCAGAGCCGGAGAAGCTCGCGGATCGGGTCGTCGGCGGACGGGTCGGCCGGAGGCGGACGTTTCCGCCGTCGCTCCAGGAAGTCGGCCTGGATGAGGTTCAAGGGGTCGATCGACGGGTTTCTCGCATCGATCGACTTCTTGAGCCACGGGGTCGAGGAGAGAAGCTCCTGCTCGCCGACGACGTCGAGCACGGCCTGCTTCGAACGGTCGTACTCCGCCGCGATGCGGTGCCAGATGCGTCGCCGGACGTCGAGGTCGTCGGTCAGTTCGGCGTATCGCTGCGCGATCGCCATGTCGGCCTTCGCCAATGCCAAGACCGCGTTGTCGATCGTCGCGGTGAAGAACGGCCACTGGCAGTACATCTCGCGGACGGTCTGCCAGGCATGCCGATCCTCGTACTTGACCTCGAGCAGCGAGGTTCCGAGTCCGTACCAGGCGGGGATGATGCAGCGATTCTGCGTCCAGGCGAAGACCCAGGGGATCGCCCTGAGATCGTCGAGGGTCCGCTCGCCTCGCCGCCGCGACGGCCGCGAGCCGATCGGCAGGTTCTCGATCTCGTCGATCGGCGTCGCGGTGCTGAAAAAATCGATGAACCCGGGCTGCTCCACGAGTTCGCGGTAGGTCGCGTACGACCGTGAAGCAAGCTGGGAGACGAGTTCGATCCACCGCGGAGAAGGCTGCGAACGATGGATCGCGGAGCCCGTGAGCGTCGCCCAGGTCACCTGTTCGAGATGTCGGAAGGCGATGTGAACGTCGTCGTACCGTTCCGCGAGCACCTCCCCCTGCTCCGTCAGACGAAGCGTGCCGTCGAGCGACTCCGGCGGCAACGACAGGATGCCGCGGGCGGCCGGCCCGCCGCCACGGCCGAGCGACCCGCCGCGGCCGTGGAAGAACGTGACCTTGACGCCGCGTTCGGCCGCGACGGCCGCGATTTCGGACTGGGCCTCGTAGAGGCCCCAGCAGGCGGAGAGATACCCGCCGTCCTTGGTGCTGTCGGAGTAGCCGACCATGATGAGCTGGCGGTTTCCCTGCGCGGAAAGGTAGGCCGCGTAGGCGGGCTCGTCGAGGATTGAGACGAGCGTTCCGGCCGCCCGCTCGAGGTCGCCGATCTTCTCGAAGAGCGGCACGATCCGCAGGCCCGGGTCGAGGCGACCGTCCACCGAGGAGTGCTTCCAGAGCCAGAGCACCGAGAGGACGTCGGCCGAGGAACGGGTGAGGCTGACGATGCTGCCCCCGAGAGACTCCGCTCCGAAACGTGCCGCCGCCGCGTGGAGTGTGCGGTAGAGCCTGACCGTGTCGGCCGCCAGCGGAGGAAGCGAGGCTTCATCCAGCCGGATCGGCATCTCCAGGGATCCCGCCAGCACGGCGGCCTTCGCGGCGTCGTCGAGCGAGGCGTAGTCGCCGCAGATGCCGGCAGACTTCAGGATGGCCGCGAGAATCTCCTCGTACGCCCTCGAGTCCTGCCGAACGTCGAGCGTGCCGACCCGCAGGCCGAACGACTCGACGAGATCGAGCCAGCGGCCGGTCTCCCCGGCGAGCACGGGCTCGTCGTGGTCTTCCCGGAGGCAGCCGCAGAGCGTCGCGACGTCCGCCTCGAAATCGGCCGTGGCGGCGTAGCAGCCTGCCCGCGGTGGCGTCTCGAGCGATTCGACCCGCGATCGCTCGAGACGCCAGCGGATCATCCGGATCCAGCGGCGGTAGGCCTCGTGGGCCGCCGTTCCCTCGAGTGAATCGGCGAGCTCCGGAAACCGCACGACGAGCGACTCGAGCCGGTCGAGGAGCCTCTTCGAGGCGTGCGAGTGACGAAGCGAGATCGTGAGGAAGTCGTAGAGCCGGTCACACTCCTCGAGGTGCATGTCGATGGCGGCTTCGCGCAGCCGGCAGAGCGTTCGGGCCGTGACGTCGGCGGTCACGAACGGGTTTCCGTCGCGGTCGCCGCCCATCCAGGAGCCGAACGTGAGGAACGAAGAGATCGCGAAGGAGTGTCCCGGGTAGTGCTCCGCCAGCGCCCTGCGGAAGGCGTCCCGGACCCGCGGAACGACCTGCTTCAGCCGCGGGAGAACCGACAGGCCGCGCTCGACCTCGTCGAGCACCGTCGGCTTCACGGGGCGGAGGAATTCCGTCTGCCAGATGACGCGAAGTTCCGCCGAAATGGAGTTTCGCAGCCGTTCCCGCTCCCGCGGCAGGAGATCGTCACGGTCGAGTTCCTCGCAGACCCGCCGCAGTCGCCGGAGCTTCGCCCGGATGCTGCGTCGCTTCGCCTCGCTGGGGTGGGCCGTGAAGACGAGTTCGATGCGAAGCCGGTCGATCGCCGCCTGAACCTCGGCGGCCGTGCGGCCGGCGGCGGCCAGTTCCTGCACGGCGGCCCCGAGCGACTCCGGCAACGGGTTCGGATGGAGCGAAGCCTCGCGGCGGCGAAGCACGCGAACCCGCTGCCGGTCTTCCGCGATGTTGGCCAGGTCGAAATAGATCGAGAGCGCCCTCGCGATCGTTTTGCCGGTTTCGACGTCGATCGCCGCGATGCGTTCCGCGAGCCGCTTCTCCGCCTCCGGCGAAGCCGACCGTCGCTGTTCCGCGAGACGACGGATTCCCTCGACCGCCTCCAACGCCGTCGCTCCGGCCAGCTCGGTGATCACCTCGGCGAGGACGTCGCCGAGCAGAACGAGATCCCGTCGATGCGGATCCTTCGCTTCCGGGACGGCTTCCGGGGGGGCGGCCCGGGAGGAATCGGGAGAGGGAGTCAATCAGTCCTCGGGGTCACGCCATGGGGAGTCGGGCCTCGGAGGCTGCCGCCCGCAGCTCCTTCGGCAGAGGGAAATAGACCTCTTCCTCGCGGATCGAGCGTTCCTCGACGGTGGCGCCGAAGCGGTCCACGAGCCAGCGGACGCAGTCCTGCACGACCCGTTCAGGCGCGCTCGCCCCCGCGGTGATCAACACGCTCTCCACGCCGTCGAACCAGGAGGCGTCGATTTCACCGTCGCCGTCGATCAGGTGTGAGGCGATGCCGTTCTCCCTCGCCAGTTCGGCGAGCCGCTGGCTGTTGGAGCTGTTCTGACTGCCGAGCACGAGCACGATATCGACTTCCTCCGAGAGGAGTCGAACAGCCTCCTGCCGGTTCTGGGTCGCGTAGCAGATGTCGTCCTTCGGGGGACCGACGATCGAAGGAAACCTCGCCTTCAGTCGCTCGATGATCCGCGACGCATCGTCCACGGAAAGGGTCGTCTGCGTCAGATACGCGAGCTTGTCGTCGGTCGAAAAGGGGAGGCCGGCGACATCTTCAGCGGTCTCGACGAGCGTGAACGCTTCGGGAGCCTGTCCCATCGTGCCAATGACCTCGTCGTGACCGGCATGGCCGATGAGCAGAATGCGGTAGCCGGCCTTCGCATACTTGATCGCCTCCAGATGGACCTTGGTCACGAGCGGGCAGGTCGCGTCGATCGCCCGCAGGTTGCGGCGTGCCGCGGCCCGGCGGACCTCCGGCGCCACGCCATGAGCGGAGAAGAGAAGGACGGCCCCTGCGGGGACTTCCTCGACGGAATCGACGAAGACGGCCCCCTCCCGCACGAACCGATCGACGACATGCTTGTTGTGGACGATCTCGTGGAATACGTAGATGGGGGTGCCGTAGAGCCGGATCGCCGTCTCGAGCGTCTCGATCGCCATGTTGACGCCCGCGCAGAAACCGCGAGGGCCGGCGAGCAGAATTCTCATGGTTCGCGTGGCGTGGATGGAAGCGTCCGGTGGGCTGCCGCTATCGTAGTGAGTCGGCGTTCCGACGGCCAGACGGCCGTGGCGCCGGGCCCCGAAGGAGCCCTTGTGACGACCCGCAGCCCCGCCGAAACCCGCGACCCGACCGCCTGGATGCTGGCGGATGTTCCGCGGACCACGGACGTGAACGAGGCGAGGGCGTTTTGTCGCGCCGTCGCGAGACGGCACTACGAGAACTTTCCCGTCGTCAGCCTGCTCGTTCCCCGCCGACTCCGACAGGATTTCGCGAACGTCTACGCGTTCGCCCGCTGGAGCGACGACCTCGCCGACGAGTCGGCCGATCCCGCGGAGGCCTCGTCGAGGCTCGCGGCGTGGCGACGGGGCCTGGAGGCCTGCTTCCGCGGCGAGGCCGAACACCCTGTGTTCGTCGCGCTCGCCGAGACCGTGTCGCGGACCGGGCTTGCGATCGAGCCGTTTTCCCGCCTGCTCGACGCGTTCGACCGCGACCAGCGGCAGGTTCGGTATGCGACCCGCGCGGAACTGCTCGGCTACTGCCGTGACTCCGCGAACCCGGTCGGGGAGATCGTGCTCGCGCTCGAGGGCTGCCGGGATCCCGAGCGGGTGGCCCTCTCCGATGCCATCTGCACGGGGTTGCAACTCGTGAATTTCTGGCAGGACATTCGCCGTGACCGGCTCGCCGGCCGCGTGTATGTTCCCCAGGAAGATCTCGCGGCTCACGGGCTCAGCGACGCCGATCTCATGGCGCCGCACGCCAGCGGGCCGGTGCGGGAACTCGTCCGCGGGCTCGTCGCCTGGGCCGACGGGTTCTTCGTTCGGGGCAGCCCGCTCGTGCGGTCGGCTCCTTCGTCGTTGCGAGCCGCGATCGGCGGTTTCATCGACGGAGGACGGGCCATCTCCGCAGCCATCGGAAAAGGCGGATACGACCCGTTGGCGTGCAGGCCGAGGATCGGCGGTTTCACGAAGGCCCGGCTGGTGGCGATGGCGATGCTTCGCGCGTCGCCGTTCCTCATCCGGCCGGATTTCGGGGGCCCGAGATGACGCCTGCCACCGCGGGAAACCTCCGGGCCGACCATGACGAGTGTGAACGCCTGCTCGCCCGCAGCGGCTCGAGCTTCTCGCTTGCAATCCGTATCCTGCCGCCGCAGAAGCGGCGGGCCACCACCGCGTTGTACGCCTTTTGTCGGACGGCCGACGACATCGCGGACGCGGCGATCGACCGGCCGATCTCCGCGGCCGACGCCGATCTCGCCCCGAGGGAGGCGATCGAGCGAATGCGGGCCGACCTTCACTCCGCACTGTTCGGCGGCGGCACCTCCCCCGTCGTGCGGGCCGTCGCCGACGCCGCCCGGTCATACGGCATCCCGCATCGGCTGCTCCATGACATCCTCGACGGAGTGGTGATGGATCTCGTTCCACGTCGTTACGAGCGGTTTGCGCAGCTGGAGGACTACTGCGGGAAGGTCGCCTCCGCCGTCGGTCTCGCAGCGATCCACATCTGGGGCTACCGATCCGAGTCGGCGATCGCGGCAGGTCACGCCTGCGGCGTCGCCTTCCAGCTGACGAACATTTTGCGGGACGTTCGCGAGGACGCGGCCGTCGGCCGGCTCTACCTGCCGCTCGAGGATTTCGTCGCCTGCGGCGTTGATCCCGAACTCGTCGTCGTCGGTCGGCAGTCGTCGGAAATGGCCTGCGTGCTTCGCCGGACGGTGGAAAGAGCCCACAGGTTTTTCGAGGAGGCCGCCGAGCTCGATCCCCTGCTCTCCACCGACGGTCGGCTCGCGTTCCGGGCAATGTACGGCACCTACGCATCGATATTCCGGAGGATCGCCGCCGGGCCCGAGCAGGTGCTCGCAGGTCGCGTGCGGCCCTCGAAGGCATCGCTCGCCGCGGCGGCGGTCGCCTGCGTCGTGATCGGCCCGCGGTTCTTGCGTCCGCTGGAGGCTCGCTAGATGGTTGCGGGCCCGGGCCATGAGGTCGTGATCATCGGGGGAGGGCTGGCCGGCCTGGCGGCGGCCGCGGCGATCGTGTCCGCCGGCCCTCGCAACGCGGGCATCACCGTCCGCATCATCGAGGGCAGGCGCCGGGTCGGCGGCCGGGCGGCTTCGTTCGAGGATCCGGCGGCGGGAGAACTCGTTGACGCCTGCCAGCACGTGGCGCTCGGATGCTGCACGAACTTCCTCGACCTCTGCCGGCAGGCCGGAATCGCCGGAAGTCTCCGCCGTGATCGCACGCTCTGGTTCATCGGCCCCGACAACGCGAGGGCGGCCTGCGCGGCGTCGCGCTGGCTGCCCGCTCCGTTTCACCTTCTGCCGCTGCTCGGAGGCATGGGG
The DNA here is from genome assembly GCA_002405515.1 of Planctomycetaceae bacterium UBA4655. GTDB lineage: Bacteria > Planctomycetota > Planctomycetia > Pirellulales > UBA1268 > UBA4655. The sequence continues at coordinate 6,566 of DHLZ01000237.1, forward strand.
CATCTTTCGGCGATCGACAAGCTCAACCTCTCCGTCGGGATCACGAGGCTCGCCCGGTTGGGGACTCGCCACGTCCGCGGTGCCGCGGAGGAGCCGGCCACGTATGCCTGGCTCGTCGGCATCGGTCAGCGGCCGCGGGTGATCGAACTGTTTTGGCGGCCGGTGATCGAAAGCGCCGTGGGAGAGTCGCTCGAGCTCGTGGCGGTCTCCGCCGCCCGCAAGGTGCTCGTCGATGCGTTTCTCGCGCACCCTTCGGCGCTCGAACTGCACGTGCCCACCGCGCCGCTCGACGAGCTTTTCGGGGATGGAATCGCCGGTTGGCTCGAGGGGCAGCGGGTGGTGATCGAGACGGGCGTGCAGGCGGCCGCGATCGAGCGATCAGACGGCGGCGGCGTCTCCGGGGTCATCATCCAACGCCCCGGGGAGCCGGCGCGAAAGATCGCGTGCGGCTCGTGTGTGCTCGCCGTGCCCTGGAGACAGGCGGCGAAGCTCGTGCCCGAGGTCGTCGGTGAAGGGGGTGGTCGCCTCGCCGGTTCACCCATCACCGCCGTGCATCTCTGGTTCGACCGCCCTGTCGTGGATCTTCCGCATGCCGTGCTCGTGGGGCGGCTGTCGCAGTGGGTGTTCTGCCCAAATCGGGACCACTACTGCCAGGTCGTGATCAGCGCGTCGCGCAGCCTCGAGGGCACCGATCGGCGAGTGGTCGTGGACCGCGTCGTCGAGGAGTTGCGACAGGCGTTTCCGGCCGCCCGCGGGGCTTCGCTCGTGGCGTCGCGGATGGTCACCGACCCGACGGCCGTGCTCTCGGTGCGACCCGGGGCCGACGCCCTACGGCCTGGCCCGACGACGGCGATCGAGGGGCTGTTTCTCGCCGGCGACTGGACCGCCACCGGCTGGCC
>DHLZ01000237.1:7708-21546 GCA_002405515.1 Planctomycetaceae bacterium UBA4655
CCCGCGGGCTCCCCGGCAATACGCTCGTGGCCGATCTTCCGAAGAACCTGCTCGTGAGGCTGCTCGCGGGGAGCTGAAGGCCGGGGCCAGAAGTCCGACCGGAATCAGCCGCCAGGCGATCCGTCGGCAGAGTCGGGCCGCCAATGCTCCAGCATTGTCTCGAGGTGCAGGGCGACCGCGTCGGCCGCGGAGTGGGCCCGTTCGCGGAGTTCCACCATGTCGATCGCCGCCGACGGGCGGTTCCAGAGGAGTCGCACGGCGGTGCCCGCGATCCTCGCCGCGGAGCCGGCCGTCGAGAGCGATGCCACGTCCCCGGGCACCGTCTCCGTCGCCGTGTCGCACACAGCGCGCACCACGTGGACGGGGAGGCCGAGCCGCCGCGCCTCGACGACGGCCCACCACGACTCCATGTCCACCGCCGACGCCTGCGTGGAATCACGGAGAATCTTCTTCGCCGCCGCGGTCGCGACGACCGTGTCGCTCGTGACGAGCATTCCCCGCCGCACGCGGTCGTCCGGCCGTGGGTTCCATGTCGTGGGAAGCGGGTCGATCGGCAGAGGGCCTCCCTCCAAGACCGGGTGCCCAGATCGATTCACGGGCGACGCACACATCCCCACCCGATCGGCGATGAGGATCGCGTTGCGGGAGAGCCCTGGGTCGAGACCGCCGCAGAGGCCAGCGGCGACGAGGCGGCCGGGCCGATGGCCGGCCGCGATCAACCGCGTCCCCCGCGCGGCCGCCTCGCCACCGATTCCGGACGCCATGATCGCCACGGTCGCCTTGCCGAGACGGCCGAGGCTCATCCGCCCGCCACCGGCTCGAACCGTGACGCAGTCTCGCATCCTCGCCACGATCGCCGCGGCCTCGAGCGGCATCGCCACCACGATGCCGACGTCAACCCGGTCGATCGACTCTCCGACGGACTTCGGCATCACTCACTTTCGGTGAAAAAGTCCTCGGAAAAACTCGTGGAAGGCCAGCCACGGGCGGCGAGCCGGTGACGGCACTCCCGTGGAGCAGCCGTCAGGGCAGCACCCGGCGGCGCACGTCGCGCACACCCATTCGACCTTGTACTCCAAGGCGTCCTCCTCCTTGTCGACGACCTTCTTCAGGAGCGTCTTCTTCGGCCTGATGGTCGCATTCCTGCACGGGCCGGCGTCGCAGCACCCATCGGCGTCGCAGCACCCATCCGCGCAGCCCGCGTGCCGCTTCCCGCAGGATCGGCTGCCGCAGCCGGGCACGCAGACGAGCTCACACTTCATCTCGTATTCCGTCGTCTGTTTTTTCTTCTTCGTCGGCACGCAGCGGCAGACCGGCACGAGCTTCGGGCCGTCACAGCAGCCTCCCGGAGGCGTCGGAATCGATTCCGCGTCCTCGTACGCCACCGGCGGGGAGGCGGCCTTGCCGGATGCGGCCGGAGGCTTCTTCGCGGCGTCCGCCGCCGGCTCGGCCGCCTGAACGAGGGCGGCCGCCAAAATCACGAGCACGGGGCCAACGAGCACGGGGGCGATTCTTCGAGTTGTTGCGGTCATGAAAGATCTCCTCGTCGCATGTCGTCGAAAACCACGGTCAGAAGTCGAACGCGAGACGTGTGCCGAAGCCGTGGATGCCACCGCTGCCGTTCACGTTGTTGGCGTTGACGAAATCTCGGTAGGTGAAGTCGTAGTTGAAATACACCCGCGAGTTCGGCGTCATGAGCCAGTTGAGACCGAGCGTCATGCCGTTGAGCACGCCGCCGTTCACTTCCCCGTCGCTCAGGCAGAGGTAGTTGTAGCGGGCGCCGACCTGCCACGCCCCCTCGCTGATCCTCCAGCTCCTGCGGCGGCCGCCGTCGCGGACGACGTAGAAGTTGTTCCGCGGCACGGGCCGGTCGAACCGGCTCTCGAGGAGCGAGTAGCTGCGGCTCTCGCCCGTGAGGAAGTAGAGCACCTCCGCGTAGCCGCCCTGGTAGTAGACGGTGCCGAGACGGGTGCCGGGAGGCGGTTGCTGGCCGCTGATGCCGCGGTTGTTCTGGAAGCCGTCCTGCGCGAGGCTCGGCAGCCTCGCATCGTGGAGCCACGAGCCGAAATATTCCGATTGGAACGACCAGGGGCCGTTGTTGGCCACGAACTCCAGGCCGATCATGTTCTGCCACTCCGCGTTGATGAGCCCGCTGTCGGCGTAGATCGAGTTGAGCGGGCCGGGAGGGCCGTTGCGGATCGAGCCGCGGCTGCGAAACCGCGTGTAGGGGAGCGTGGGGCCCGTCGGGTCGCCGGTCGTCGTGTCGTACCGCGGCGCCCGCCGCTGCGGCTCCATCGTCCGGCCCGACAGGCCGAGGTGGACGAGCTGCCTCCCCTCGTCCTCGAACACGGGCAGATACACGAGCCGGCCGACCGTCATGCTGCCGCCGCTGGTGTTCGAAAAGCCGAACGGGTTGTTCGTGTTCTTGAACTGGCCGACCTGCCAGGCGAGCCGGCCGTCGTAGGCGTTGTTGAACATCTGGATGCCGGGGAGGAAGCCGTTGTTGAACGGTCCCTCGAAGGCGTCCTGGCTGTACGAACGCTCCATGAAATTGAGCCAGCGGCTGCTCGTGAGGTGCTCGAAGCCGTAGGGGTCCTTTTGGTTGCCGACGCGGACGATGCCGAGCACCGGCAGCTCGCGGATCTGCATCCAGAGGTCGGTGACCGCGGTGAGCGGGCCGGCGTCCCGCTCGTTTGGAAAGACCTCGTTGTTGACGTTGATCTCGTTCACGAAGTCGTACTCGGCCGCCCAGTCGTAGACCTCGTACATGCGGCCCTCCACGCGAAGCCGGGCACGCCGGAAGTTCACGGTGTCGGCGAGCGTCGGATCGAGCCCGGCACGTCCCGGCGACTGGTCGGGGCCCGGGCCGCTGGTGAACGAGGTCGCGTCGATCTGCGTGCGGCCGCCGACCTTCACGCCGAAGTCCTTGTTGGGCGATTCGAACCGCAGGCCGCTCGCCCACGAGGATTTCAGCGAGAGGTCGCTTCCCACGGCGACGGGCTCCGCCGGCTTCTTTTGCTTGTCCTTTTCCTTCTTCTGTCCATCCTCCTGGGGCTTGGAGTCTCCTTTGCTCGAGCCCGCGGCCGCGGCCTCTTTGCCGGGCTTCGCCGGTTGCTCCAGTTCCTTCAGCCGCTTCTCGAGCTCCGCGATCCGCTCCTGGTCCCGGGCGATCACCTCCTCGACTGCCTCGAAGGTTTCCAGACGCGAGGCCGGGCTCGGCAGCGCGATCGCGGGGGAGTCCCCCGGATCGGCGAGCACGACGAAATCGCCGTCGGCTGCGTGCGACCCGCCGTTGGTGATGACGCAAGCTACCGCCGTCATGAAGGCACCCAGCCACCTGCGGGTCGGTGAGGCCGCAGATCCAGCGATAACAGCAGAAGCCCCGTGCGCCACGAGATCACCTCCTTCAGCACAGATTGCCCAGGTGGAATCATCGGCAGGACCTGCCGGCGTACTGAAGCCCCGCGAAGAACCTTTCAGGACGTCAAGACGTCACGGCGGCCGCGGCAGACCGCATGTGGCCGTTTCCCGGCAAGGCAGGCAGCCTGGGCTACGCTGGAATTGTGGGCAGGGAAAATCCGATACTCTCCGACGCGACGGCGGGATTGGCCGGTTTTGGCGGCTTTCGATCCGGAAACTGGCAGGTGATCGTGGTGCCGCGTCCGGGGTCGCTCGTGATCGTGATCCGCCCGCCGTGACCCTCGACGATCGCCTTGCAGATCGCCAGACCGAGGCCTCCGCTGCGGCCGCGGTCGTCGCGGGCTCGGGCGAGATCGGTCTTGTAGAAGCGGTCGAAAATTCGCGGCAGGTCGTCGGGGCCGATCCCATGCCCCGTGTCGGAGACGATGAGGACCGCCTCTCCCTTCGCGGGATCCCGATCGACGCCGACGCTCACACGGCCGCCCGGCGGCGTGAACCGCACGGCGTTGTCGACCAGGTTTCCGATGAGCCGGCGTAGCTGCCCCGCGTCGGCCGCGACGAAAATACTCGTGGCGGCCGGAGCGTCGATCGAGACGCCCCGCTCCTCGGCGACCCCCGCGAACATCGCCACCGTTCTCCGCGCGAGCTCCGCGAGATCGACGACCGTCGAGCGGATCGCGACCGACGAGTCGGTCGTTTCCGCGAGGAGAAGCATGTCGTTTGCGAGCTTCGAAAGCTGGTTCGTCTCCTCGAGCACCTCCGCGAGCGTCTCGCGGTACGCGCCGGACTGACGGTCCTGCGAGAGGGCGACTTCGAGGCTCGATCGCACCGCCGCCAGCGGTCCGCGAAGCTCGTGGGCCGCATCCGCGACGAATCGCTCCTGGCTCTCCACGTGGTCGGCGACCTGGTCGAGCAGCGTGTTGATGGTCGCGGCAAGCCGGTCGAGCTCGTCGCCGGTGCCCCGGACCACCAGCCGGTCGGACAGCCGCGTCGGCCGCAGCATGGCGGCGGTGCGAAGGATTTCGTCGATGGGCTTCGTGGCCCGGACGGCCAGCCAGTAGCCCGCGATCGGCGTGAGGATCGCCAGCGCAAGCCCGACGGGGATGAGCAGCCGCACGAACGCGTCGACGCTCGAGTCGACCGAGAGGGTCGACATGCCGATTCGAATCCGCAGCGGACTGTCATCCGGACGACGGAGCCGGCGGCGGAGATACCGCCAGTCTCCGACCTGAACGACGATCTCATCGAGATCCGTGGACGTCGGCGGGTAGCCCGCGATCGTGTCGGGGCACAGGTCGCTCCGCCAGACGGTTTGGCCGTCTTCGGTGAGGATCTGCGTGAACCAGCCCCGGCTCTCGTGGCTTTCGGCCTTCCGTTGGAGCACCTCGACGACCGCGGCTGTGTCGAGACGGAGCTTCCTCACCGCAAGCTCGATCTCGTTCATCTCCCCGCGAAGCACCGTGTCAGCCTGCCGCAGGAGTGCGGCCCTCGCGCCAATCCTCACCGCGAGGAGGGCTGCGGCGGCCATGGCGAGCACGACGGCCGTGTTCCAGAGCGTCAGCCGGACGCGAAGAGTGTCCTTGGGGAGAATGTCAGGTCGCAGCGAGCGCATAGCCACGACCCCGGATCGTGCGGATGAACGATTCCGACCGCCCGCGGTCGATCTTCGTCCGCAGCCGATTGATGTGGACCTCGATGACGTTGGTGGGGCCGTCCCAGTCGAAGCCCCAGACATGCTCGCAGAGCATCTTGCGGGTGACGACCTGTCCGGTAAACCGCATCAGCAGTTCGAGCATGCTGAATTCGGTAGGCGTGAGCTCCACGGTCCGGCCGGAGATCGAGAGCCGCTTCGTCGACAGCAGCAGCTGCAGCGGGCCAACCTCGAGCTCCATGGCTGGCTTGTGGGCCGAGCGACGGTGGATCGCCTCGATGCGGGCGAGCAGCTCGTCGATGGCGAAGGGCTTGACGAGATAGTCGTCGGCCCCCGCCTCGAAGCCGGCGACCTTGTCGGGCACGGTCCCCTTCGCGGTCAGGACGATGACGGGGGTACGGACGCCGAGTTGCCTCGCCTCGCGGAGCACTTCGATGCCCGAAGCCTTCGGCAGCATCAGGTCGAGGACGACGAGGTCACTCGACAGCACCACCCGCTCCCGGATCGCCTTCTCACCATCCGGGATCCACGAGCACTCATGGCCCGCTTCGGTGAGGGCTGTGGCCACGGCCTTCGCGATGACGGGATCATCCTCGACGAGCGAGATGTGCATTGGCGGTCCGCCTGCCGCGCCCACGCCGGATCATTCCCACTCGATCGTCGCCGGCGGCTTCGAGGATATATCGTACACCACCCGGTTGACTCCCCGCACCTCGTTGATCACCCTGCTGGAAATCCGGGCCAGGAGCTCGTGGGACAGGTGGCTCCAGTCGGCGGTCATGAAGTCCTCCGTCTCCACAGCCCGGACGGCGAGCACGTCGTCGTAGGTACGAGCGTCGCCCATGACGCCGACGCTCTGCACGGGCAGAAGCACCGCGAACGCCTGCGAGACCTTCCGCATGAGCCCCTCCCGCTCGATCTCCTCGAGCACGATCGCGTCGGCCGACCGCAGGGTGTCGAGCCGCGATTTCGTGACCTCGCCGATGCAGCGAACGGCGAGCCCCGGCCCCGGGAACGGGTGCCTCCAGACGATCTTCTCGGGGAGTCCCAGCTGCAGCCCGAGTTGCCGCACCTCGTCCTTGAAGAGGTCGCGAAGCGGTTCGACGAGCTCGAACTCGAGATTCTCGGGCAGTCCACCGACGTTGTGGTGCAGCTTGATCGTCGCGGCCGGTCCGTCCGGGGCGGCCCCGCTTTCGATGACGTCGGGATAGAGCGTGCCCTGGGCGAGGAAGCGGGCGCCGGAGATCCTGCTCGCCTCGTCAGCGAAGCAGTCCACGAAGACCTTGCCGATCCGCCGTCGTTTCTCCTGGGGTTCGGTGATCCCCTTCAGGGCCTCGAGGAACCTCGACTCCGCCCGGACCACGTGGAGATCGGTCTTGAAGTGGTGCTCGAACTCATCGATGACGGCGTCGGCCTCGTGCGCCCGCATCAGGCCGTTGTCGACGAGAATGCACGAGAGCCGGTCGCCGATCGCCCGCGACAACAGCGCCGCCACGACGGCCGAGTCGACGCCCCCGGACAGCCCGCAGATCACGCGGCCGTCGCCCACCCGCTCCCGCATGGAAAGGATCGCCTCCTCGGCGAAGTCGGCGAGCCTCCACGTCCCGCCGCATCCGCAGGCGTTTCGGACGAAGTTGGCAAGGATCGAGGCGCCGGCGGGCGTGTGCGTGACCTCCGGATGAAACTGCAGCCCGTACACCGGCAGCCTGCGGTGCCGCACCGCCGCGACGGGGCAGGTCGGTGTGCGGGCGAGCGGCACGAAGTCGGCCGACACCCTGTCGACCTGGTCGCCGTGGCTCATCCAGACCTCGGTGCGCTGGGGAACGCCCGCGAAGAGCGTGTCGGCGTCGAGGACTTCGCAGCTCGCCCGGCCATACTCGCGGGACTTTGCCTGGCCGACGTGCCCGCCGAGCGCGTCGCAAGCCAGTTGCATGCCGTAGCAGATCCCGAGCACCGGAATTCCGAGGTCGAAGATCGCGGGGTCGATCCTCGGCGCCCCGCTCTCGTAGACGCTCGCCGGCCCCCCCGAGAGGATCACCCCCTTCGGGGCGATCTCGCGGATCCTCCCCGCGGTGATGTCGTGCCGCACGATCTCGCAGTAGACGTGCTGCTCTCGAACCCGACGCGCGATCAGCTGCGCGTACTGGGAGCCGAAGTCGAGGACGAGCACCCGTTCGGCCTGCCCCAGGTGCCGCCTGCCCGACGGCTGCTCGACGATCTCAGCGGCGCGACCGCTCGCAGGCGAGCCGCTCTTCGGGGCGACCGTCGTCGGGATCGGGGAAGCGGCTGTTCGACTGGACATGGGTTCCGGACTTCAGCGGGGAGCGGAAAAGCAAAACAGTATACGGGCCGCGGGCGAGCGCTTATAGTGTGCCCATGCTCGTGCTGGCCACGAATGACGACGGCATCTTCGCTCCGGGACTCGCGGCGATGGAGCGGGCCATGCGGTCCTTCGGAGACGTCGTCGTGGCGGCTCCCTCCACGGAGCAGAGCGGCGTCGGCCACGCCATCACCTTCCTGACGCCGCTCACCGCGAAGGAGGTTTTCGAAGGAGGGAGGCATCGCGGCTGGTCGATCGACGGCAGTCCCGCCGATTCGGTCAAGCTCGCGATCGGGGAGTTCTGCCCGCGGAAGCCCGACCTCGTCGTGAGCGGCATCAACAGCGGGCTCAACGCCGGCATCAACGTGCTCTATTCCGGCACGGTGGCGGCGGCCATCGAGGGAGCCTTCTTCGGAATCACGAGCATCGCCGTGTCGCTCGAGTACGACGAGCACGCCGATTACGACAGGGCGGCGGAAATCGCGATGGACGTCATCCGGGAGATCCTGGATCGGAAGCCGGCCTCAGGAAGCCTCTTCAACATCAACATCCCCACCGTCGCCCTCTCGCGGACGCCCGAGGTGAGGGTCGTGCCGATGGGCATCTCCCGCTTCGGGGAGGCGTTCGAGCGACGCGTCGATCCGCGGGGGCGTTCGTACTTCTGGGCGACGAACGAACCGCCTCCCCCGCCGTCCCCCGCCGATTCGGACGTCACGGCCCTCGCCGCCGGGGCCGTGACCCTCACGCCCCTCGCCTACGACCTCACGCAGCGATCGGCCCTCGCTTCGCTGGCGGCCGGCAGGTGGAAGATCTCGCCGCGTGGCTAACAGCGCTTTTTGCAGTTTCTGAAGGTGCCGTCAGAGGTACCCGTCGCGTAGGTCGAGCGTGCCCATACCCCATCGCCGGACGTTCGCTCCGGACATCCTGTGCTCCTCTCGCTCGGATGCAGCCCGCGGTCCGCAATCCTTGCTTCGCTTGTCTGCATACGCCGGCTCCCGGGGCATGGACCCCCTTTCCCGTGACCGGATTCAGGCGGGGGTTTCTGGCTACCTGAGCACGTAGGCGGCGAGGCCGCCGGCGACGAGGAGGCCGACGCCGATCATCGCCCACACCACGATCGGGATTCCGGCAAACTGCCCCTTGGCCTTTTTTCGACGGTAGGCACGGGCCTGTTCCGCTGCGGAGCCCTTCGGGGCACCTGGCTGAATGGCCGCTGCTGGCTTCGACGGCTTCGGAGCTGCGGACGTCACGGCTGGCGGCTTTGACACGTTCGCGTCAGCCGCCTTCGTAGCTGCCGGCCGAATCGTCGATCGTGAGCTTGCGGATGGGGGTGGCGTCGTGAACGACAGCTGCGACGCGTCGATGCCTGAAACCGCGCTTGTGCCGGCGAGAAGCGAGTTGCCAAGGTCGCTGTCGCCACCTCGTGGGCTCAGTCCGGCGGATCCGCGCGTTGGCAGCCGCGGCGGGGCGATCGTCTTCGCCGATACCGCTGCCGACGGGGCTGAATTCTCCGACGCCCGTCGGCGGAGCTGCTCCCTGAGGGCCGCCCTGGGGGACGGGCCGCCGGCCGCATCGGCCTCGTCGGTGGCGACCGGGTTCGCCGCGAGCCATGCGGCCAGGGCATCGGCGACTTCCTTCGCCGTCTGCTGACGCGCCTCGGGACGCTTCTGCATCATCCTCAGGTAGATCGCCGCGATGGCGGGGGGCGCGTCGGACCGCTTCTCGATGAGGTTCGGCGGGCTGGCCTGGAGGTGCTTTCTGAATCGCTCCTTGACGTTCCCTTCGGCGAACGGGCCGGCGCCCGTCAACAGGTAGTAGAGCGTGCAGCCCAGGCTGTAGATGTCGGCCCGCTTGTCCACGTTGTGGCTGTCGGTCACCTGCTCCGGTGCGAGGAAGTCGGCGGTGCCGAGCACCTTCTCGTCGTGTTCCTGGGTCAGCGACCCGGCCTCCGGCCCTTCCGCGCCCGAGAGGCCGAGGCCGAGGTCGAGGATCTTCAGCGTGCCCCGCTTGTCGAGGATCATGTTCGCCGGCTTGATGTCGCGGTGGACGAAGCCCTCTTCGTGGGCGTAGTGGAGCCCGAGCGCTGCCTGGCGAACGAGGTCGGCGGCCTCATGGATCGACAGCGGACCCTCCTGCTTGACCTTCTTGTGCAGGTCGATCCCCTCGACGTATTCCATCACGAAAAAATGGATCGAGCCGGCGGTGTCGAGATCGAAGGCCCGCGTGAGGTGGGGATGATTGAGGCGGGCCGACATCCTCGCCTCCCGCTCGAATCGAGCGAGGAACGAGGTCTGTTCGACCCGCTTCAGCGGAAGCACCTTGATGGCCACCTCGTTGTGGAGCGTGGCGTGCTCGGCGAGATAGACGCTGCTCATGCCGCCGGAACCGAGCAGCCGGAGCAGCTTGTATTTGCCGAGAAAAAAACCCTTGTAGCGGCCCCTGCGAAGCTGATCGACGTGCCACTGCGTGACGAGTTTCGATTCCAGGAGCGCCGTCACGAGCTCGTCGGGGACCGGCCCCTGCCGGTCGGCCCAGGCCGAGACGACGGCATCGATCTCCTCGCGCTTCGCGAGGTTGCTAGCGCGAAGCACCCGGAGAAAATCGGTGGTTGTCTGAACGGCTTCGCTGGGCATGGCACGAACGGCTCGAGTCGAATCCCCGTCTTTTCATTCTAGTATCGGTTCGCCAGCCGCGTCGCCACCGCCAGAACTACATTCCCAGGTCGATTCCTCGTGCTTCGAGCGACCTGACCAGCGCGACCGGGCTGGTGAAAAGCTCGGCATCCCAGCCCGCCCGTCGGGCCGCCTCGACGTGGGCGGGAAGGTCGTCGGTGAAGAATATGGCCCCTGGCTCGACGCCGGCCAGGATCTGCGCACGTTCGAATATCGCCCGGTCGGGCTTGACGACACCGAGCTCGTGGCTGAACGCGAGGATTTCAAATGCGTCGGGGAGCACCCCGAATCCCCTGGCGAGGAGATGCTCCCAGTGGACGCCGCAGGTGTTGGAGAGGATCCCTCTCCGGCAGCCTGCCCGCTCGAGGCCGGCGATCACCGGGATCATCCCGATCGAGAGCTCGAACATGTCCGAGTAGGCCTCGGCCAGTTCGGAGGCATCGCTCGTCGTGCCGGTGCGACGGGAAAACTCCGCGTGGAACGCCGGCCAGTCGATCTCTCCCCGCTCGAGCGACCCCGACAGCGAGTCTGCCGCGAGCGCCTCCCGAACCTGATCGGGAGCCGCACCGCAGGCCGCCGCAACGTTGTTGACGGCACGTTCCCGGTCGAAGTTGACGATCACGTTTCCCATGTCGAGATAGACGAATCTCGGAGTCATCGCTGGTCCGCAGCCGCCTCGAACGGCTCGCTTGAATCTGGTGGTGGGTTTGCGGTCGCCCTCTGCGGCCGCCACTTTGAAACCGCATCGACGGCGACTAGGCTTTTCGCTTCCGTCCGCCGCCGACTCAAGGATATTCCACTCCGATGAACGCCATCAACCGCACCAGTTCTCGCATCACCCAGCCCCGCTCTCAGGGCGCCTCGCAGGCGATGCTGCTCGGCACGGGGCTCTCGCCGGCCGACCTCGACAAGGCTCAGATCGGCATCGCCGCGATGTGGTACGAGGGCAACACCTGCAACATGCACCTCGACAAGCTCGCGGCAAAGGTCCGCGAGGGGGTCGTGGCCGCCGGCATGGTCGGCATGCGGTTCAACACGATCGGCGTCAGCGACGGGATCTCGATGGGTACGGAGGGAATGAGCTATTCGCTCCCTTCCCGTGACATCATCGCCGACTCGATCGAGACGGTGATGCACGCCCAGTGGTACGACGGCCTCGTCGCGATCCCGGGCTGCGACAAGAACATGCCGGGCTGCCTCATCGCGATGGGCCGGCTCAACCGTCCGTCGATCATGGTCTACGGCGGCACGATCAAGCCGGGCCATCTGTCCGACGGCACGCCGCTCGACATCGTGTCGGCATTCCAGTGCTACGGCGAATACGTCGCTGGCAGGATCGACGACTCGCGGCGGGCCGACATCGTCCGGCACGCCTGCCCCGGTGCTGGCGCCTGCGGCGGCATGTACACGGCCAACACCATGGCCACGGCGATCGAGGCCCTCGGGATGTCGCTGCCCGATAGCGCTTCGATTCCCGCCGAGCACCCCGACAAACTCGCCGAGTGCCTGCGGGCCGGCGCCGCGATGCGGCATCTGCTCGAACTGGATCTCAAGCCGCGCGACATCATGACCCGCCGCGCGTTCGAGAACGCGATGGTCACCCTGATGGCCCTCGGCGGCTCCACGAACGCCGTGCTCCACCTGATCGCGATGGCGCGGGCCGTCGGCGTCGACCTCGGGCCGGCGGATTTTCAGCGGGTGTCCCGCCGGATCCCCTACCTGGCCGACCTCAAGCCGAGCGGCAGGTTCGTGCAGGAAGACCTCCACTCGATCGGAGGCACGAGCGGCTTCATGAAGTACATGCTCGACAAGGGTCTGATGAATGGCGACTGCATGACCATCACCGGAAAGACGCTCGCCGAGAATCTCGCCTCCAGCAAGGGGCTGGCACCGGGCCAGAAGATCATTCATCCGGTCGAAGCACCGCTCAAACATACCGGCCACATCACGATCCTCCACGGCAACCTCGCCCCGGACTCGGCCGTCGCGAAGATCACGGGCAAGGAGGGATCGCGGTTTCGCGGGCCCGCGAGGGTGTTCGACAGCGAGGAGGACATGCTCTCGGCCCTCGAGCGAGGCGGCATTCATCGCGGCGACGTCGTGATCATCCGCTACGAGGGACCGAAGGGCGGGCCCGGCATGCCGGAAATGCTCACGCCCACGTCGGCACTCGTCGGCGCCGGGCTCGGCGCCGACGTCGCCCTCATCACCGACGGCCGATTCTCGGGAGGCTCGCACGGATTCATCGTGGGCCACGTCGTGCCTGAGGCGCAGGATGGCGGGCCGATCGCGCTCGTCCACGACGGCGACGTGGTGGTGATCGACGCCGACAAGGCGTCGATCGACGTCGAGGTTTCGGACGACGAGTTTGCCCGCCGTCGTGCCGGTTGGACTTCGCCTCCCGCGAAGGCCGAGCGGGGCATGCTCGCGAAGTACATCCGCTGCGTGGCTCCGGCGTCCCGCGGCTGCGTCACCGACGAGTGATCAACGGCCCGCCACATCAACGGCCCGCCACATCAACGGCCCAGTGACTCGACCGGCACCGGCGGGCCCGGGGCGATGACCGCCCCCGGGGGCAGCTGCTCCGGCGGGATCGGCTGGCCGAACGCGGGCCCCACAGGCTGCGCGGAAGGCGGCTGGGCCGCTCCGGAGGGGGGCTGATAGTAGGGCTCCGGCTGCGGCAGCGGCGCGATGCCGAGCCGTCCGAGCGCGTTGGCAAGCATCCGCTGCTCGAGCAGCGGGTCGCGGCCAAGCGGGATCCAGCCGAGCGGGCGGGTCGGGTTCGCCACCGGCCGCGGCTGATCGCCGATCTGCTGGCCGAGGGTCGGCAGCGGGGCGCCGTAGCGGTAGAGCGAGTCGTCGTTGCGAAAGGTGGCGCCGCCCGTGGTGGCGAGCATCGGCCTCGGCATGCTCTCGAGCTCCTTGATGACGACGACCTCGATCCTCCATCCGGCCGGATCGGGAGTGAGCCGGACGTTCGCCGTGCGACGGATCGATTGGAGGGTGCTCTCGAGCCGTTCGCGGAAGCCCACCGAGTCGGCCCGCCACGGCTCGAGCAGGGTCGCGCCGGTCTGGGGAAACGTGTCGATTCGTCCCTCCGTCGGCACGCCGTTGGCGAAGACGACCCGCTGCTCCGAATCGATCTTGAAGTAGTCGTCAACGGTGTCGACGAGCTTCTGCCAGATCGTTTCGGCGTCGATCGGCGGGATCACGGCCACGTTGCGGGGAGCGATCGGGGCCGGAGGCGGCGGGATCCCCGGATCGGCGACGACGGCCCCGGGCGGCAGCGGCGAGAAGGGATCGGGGGCCGGCAGCACGGCCTGCGCGCAGGAGAACCGACCGGCCAACGCCAGGAGGCACCCCAACGCTGCGGGCAGCCACATTCGACGCATCGACACGCTCCTCGCGGAGTCCCTTCACCCACGAGGGACTGGGCGAGGATGGTCGGAAAATCAGCCGACCGACTCAAGGCCACTTCCCGCGGCAAAGCGAGGCTTTCCGCGGGCTCCATCCATTCGGGAACCCCGTGAGGGGCTGCCATGAACCCGGCGGAGGAGGCCTGATTGACACCGCATTGCCGCCGGGGGAGCGGACGCATCGTCGCTACGGTGGGGATACACCTGAGGCTCCTTGACGTTCCCCGGCCCCCCAGACCACGCCCCCCGGAGCGTTCTGAACCACAGTGTCTACGTGGAGTTCCGAACCATCAGAGTTGAACGGAGTCGACCGTGAGGGGCTGCCCGTGTGCCGGAGACGGCGTAGCTGACCAGCGCAG
>DHLZ01000237.1:21775-31927 GCA_002405515.1 Planctomycetaceae bacterium UBA4655
GGGCGGGGTCGCTCAAAGGCACGGACGGCCCCGAACCAGCACTCTGCTCGCTCACGACGCTGCCGTCACTCGGCGCCCAGCAGCGTCTGCAGTTCCTCGAACCGTCGTACGAAGCGGCTGTGGGAGGTATGGAGATGCTCCCCCTGCGAGATGAACCGGATCGAGTCGTTCCGCGGAACGCCGACGGAATCGAGGATCGCCGCGAACGGCGACCGCGACGGGGCGTAGACCACGATGAGCTTGTGCTCGTCGAGCTGCACCTCCATCGGGAGTTCGGGGTGCATCACGGCGATGCCGGTGCAGCCGTCGTCGAGCAGGAGTTCCTCGAAATCCCAGAGCGTGCTCTCGAGCACGAGCCGCTCCATGCCCTCGCGGACGTGATCACCGTGGCCCGAGACGTCGCTGGAGTGGCTCGTCTCGAGGACGACGTCGCAGACGTCTCCGAGCGGCTCGAGGAGCGAGAGGAAGGCGTCGAAAAGCCGCTCGCTCGAGACCGACGCGACGATCGCGGGCAGCCTCGTGCCGGTCCTCGGGTCGCTGTAGGCGTCGAAGCGGTATCCCTCCTCCGGCGTGATGTCGAGCCGCCAGCCCGGGCGGATCGCTCCGGTGAGCGTGAACCGCCCGTACCTGCAGCGCGCGAGATGCCGCTCGATGGAGGCCCGGTCGGGCACAGCCGAGCCGGGTCCGCTCGTCGGGCCTTGGTAGAGGATGGGACGCGGCTGCGGGGCTTCTTCGATGAATCGCATGGTGGGAAGGAGGACGTGCGAGGAGACGGGCCACGACCGCGTCGGGGCGACCCTCAAACGTAGGCCATGGTTTGGCGCCGTGGACGCCACTCCCCATACTGGAAGGCTTTCGCAGCCCCAGGAGGCCTCATGGACGGAAAAATCGTCGCCCACGGAATCACGTTCGACGACGTGCTTCTGGTGCCCGGCTACTCCACCGTGGTCCCGGCGGACGTGGACGTTTCGACCCGGCTCACCCGCGGAATCGCGCTGAACATCCCGATCGTGAGCTCTCCGATGGACACCGTCACGGAGAGCGAGATGGCGATCGCCCTGGCCCAGGAGGGGGGCATCGGCGTCATCCACAAGAACCTGTCGATCGAGCGGCAGGCGGAAGAGGTCGACAAGGTGAAGCGGAGCGCCAACGGCATCATCGTGGACCCGGTGACGCTGCCTCCGACCGCCACGGTCGCGAGGGCCAGGGAGGTCATGGATCAGCACAACGTCTCGGGCGTGCCGATCACCGACCCCTCGCGAAAGCTTCTCGGCATCATCACGCGGCGCGACCTGCGGTTCCTCGAGAGCGGCGACACGCCGATCGCCGAGATCATGACGTCCACCGGGCTGGTCACGGCCACGGGCACCGTGACGCTCGAGGAGGCCGAGAAGATCCTGATGGCCAACAAGGTCGAGAAGCTGCTCCTCATCGACCCACGGAACGTGCTCACCGGCCTCATCACGATCAAGGACATCGACATGATGAAGCGGTTCCCGAGCGCCTGCAAGGATGCCCAGGGAAGGCTGCGGGTCGGCGGGGCCGTGGGGGTCTTCGACTACGAACGGGCGGCGAGCCTCATCGCCAAGGGCGTGGACGTGCTCATCGTGGACAGCGCCCACGGGCATTCCGAGAACGTGCTGGAGACCGTCTCGGCAATCAAGAAACGCTGGGACATCCAGGTCGTCGCCGGAAACGTGGCAACCCGGGAAGGCTGTCGGGATCTGATCAAGGCTGGCGCGGATGGAGTCAAAGTTGGAATAGGTCCCGGGTCGATCTGTACCACACGGGTGATTTCCGGCGTCGGAGTTCCCCAGATCACGGCGGTCTGGGAGGCCTCGCAGGAGGCGGAAAAAGCCGGCGTGCCGGTGATCGCCGACGGTGGAATCCGTTACTCGGGAGACATGACGAAGGCGATCGCCGCCGGTGCGTTCAGCTGCATGATCGGTGGTCTGCTGGCGGGCGTCGCGGAGAGCCCCGGACAAACGGTGCTCTACCAGGGACGCACGTTCAAGGCCTACCGCGGCATGGGGTCGCTCGGGGCGATGGTCCAGGGCTCGAGCGAACGCTACCGCCAGAAACTGCCGGGCAATGACAAACCGGGCAATGACAAATTCGGGTCGAAAGGTCGTGACAAGCTCGTTCCGGAGGGAGTCGAAGGGCGGGTCCCCTTCAAGGGGCCGCTGAGCGCGTTCGTCTACCAGTTGGTCGGCGGCGTGCGTGCGGGCATGGGGTACTGCGGTGCCAAGACCATCGAGGAGCTCAGACGCAATGCGAAGTTCATCCAGGTTTCCGCGGCGGCCGTTCGGGAGGGCCATCCCCACGACATCGTCATCACCCACGAGTCGCCCAACTACAGCGTCGAGCATGGACGATCGGAGGAATGAGCGTCCCCGGGCCGCCGGCGCGCCGGTGAGGGCCTTGCTGGTGATCGGCATCGTCGCTTCGTGCTGGATGGCCAACTGCTGGACCGCCGCGGCGGCGGAATGGAGTCGATTCAGCCCGGCTGCCGGCCGCTGGCAGGACGACGCGAGCGGCGAATCGAACGGCGTCGTGAAGGTCGCGGCGGAGAGCGAGACGGAATCGTCTGTCGGCGGTGCGGAGGCATCCGTCGAGTCCGGGGCATGCAAGGAGGCGGACGTCGCGTGCCGGGAGGCGCTCGGGAAACTGCGGGCCGACACCCTTTCCTCGATCGACCTGGACATCAGGGTGGGGGGCCGGCCTGGCAACGACTATCCGTGCGAGTGCCGGCTGACGGGAGAGACCTTCGTGCCCCGCCGATTCGCGACGACGACGTTCACCTGGAAGGCTGCCGGGTACTGCCACAAGCCCCTCTATTTCGAGCAGTGGAACCTGGAGCGGTACGGCCATTCGCGGGGCTTCATTCCCGACGTGTTTCTCTCGGGAGCCCATTTCTTCGTGACGCTGCCGATCCTGCCCTACAAGATGGGCGTGGAACTGCCTTGGGAGTGCGTCTACCCGCTGGGCTACTACCGCCCGGGCAACTGTGCCCCGTGGACCTGCCCGGCCGTGCCGATCAGCGGCCGGGGACTGGCCGTGGAGGCGGCGACGATCACGGGCGCGGTGTTTCTGCTGCCGTGACGCACGCTCGCCGGGTTTCGGCGGTGTTGCTAGACTCTGCGTCCCGACCAGACCGCCGCCGAAAGTGTCAGCAAGCATGTCAATTTTCGACTGGATGAGCCGCCGCATCTTCAACACGGTTCATCGGAACAACCTCGTCTACAACACCTGCTGGGAGGATCCGAGGCTCGACCGGGAGGCCCTCGAGATCGGCCCTTCCGACGCGATCCTCGTGATCACGTCGGCGGGCTGCAACGCGCTCGACTACGCCCTCTGCGGGCCGGCGCACGTCTACGCCGTCGATATGAATCCGCGGCAGAACGCGCTGCTCGACCTGAAGAGGGCCGGCATCAGGTCGCTCGAGTTCGACGACTTCTTCAGGATGTTCGGCGAGGGAAGGCTGCCCGGCGCGAAACGGATCTACGAGCAGAAGCTTCGAGCCCTCCTGCCGGAGTGGTCCCGCGGGTTCTGGGATGCGAAGATCAAGTGGTTCGACCACCCCACGCGGTCGTTCTATTTCCGCGGCACGTCGGGGCTTTTCGCCCGGCTCGCGAAGCTCTACACCGACCGGGTCATCAAGGTGCGGCCGCATCTCGAGGCCCTGCTGGAAGCCGGTTCGCTCGACGAGCAGCGGGCGATCTACGAGCGACACGTTCGGGACAACTTCAGCGGCTTCCTGAAATTCCTGCTCAACCGCGACACGACCATGTCGATGCTCGGCGTGCCGCTGGCGCAGCGGAGACAGATCGAGGCCACCTACTCTGGCGACCTCGCGCGGTTCATCCAGGACTGCATCGAAGGGGCGTTCGTCAAGCTTCCGATGAAGGACAACTACTTCTGGCGGCTCTACATCAACGGCCGCTACACCCGCGCCTGCTGTCCGGAATACCTCGTCGCCGACAATTTCGAGCGGCTCAAGGAGGGCCTCGTCGACCGCGTCTCGACGCACACCGCCTCCGTCCAGGCATTTCTCGAGGGGCACCAGGGCAGCATCTCGCGGTATGTGCTTCTCGACCACATGGACTGGCTGAGCGACCATTTCTTTCCGCTCCTCGAGAGCGAGTGGCAGGCGATCGTGAATCGGGCCGCTCCGAACGCCCGCGCCATCTGGAGGAGCGGCGGATTCAACACCGATTTCGTGCAGGAGGTGCGGGTCAACGTCGATGGTCGCACCCGGCGGACGAAGGAACTGCTTCACTTCCATACCGATCTCGCGAAGCGGCTCCACGAACGCGACCGCGTGCATACCTACGGCAGTTTTGCGATCGCCGATATCAAGCTCTGACGGTTTCGCAGCCGTCGCCAGGAGTCGCTCCCGTGGGTCTCTGGTCCGACCTCAAGATCCTCGCCCAGATGGCGTTCAAGCCGGTCCGTGGCGGGAGCCACGCCGAGAGGATGGAGAGCTTCTACGGCGGTCAGGCGGAGGGTTACGACGACTTCCGCCGCCGCCTGCTCAAGGGCCGTGAGGAGCTTTGGGCAGCGCTCCCGAAGCCGGAGGGGGGCGTTTGGGTGGACCTCGGGGGCGGCACGGGCGCGAACCTCGAGAACTTCGGCCCGGAGATCTCCCGACTCGAGCGGGTGTACGTGGTGGATCTCTCGTCGTCGCTGCTGGCGGTCGCCCGCGATCGATGCCGTGCCCGCGGGTGGACGAACGTGGAATGCGTGGAAGCAGATGCGACGACCTTCCGGCCGCCCGAAGGGCAGGCCGACGTCGTCACGTTCTCCTACTCCCTCACGATGATCCCGCCGTGGTACGACGCGATCGACAACGCCCGGGCCATGCTGAAGCACGGCGGCCACGTCGGCGTGGTCGATTTCTACGTGTCGCAGAAGCACCCCGCCGCCGGACTGCAGCGACACGGATGGCTCTGCCGCTCGCTCTGGCCGGTGTGGTTCGCGACCGACAACGTCTTCCCGTCGGCGGACCACCTGCCGTTCCTGCAGCGGCGGTTCGAGACGATGCGGCTGGAGGAGCGGCTCGCGCGGCTGCCATACGTGCCTCTCCTCCGGGCGCCCCATTACGTTTTCATCGGCCGCAAGGCCTGAGGCGTTTTCATCGGCCGAAAAGCCGCAGTTTTCATCGCCCGCGAACGATCAGCCGCCCGCGGACGGCGGTGATGTCGGCGGCGGGGTCCGCCTGTCCACTTCGGTGGCGAGCGTCGAAGTGAGCTTTCGGAGCCTGGCCCCCAGCTCCACGATCGCCCGTTCGCTCGTCTCGAGCGACGCGCGGGCGGCCTCGAACCGCCTCGCCGCCTCCTCCTCGAGTCTCTTCGAAGCGGCCACGTCCCCCGACCAGTCGCCGAGATCCTTCTCGAGCCTTCCCTTGACGCCCTCGAGTTCCTCGAGCTGCCGCTTGGACGCGTCGTGTGCCTCCACCACCTCCTGCCTGTTCTTGTCGATGGCCTCGATCCGCTTCCGCAGCAGCTCGGTCAGCCGAAAAATCCCAACCGTGTCGATCGCGATTCCCCCGTCCGTCGTCGGCCGGCCGGCGCGGTCCACCGCGGCTCCCCCGCGGAGCGCCGTTCCGGCGGCATTGAGCGGCCGCCGGAAGAACCGCCGCTTGATCGCGAGCTTGCCGTCCTTGGCGAGTTTCTCGGCGTCCGCGAGCGGAAGGCGAATCACGTCTCCGGCGACGAACTCGATCGCGTCGGCCCCTTCCCGCTCGTGCGAATACCCTTCGCTGAACTCCACTTCCGCCCAGAACATCCCCGGCGGGATCGACCATGCGTGCTTGAACGTCGCTCCCGCCTTTCGCAGCGGGGCGACCTCGCGGGCGGGAAAGGCCGAAACCTTCTCACCGGCCTTGAACCGCACCTTCCCCTTCGCCGGACTGCCGTCGCTCCCCTCGGGGGTCCAGTCGAAGTCCTCCTCGAACTCGAGCGTGGCCCAATCGACGCCCGGCGGAGGCACGTCGGGATCTTCCGGAAACAGGCTCGAGTCGCTCGCTCCGGCAGGCGAGATCAGTTCCTCGGGGAAATCGTGACGCTCGACGTCTTCGCGAAGCCGGTCGAGCTCGGGCAGCTGCTTCTTCGGCTCCGGAATGACCGTCGCATCGGCGTCGCGGCGGGTGCGATGGAAGGCCATCCAGCGGTCGAACGGGAGGTTCTCGTAGGCGACGACTTCCTCGTGTGCCGCTTGCCAGACCTCGCGATCACGTTTCTCGACGGGACCGATCGGGAGCACCGACAGTTGGTTGCCATTGACCTGCGTCACGCGGAATCCGCCGATGAACTTGCCACCGTCGCCGGGCGATTTGGCGTCGAACAGGAACAGTTCGGCCCCCTCCGCGATCGCCGGCTTCTCCGGTTCGGCGATCGTGATCCGTCCGGCCGCGACCTCCTGGTCCCGCACCGCAGGGGGCACGAACGCGACCTGCTGCCAGAATCGTCCTCGCCAGGAGTTCACCCGATCGAGGGCGCGGGTCCATTCGGCCTGCTTCGCCTCGAGCGTCGTGAGCGGGCAGTTCTGAAGCGCGTCGAGGGAGCATTCCCCGAGCGGCTGCAGACCGGCCGTGCCACTCGGGTCGGCGCGAACCGCATCGCGGACCGCGAGCACCTTCGACTCCCAGTTGCGCAGCAGGCTCGCCCAGGCCCGCTCGCTCTGCCCGCGGATGCCGGCGAGCGACAGGAATCCGCACGACGCCAGCAGCACGAGCCAGGCGCTGGCCGTGTTCGCCGGGTGCCAGCCACGGAACCCCATGGCCAGCGCCACGATGCCCGTGAGAATGACAACCGCGATGACGACGACGGGGACGTACTCCATGACAGGCTCCGTGCGGGTCTGGGCGGGACTCTTCATCGGAGTATAGGGTTCCCCCTTCGTTCCCCGAGAGGCCGAATTTCGGCCCAAAATGGCCGACAAAGCAGACTGACGGGAAGGGCTTCGGCCTCCGCCCCGCTTGGGGATCGGGTGTCGCCCGGGGGCGACACCCGTCGCCCGACACTGCCGCCCGGGGGCGACACCGGCGTTCCCGAAGGCCGTCGCCCAAGACGCCTGGATCGGGAAAAAACAGAAAAACGCAGGCTTCAGCCGGGGTCCATGACTTTTCGCGGGCCGACGTGACGGTTTCGGCACGGCATCTGCCCCATTCGACCCCTTGCCACGAACCCCGTCTCGCCACCTCCTCCGGACGCCGCCATGATCCGCACCGCCTCCACAACCCGCTCCTCGCGACCCGTCGGCCCACGTCCCGCCGGGCTCCTGCCCGCCCTTGCCGACCGCCCTGGAGCCGGACAGCCCGTCAAGCGGCCGATCGAGCGGAAAGCTCGACGCCGGCGATCGGGCAGCAGCCTCAACATCGACGACCCTGTTCGGCTCTACCTGCTCCAGATGGGAGGCAACTCGCTGCTTACCCGCGAGACCGAGGTGTCGAGCGCCCGCGAGATCGAGTGTTGGCGGACGCGATTCCGGCGGGCGGTGCTCGGCAACGACTTCGTGCTCGCCGGCGCGATCAGCCTGCTCGAGAGGGTGCACGCGGGCACGCTCCGTCTCGATCGGACGATCGAGGTGGCCGTCACCGACACCCGTGAGAAGAGGCGGATCCTGCGACGCCTCGGCCCGAACCTCGAGACGCTCCGACGCATCCAGCTCGACAATGCGACGCTCTTCCGCACGGCGATGTCGAAGACGGTCCCCGACGCGAAGCGGCGGGACGCATGGAGGCGGCTCGTGCGGCAGAAGGGGAAGGCGGTCCGGCTCGTCGAGGAGATGCGGCTGAGGATCCAGCGGCTCTATCCCCTGCTGAAGGGCGTTCGCGACGTCGCCGGGCGGATGGAAGCCATCCGTGCCCGTCTCAAGGACGCCGCCGTGGCCTCCGCGGAGCGGGCCGTGCTGCTCGCGGAGGAACGTCGGCTGCTCTTCGGAATCCGCGAGAGCCGCAGGACGCTCGCCCGCCGTCTCGCGGTGATCGATGAGTCCCAGTCGAAGTACGACGCCGCCAAGCGGATGCTGGCCGAGGGCAACCTGCGGCTCGTGATCTCCATCGCGAAGCGGTACCGCAATCGCGGCCTCTCCTTCCTCGACCTGATCCAGGAGGGCAACTCGGGACTCATGCGGGCGGTGGACAAGTTCGAACACGCCCGCGGCTTCAAGTTCTCGACCTACGCGACCTGGTGGATCCGCCAGGCGATCACGCGGGCGATCGCCGACCAGAGCCGCACGATCCGGGTGCCGGTGCACATGATCGACACGATGACGAAGTTGCGCGGAACCTCCCGCGACCTGCTCCAGCGGCTCGGCCGTGAACCGACCATCGAGGAGTTGTCGGCCGCCTCGGGGTTCTCGCTCGAGGAGGTCGAGTGCGTCTGGCGCATGTCGCGACGGCCGACGTCGCTCGAATCGCCCGTCGGCGACGGCGACGACGGCACCTTCGGCGACCTCGTCCGCGACGCCCGCGAGGAGGATCCGCTACGGGACGTCCACCAGCAATCGCTCAAGGACTGCGTGAAGAAGGCCCTCGAGGGACTGCCCCACCGGGAGCGGGAGATCCTCCGCCTGCGGTTCGGCCTCGCCGACGGCTACTCCTACACGCTCGAGGAGGTGGGGACGATCTTCAGCGTCACCCGCGAGAGGGTGCGGCAGATCGAGGCCAAGGCGGTGCAGAAGCTGCGGCAGCCCGGCTTCAACATGGACCTCTCGAGCTTCATCGACGGCCGCTTCGCCTCCGACGAGCGGCCCGGCATGGAAGCGAGAAAGCCCAGCGCCGAGGGCTCGGCTCTCGCGGTCTCCTGACGCGCCGCGGCATCGGGCGCGGTGGGCGGCCGCGGCTGTGACTCAAGCCCGCTTGGTCGCCTTCTTCTTCCGGGCGACTTTTCGTGCCGTGGTCTTCGACTTGCCGGCGGCGTTGCTGACGGCGGCCTTCGCCGGGGACTTGCGGGCCTTCTTCCCCGCGGCCACACGCCTCTTCGTCTTCGTGGCGCGTTGCTGCGTCTTCCCGGAACCGAACACGAAATCCCAGCCTTCCGCGTAGCTGCCCGTGCTTCCGACTCGAACGACCGACATGGTGACCTCCGGAGATCGCGCGATGAAAAACGTCGATGAAGTGAATCGTCGATGAAGTGAATCGGATGCTGCCGATTCGAGGAGGCTCCGGCAGTCCCGCGCGGCAACTGCTCCGCCTCCTGAGTGTTCGTAACGATCGAGCGACAGTCCGTCAAGCGATGCTCGCGTCGGCGGCCGGGACGATCTCGAGGCTCACGTCGCCGAGCGCACGCCAGAGAGACTGACGATCCGCGGTCGCCGATGCCTCGCATCCCTCGCCGTCAGGCGGAGATCGGTCGCCGTCCGGCGACAGCAGCAGCTCGTTTCGCGGGAGGAGAAGTGACGTGACGTCGAATTCCGCACGCGTCTGAAAGCCCGATGGACGGCCCAGCCGGATTCCGTTGAGGGTGAGATTGGCGGCGACGTCGGCCCCCTCGACCACGAGGAGCACCCGATCGGCCCCTTCGAGGCCCGTCGGCCGGCCGAACGAACGCGACCAGTTCGGCGGCGCGTCGCCATCGGCTTCCCGCACATGCCACGCCCGCGATAGACCGATCCTGTGCCGGGCCACGCCTGGTGTCTCCTCGACCTTGCTGCTTCTCACGCGTTATAGTACTTCCCACGGGCGGCCACCGGGCTGCCGATCGAACCACCACCGGAGAAGAGCGACCATCATGGGAAATGCCCTCGAGTTCACCGATGAGAATTTTCAGCGTGAGGTCCTCGATTCCCCCGTGCCGGTGCTGGTCGATTTCTGGGCCCCCTGGTGCGGCCCCTGCCGGATGATCGGCCCGACGATCGAGGAGCTTTCCGCGGAGAACGAGGGGACCTTCCGCGTGGGCAAGGTCAACGTCGACGACAACAATCGCGTCGCCATGAACTACAACGTCTCGAGCATCCCGACGATCATGATCTTCAAGAACGGCCAGCTCGTTCAGCAGTTCATGGGAGTGCAGTCGAAGTCCCGCCTCCAGCAGGCCCTCGACGAGGCGAAGGCCTGACGGCGGTCGCCCGGGTTTCGTGCGCGCCAATCGTCGTGTTTGCCAACCGTCGTGTTTGCCAAACGTGACGGGTTCGGGGCTGCCCGTATGC
>DHLZ01000057.1:0-2320 GCA_002405515.1 Planctomycetaceae bacterium UBA4655
CTGCGGCGGCGACATCCGGCTCATTGCCTTCATCACGGAGCCGGGGCCGATCCGCAAGATTCTTGCGCCCGTGTTGCT
The DNA here is from genome assembly GCA_002405515.1 of Planctomycetaceae bacterium UBA4655. GTDB lineage: Bacteria > Planctomycetota > Planctomycetia > Pirellulales > UBA1268 > UBA4655. Next base: position 79 of record DHLZ01000057.1, read on the forward strand.
TCATACAGAGTGGCGAACCGCTCGAGCCGCCTCCCGTCTCTCCCGCTCGTGGCCCGCCCACCGACTGGGGTGAGCTTGTCCAGGCTGATGACGACCGCGAAGCGATTCAATCGACGGATAGACGATCTGCCCGTGATCGACATCCACAGCCTCTGACCGGTGCCGGACGCGAGGCATCAAGGCCCCGGACGGGCGACCCGGGAGACGGTCTGCGCCGAGGCGAGAACATCGCCATCGCAGCGGGGCGTGAGCGGTGTTTCGGCGTCTCGGGAAACCGCCTCCGGACTCCCATGCCGCTCTCCCCGAGGATCATCAGTGGCTCATCAGCACGGAAACCGTTGCGGAAGTGCCATTGGCCGGACTATCCCTTAACGCCGAAACCCCGTGTACGATGGCGATCGTCTCGGCCGGCAAGCGCCGGCGGGCACTGCGTCTCTCCTGCTCGCGATCCCCAGCCAACCGGAGCCGATGCATGCGGATTCCGTCGCCGCCCGCCGCCGCCGATCACCAGCCCGCCGGCTCAACGCCGCGGCTCGCCACGACGCTGACCGGCATGGTGGCCGTCGCGATCGTGCTCGCGATCGTGCTCGCGATCGTCGCCGGCGACCGCCACGCGACCGCCGCCGAACTGTCCACGGACACGAACCACATCGAGAGCCTCTCGCCCGCGGAGGCGGCCGCCCTGGTGGAGACATGCCCGGGGCGGAGGCTCAACCTCCTGCCTCCGAATCACCACCAATGGGCATTCGAACCGGGGCTGCCGCTCGACCGCCTGCAGACGCTGGAACTGGACACGGCCCGCGTGCTGGCCCGCTGCAACCGATTCCCGCTGGTCACCTTCGACGGCCTGAAGACGCTCGACGCCCGGGTCGCCAGCACGCTCGCGTCGGGCATCGCCGGCCTGTCGCTGCGGGGCCTGACCCGGCTCGATCTGCCCGTGGCCACGGCGCTGGCCCGGCTCAGGGCACCCGCCCTGGTGGTCAACGGCCCCGTCGATGCCGACGTGGCCGGGACGCTCGCGACCTTCGGCGGAGAGTTGCTCGGGCTCACCGGCCAGCGGACGCTGGACGCCGACACGGCGGCGGCATTGGCGGGCTTCAAGGGCTCGGGCCTGCTCATCGCCGGCCTGCGGACGCTCGATGCCGGCGGCGCCCGTCCACTCATGGCCTACCGGGGCAACGTCCTCGTACTCGACGGCCTGACGACGCTCACGGCGGATGCCGCGGCGGTGCTCGCCGAGTTTCCCGGCAACTCGCTGGTTCTCAGCGGACTGGAGCGGCTCGACGCCGCGGCCGCGGAGCGGCTCGCCAGGTTCGACAAACAGACCTTGAGCCTCGGCGACCTGTCCGTGCTCGACGCCGAGGCGGCTCGGGCACTCGGGGAGTTCAAGGGGACCTACTGCCACCTCGGCATCGCCGCCGCGGCCGGTGCGCCGGAACTCTTTGCGGCCCTCGGTGACCGCATTCGCTGCCCGACCGAAACCGTCGGTGCGCAGACGCCCCTGACGCTCGCGATCGCCCGGGCCATCGGCGACCGCCCGCGGCAGGTGGGAGGCTCGCTCCCGGCTCTGACCACGTTCGCGGGCCCCGACGCGGTGGCCATCGCGGCGGCCTTGGCGCGGCGGCAGGGGCCCCTCGCCCTGCCGAATCTGAAACGCGTTTCTCCCAAGACCCTGGCGGCCCTGCTCGCCAAGGAGGACGTCGAGATCCCGCTGATCGAGATGCTGCAACTGATTCCGGAGCCCGACGGCGGTGAGAACGACGACTTGGTGGTCCCCGAGGCGGTGCTGAAACGACAGGCGCGGCAGCGGCGACCGTAGGTCCGGCCGCCGCGCGGCTCACGTGCTCGAGTGGCGGCAGCGGCCGCCAGCCGGGGCTTTCTCTGCGACCGGGATTATCTCAAGGAAAGGTCGGCCAATGGCACTTCGGCAAGCGACGGCCGAGCGGGGCGGATCATGAGGAGCAGCCGCAGAGCTGGTCGGGCTTGATGCGGCCCGATCGTTGAGGTGCCGAAGAGCTTCCTATCCACGCTCAAGGCCGGATTTTTCTCGTCGGCTCGAGCCCGCCTTGAAACCGCTCTTCTCGCGGGCCGTCCGCACCGTGGCATGGGATCCCGTCAGTGGCTGCGGATGTCGATCACGGGCAGCTCGTCGGGCGACGCCTGGAAGATTGCCCGGTCGAAAGTGGACCTGCACGAGCTCTCCCCAGTCGGTCGGCGGGCCACGGGCGGGAGAGACGGGCGG
>DHLZ01000057.1:2465-2717 GCA_002405515.1 Planctomycetaceae bacterium UBA4655
GCGGGAGAGACGGGCGGAGGCGCGAGCGGTTCGCCACTCTGTATGAAGCAACACGTGTGTCAGGATCTTCCGGATCGGCCCCGGATCGGTGATGAACGCGATGAGCCGGATGTCGCCACCACACCCCGGGCACGCAACAGGAAACTCCTCCCCCACCCGCGCCATGAGTTTCGGCCACGCAATCCGGGAGGTGTCGTGGGAGGGCGGTTTGTCGCGTAAGTCGCAGCCGTCGGCGGTGGCATCTCCGCGCGC
>DHLZ01000057.1:2899-3169 GCA_002405515.1 Planctomycetaceae bacterium UBA4655
CGCCGCATGTCCGCCGACCGCATGCCCACCAGTCGCGGCGTCACGCGGCTTGGCGACATTCCCTTTTGTCATGCGCCGTGACGGCGGACCTGAGCTTGTGATTCGAGGCGAACACGCCTGGCTTGCTTCACGGCGGCAGGGCCATCCATGGCCCCCGCCGCCTCGGGCGGTCGAAGCCAAAGCCGAGGTTTGGCTCGACCGCCACGCCAGCCTCCGGCTGGCCGGTGCCGATGCTTCCGCGGCCGGGGCACGAGGTCAGCGAGCCGGTCG
>DHLZ01000057.1:3337-5357 GCA_002405515.1 Planctomycetaceae bacterium UBA4655
GAGGAACTCAAATGGGGAAAGCTCTACGACGCCGCTGGCGTCCGGCCGCGTGGACTTCCGCCCGCGGCCCGGGCCGACCCAGTTGGCCGCCTTGTGTCGGGGGAGCACGTAGCCGCCCGGGGATCAGCCAGGTGTGGGCCGGCGTTGAGTCCAAACGCTGGGATGTGATCAGCGCCGCGGAGTCGGGAAAATCGTTGCGGAGGTGCGGTAGACCGGGCTATCTTGAGGCGATGACGTACGAACACCTGCCCGACGAGTGGAAGGAATGGTTGAGCCTTTCGCCGTTGGATCGATTCGCCCGCAGTGAGCAGATGCTGGTCGAGTACATCGCCATGGGAGGCAGCCTTGACCCCGACCCCGATCCGACAAGTCCTTTCGACATTCCAGAAGAGTGGCGTCCGGACCTTGCTCATGGGCGGGCAGGCCTGCGTGTTCTACGGCGCGGCGCAGGTTAGCTAAGGACATCGATTTCCTGGTGCTCGCCGAACCGGACAACTTCGTCCGTCTCCAGACGGCCCTGGCCATCTTGCAGGCAGACCGGATCGCCGTGCCGCCGTTCGACCAGGCGGCTTTGGCCCGCGGGCATGCGGTTCACTTTCGGTGCCGCGCACCGGGCGTGGAAGGCCTGCGGGTGGACGTCATGACCCGGCTGCGGGCGATGCCGGAATTCATGTCCCTGTGGGGCCGCCGGACGATGCTCGTGGATGGAGATGGCGTCGAGTATCACCTGCTCTGCATCCCGGATCTCGTGCAAGCGAAGAAGACGCAGCGGAGCAAAGATTGGCCGGTTATCGAACTGCTCGTCACGATCCATTATCGGGAGCATGCCCATGCGGCCACGGATGAGCGTGTCGATTTCTGGCTGCGTGAGGCCCGGACGCCCGAATTACTCGTCGAACTCTGCCGGTTGTTTCCGACGCGGGCTGCCGAGCTGGCGGCAGACCGGACGCTGATTCGACTCGCGCGGGAGCCATCGCTCAGCGACCTCCGCGCGGCGCTCGACGCTGAAGTCCGGGCGGAGCAGGCCCGAGACCGGGACTACTGGGAGCCGCTCCGGCACGAACTCGAGCAGTTCCGGCGTGAGCACCGCGACCGCTAGCGGTCGCCCGACGCTGCTTTCCGGTGCTGTGAACGCCGGTCGAGCACGTGCAGGGCGGACGGGATCTGCTCGGCGATCACATTGAGATAGGGCTTCCACATGTCGCTGGCCACGAACTGAATGCCTGCCTTGATGTCCCCCGCGAGCGACTCGAAGAAGCCCCGCAGGCTCATCTCCGTACGTTCCTCGGCCACCCACAAGAGCCGCTTCACGGTGTCGATCTGGTAGACGAGCGTGAGGTAGGTGTGGCCGTTGCGCCACTGCATCTCATCGACACCGATGGCCTCGATCCCCGACAGGTCACGGCGGGCGAGCCCCCATTCCACCGCATGTTTTACCGAGCGAAAAACGTCCTCCCACGTCGTCTGGAACGCATCGGCCGTCGCCTGCCACGAGAGTCGCTTGGCCCAGCCAGCCAGGAACCAACGGAAGCTCGTCGTGAGATGGCACTTCCCCGTCGCCCAGGGCACCTGCTCAACCACCACGCCGCACTGAGGGCACTTCACCCGACGCATGGCATAGACGAGGTACACGGCCATGCCCCACAGTGGCACGAACTCGAACCGCCCCGCCGGTAACCGGTCATAGCCCGGCCGCTTCGTTCCGCAGCCCGAGCAGATCGGCCGCCAACACCTGCTGCGATACTGCGCCCGGCCCCCCTTCGCCCTTGGTAGGCTCTTCGTGATCCGCGGCTGCAAGTCCACACGGCCGGGAACCAATGGCATCGTCGAACTCACGGCGTTTGAGTTTCTGGACCGGCTCGCCGCTCTCGTCCCGTCGCCGCGCAAGCACCGGCATCGGTATCACGGCGTGTTTGCGCCGAACCACAAACTGCGAAAAGCCGTCACGGCGCTGGCGATCGGGAACATTGGCAAGCCACGGGAGGCCGTGAACGGCAGATATGGGAACGAAGGTCGCGAC
>DHLZ01000057.1:5403-5528 GCA_002405515.1 Planctomycetaceae bacterium UBA4655
GGTTCCGAAGTGCGTAACTTGGGCGAAAAGCCGGCACGGCGCTGGCGATCGGGAACATCGGCAAGCCACGAGAGGCCGTGAACGGCGGATATGGGAACGAAGGTCGCGACACGGAAGGCTGCTGC
>DHLZ01000057.1:5548-8065 GCA_002405515.1 Planctomycetaceae bacterium UBA4655
ATTGCATGGGCGAAACTCATGGCCCGGGGGGGGGAGGAGTTTCCGCTCGAGTGCCCCACCTGTGGCGGCGACATCCGGCTCATTGCCTTCATCACGGAGCCAGGCCCGATCCGGAAGATTCTTACGCCCGTATTGCTTCATACAGAGTGGCGAACCGCTCGAGCCTCCGCCACTTTCACGTGCCCGCGGCCCGCCCACCGACTGGGGCGAGCTTGTCCAGGCTGATGACGACCGCGAAGCGATTCAATCGACGCCCGACGAGCTGCCCGTGATCGACATCCACAGCCTCTGACCGGTGCCGGACGCGAGGTCAAACCAAAGCCCCGGGCGGCCGAACTCGGAGCGCCTCCGCGCCGACGGCAGAAAAATGCCACTCCGGGGGGAGGGCAGCCGTTCCGGGAGCAACTGATCAGGTGCCGGAAAACGTGGCACCAGCGCCACCAGCCGTCCATCGGCTCGGAAATGCTTGTCGACATGGTTGCGGAAGTGCCATTGACCGGACTAGCCTTCCGGACCATCTTTCGGACTGTCCTTCCTTCCCCCACCTTCGTGGGTGCGAGGATTCGGGGGGAGGCACCCGCCCCACGCAAAAACCGGATGGACCCTCCACATGAATCCCTTCGCCAGAAAGTCGATCGGCCTCCGCCTGGGAATCGGGCTTATCCTGCTTGTCGGTGTGCGCACAGCACAACCGCTTGTCGCATGATCCTGCCAGAGGCAGGGACCACGCACCGACATTCCCGGCGTCGTGGACCTGCACCTCGAGGGTCCGGCCCGAAAAGTCTTCGACTATGAACGGAGGTTCCCGGGGGGCGATCGCGAGCACGGGCGGATGACGTTCACGGTGACCGGGCAGTTTCCGAAGCCTCCCTCGGAGGACGCTTACGTGCTCACCGGGTGGGTCGATTTCACGGTCAATTACGACTTTCGCGATCCGCAACACGTGATGCATCTGCCGCCGGAGATCCTGCGAGACTCCTACACGCAGTCCGAGATCGACGCGGTGCAGAAGCAGGGCCCACGCCCCGAGAGCCTCAGGGAGGACCTCGGCACGACGGACTGGAACGACTTCACGTTCACGACGTTCGACTCCGCTGCCGCCGCGAAGATTTTCACGAAGCCGGTCACGGCCACGCACCGCCGCCTGGAACATGTTCCGGTGAATTCGTCACTCCAGGGAAACGCCCACAAGCACATCGACGAGGCCGGGCACGTCTGGATCAAGCTGCTGCTCTGCAACGCGGGTTTCCTTGAACTCGGCACGTTCGAGAACACGCACGTCCTCCCGCTCGATGACGGCGAATACGAGGTGCGGATCAATGCGCCACGGGGACACATGAGGTTCCGGGTGAAACGAGGCGAGGGACTCGTGCGGCTCGAGTACGACCTCACCGACGGCGAGCAGATGCGGTTCACGCAGGTGCACTCGGCCGACGATCCGGCGGAGGCTGCGGGCGAGCCCCGGCGGTGATGCCGGCCGCCATGCATCCCGTGAGCCCCACGCACCTGTGTCGGCTCGGTCCTGCCGCGGCGGCTGCGAAGGAGGAATGGGCAAACGCAAGGGCGGTGGCAGGCGCCGCCGGGCGTCATGAAGTCAGGGATTCGGGTGCGTGGCCGATGGCTTCGGCTTCGGTCGCCAGATCTCATGGCCAGAGGTCGCTTGCCGCTTTTTGGCGTCAACCAGTACGTCAAAAACCTTGGGCAGGATTCTTGCATTCGCGATGTGCGTGCAGTTCCTTGTCAATAAGTTGTCTACGTGATGGTGAGCAACCATCGCGATATGAACCGCGTCGACGCTCGCTGATCGCGGCGGAATCGCTGTTCGCAGTATTTCTTCGGCGATTTCCAGGATTTCCTCCTCGACCGGCAGGATGGGGACGCTCGTCAGCGGCTCGAGGCGGCGCTGAGCCAGAGTGGAATCGCCGTCAGCCGCTTCATCGAGCACGTACTGCGAGGTGACGAGTTCGTAGTTCATCCTCTCTGCAGTCCACCACGTTCAACGACCGGCTGGTGCGGCATGTTCGCTCCATGCCCGACGGCTCGCTGATTCTGAAACTTTATGAGCGGCACCCGAAAGGCTGCCTTGGTGTCCCGGCGATCATCTCCTTTTCTTGAAAACACGACCAATCCGCGTACGCTACCTGCAGCTACGACGTCCTCACCGCGGTTCGCTTCATCGCCCGCCCGGAGAACAATCCCGTGCGCTCCTCCGTCGCCACCCCGCCGTCCGCCGAGCCGCGCGGCACTGCTGGTGCATCCGGGCTCGCGATCCGGGGGCTCGTGAAGGTCTACCCCGGGCCGGTCTGCGCCCTGCGTGGCATCGATCTCGACGTGCCCACGGGAATGTTCGGCCTGTTGGGCCCCAACGGCGCCGGCAAATCGACGCTCATGACCATCGCCGCCGGACTGGTCGAGCCGACGGCCGGCAGCGTGCTCCTCGACGGCGTCGATGTCGTCGCCCGCCCCGAGTTCGTCCGCGAGCGGCTCGGCTATCTGCCCCAGGAGTTCGGCTTCTAT
>DHLZ01000057.1:8348-9848 GCA_002405515.1 Planctomycetaceae bacterium UBA4655
TACTCCGGCGGCATGAAGCAGCGGCTCGGCCTCGCCCAGGCGATCGCCGGCGACCCGCGGATCCTCATCGTGGACGAGCCGACCGCCGGCCTCGACCCCGAGGAGCGGCAGCGGTTCTACCGGCTGCTGGCCGAGTTGGCCGCCGGCCGCGTCGTCATCCTCTCCACCCACATCGTGGACGACGTCGCCACGCTCTGCCCGCGGATGGGGATCATCCGGCAGGGCAGCCTCGTGGCCGACACGACGCCCTCGGCCGCCCGCGACGGCCTGGCAGGCATGGTATTCGAGGGCTTCGTCGCCGACGCCGACCTGCCGGCCTGCGCGGCCCGGCATCGGCTGCTCTCGGCCGTCCTCGTGGAAGGCCGCACCAACCGCGCCCGGGTGTTCGTGCCGCCGGCGGCGGAGCCGCCGGCCGGCTTCTCCCCGAGCCCCGCCACGCTCGACGACGCCTACCTCGTGCTCATGCGGGTCGCCGCGGACGAGGTCCCACCGGCCCTCGCCCGCTCCGCCCCGGCGGCCGCGGAGCCCGGCCGATGATCGCCCGCATCCTGGCCTTCGTGCAGCTGGAACTGGCCGGCGACTGGCGGCGGCCGCTGCCGAACTTCATGTTCGCGATCCTGGCCCTGCTCACGATCGGCCTCGTCGCCGGCAACGTGAAGATTTCCACCGGCTCGACCGACGTCGGCGGGGCGAAGACCGCAATCAACAGCGGGCTCAACCTGGCCTTCGTGGACGTCGCGATCCTCTCCGTCGTGCTCCCGTTCTTCGCCGCGCTCGCCTGCGGCATGCCGCTGCTCGTCGATGGCGACCGCAAGATCTGCCGGCTGCTGCTCGCGACGCCGCTCGGGCACGGCGAGTACGCGGCGGCCCGCTTCCTCGCCGCCGCGGCCGGGATTGGGGCCGTGCTCGCCGCCTGGCTGGTGGTGCAGATGCTCGCCTGTCAGCTCTGGCCGCTCGACCCTGCGCGATCGATCCGCGTCGGGTTTTCACCCGGCAACTATCTGCTGCCTCCCATCCTTTTTGGGCTGCCGCTCGTGGTCTTCACCGGCGGCGTGTCGCTGTGGTCGGGGGTGCGGACCCGGCAGCCGGTCGTCGTCTTCGCCCTGCCGCTGGTGATCTTCCTCGGCGGTGGGTTCTTCCTCTGGAGCTTCAATCCCGAGTGGCTGCCCCGCTGGGCGGACCGGCTCATGCAGGCGATCGACCCGGCCGGCTTCCGCTGGTTCCACCGCACCTTCGTCGACGAGCAGCGCAGCGTCGCCTTCCTCAACACGGCACCGCTGGTGCCCGACCTGCTGTTCCTCGCCAGTCGATGCGGCTTCGTGGCCCTCGGCCTGCTGGGCGTGTTCGCCGCGGGCCGGCGGCTCCGCCTCGAGGAGCGGGGCGACCGCCGCATCGGGGTCCCTGCGGCGGTGCTCGCCCCGGCGGCCGCGGTGCCGCAGACCGAGCCGGCCGCGGCGGCCCGGACGGCACTCCCCGCCACGACCGTCTCCCCGCCGGGAC
>DHLZ01000057.1:10154-10400 GCA_002405515.1 Planctomycetaceae bacterium UBA4655
CTCCTCGTCCTGCTGACGCTCTTCTACACCGTCGAGAGCCTGTATCGCGAGGAGCGGTGCGGCCTCGACGGTATCGCCCGGGCCGCCCCCGTTCCCACGGCCGGCTGGCTGGCCGGCAAGACGCTGGCCAACGCGGTGATGGCGCTGGTGATCATCGCCTGCGCCGGGGCGGCGATCCTTCTCGCGATCCTCGTGCAACGGTTTCGCACCGGCATCGCGGCGCCGCTCGATCTGCCGGCCGTGGTT
>DHLZ01000059.1:0-6291 GCA_002405515.1 Planctomycetaceae bacterium UBA4655
CGCTTTCCCAGCGGTTCTCGACGACCTGCAGATACACGCGGTCACCTGACCGCTGCTGGCGATATAACATGGCGCCTCCGGCACATGGCCCTAACGGGTCACCAATGGATATCGGCTATCCCACATGAAATGTCAATCCGCCAATTAAACACGTGGCACCAGGTTTTGTGCTCCGGACGAACCTGAACCTCGAAATTCACGAGAGAAACAGCAGTTCGCGGTGCCGAGAGGGCCTCCAACTGTAGAAGATGGGCTTGAAGGGGCCCGACTTCGGTGACGAGGCCTTGAACGGCCTGGAGGGCGAATGCCTGCCCCGCATGCATTCGCTCATGCTGCTCGGATGCGTCGTCCGGGTGGTCCCCGCACGATGCTATTATGGAGGGAAATCTGTCGTGAACTCGCGCGGCTGTCGAGGCCGCGGAGCTCCTTCCTTCGGTCGGGAGTCAGCATGCAACCCACGCGGCATTCGCTCGCCATCGCGGTCGCCCTGGCAACGGTCGCCGTCAGGGCCGATGACGCTGCACAGTTTCGCGTGCCGGACGGGTTCCGGGTGAGCCGGTTCGCCGGCGACGACCTCGTGCACGACGTCTACTCGATGACCTTCGATCCGCGCGGCCGCGTGGTCGTTTCGGGCCGCGGCTACGTCAAGACGCTCCACGACGACGACGGCGACGGCCGCGCCGACCGGACGACGCAGTTCGCCGCCGGCCCGGCGAGCGGGGCACGGGGGCTGGCGTTCGAAGGCCACGATCTCTTCTGCACCGGCGACCATGCCCTCCTGCGGTATCGCGACCGCGACGGCGACGGAAAGGCCGACGGCGAACGCGAGGTGCTCGCGGACCTGCACGTGGAGACGGATCATTCCGCCAACGGGATCGTGCGCGGCCCGGATGGCTGCTTCCACATCGCCTGCGGCAACGACGCCCGCGTCACCCGCGAGCACATCCGCAACGCGGTTTCCCCGGTCGCCGACCCGCAGCAGGGCGTGGTCTATCGCGTCTCAGCCGATGGCACGCGGGCCGACGTCCTCGCCCACGGGCTGCGGAATCCCTATGACCTCGACTTCGGCGCCGACGGCGCGCTGTGGCTCGTCGATTCCGACGGCGAGCGCGACCAGTATCTGCCCTGGTACAGCCCGACGCGGCTCTTCGAGGTCGCCACCGGCCGTCACCACGGCTGGATGCTCGCCGGCTGGCAGCGGAGCTGGAACCGGCCGCCATGGTTTTTCGACGCGGTGCCCAGGGCGGCGGAGCTGGGCCGCGGCTCCCCGACAGGGGCTGTCGTGTACCGCCATCGGCGGTTTCCCGAGCGGTATCGGGGGAGCTTCTTCAGCCTCTGCTGGAGCCTCGGCCGGGTCTACGCCCTGAAGCCGGAGATCCGCGGCGACTGCGGCACGGCGACGAGCGAGGTTTTTTTGGAGTCGGTCGGCAGCGACGGCTTCGCACCGGTCGACGTCGAAGTCGGCCCCGACGGGCAGATGTACATCGCCATCGGCGGCCGCGGCACGAAGGGGGGCGTGTATCGCATCGACTACGTCGGCGCCGCGGACGATGAGACCAGGAAGTCCGCGGCGGCGGCATCGCCGCTCATGCGGGTGCTGACGGCCGACCAGCCGCAGGCGGCCTGGTCGCGGGCGGCATGGCTCCCGCTGGCCCGCGACCTCGGCGCCGAGGCCTTCGTGAAGGCAGCGGTCGACGACGCGCTGCCGGAAGCCGCCCGGGTGAGGGCGATCGAGGTGCTCACCGATCTGTTCGCCGGCGTGCCGGCGGCGGCCGCCGCTTCGCTTGCGGACGATTCCAGCCGCATGCTGCGGGCCCGGCTGGCCTGGTCGCTGGGGCGGAGCGTGCAGCGGGACGCGGACGAACGGGCCGCCGAACTCGCGCGACTGACGCACGACGCCGACGAGCGGGTTCGCCGTCATGCCTGGGAGGCGATGCTGCACGTGCCAGCGACGGTCGTGGCGAAGCTGAAGCTCAACTGGGCCGACATCCTCGAGCCCAGGCCCCGCTGCCTGCGGTCCGCGGCGATCAGCGTGCTTGCCAGGCTCGATTCCCCGCCCCAATTGCCGGCCGATTCCGGTCCGGCCGGCCGGCTGGCGATGCTCTGGAGGGGGGCGTTCCGTGGCGAACTCGGTCACCCTGACCTCGAAACCGCGCGGGCCCTGTTCGCCGAGGCCGCGACGCCGGCCGACCGGCTCGAGGCCGTGCGGCTGATCGAGCGGTGCCTGGGAGACATCCGCGTCGCGCCGACGGTGCCGGACGTGTACGCCGGCTACGCAGCCGCCCGTCAGCTTCCGGTCGATCCTGCGGTGCTCGGTGATCCCGCGGCGCTCGGGCGGGTCGCGCGGACGCTTGCCGACGCGTTGCCTGCCGGCTCCGCGGACCTGGATCGGGAGATCGCCCGCACGCTGGGCATGCTCCAGCTCGAGCAGCCCTCGCAGCTGGAGCGGATCACCGACCTGCTCTCATCCGCCACCACCGTGGAAGACGCGATCCACTACCTGATCGTGCTCTCGCGGCTGCCCGGCCAGCGGAGTGCGGCGGTCACGCGGGCCACGGCCACGGGCCTCCTCGCGCTCCATCACACGATGCGGGCCGCGGGCATGCAGGCCGCCCGGTTCTGGCCGGCAAGGGTGGGGGAGGCCTGCGACCAGCTCATGCACCGCGATCCCGGCCTCGCGAACGCGATCGCCGACGACGAGCGGCTCGGCCTGCCCGATCACAGCCTGTTCGCGAGCCGACTGCCCGACGCCATCCGCGGCCGTGCCGCCCGCCGGATCTTCGACCGCGTGGGCAGGGAGAACGTGGAGGATTGGACGCCGGAGATGGTCCTCCTTCTGGAAGCCTTGCCGCCGGAGGAGCGGAGGCCGATCCTCCACGAGCTGTGGGACGAGCCGGCGCTGCAGGAGTCGGTGGCGAACGTCGTCGCCAAGGCTCCCGACGCCGGCGACCGCGGATTGCTCGTGGAGACGCTCCGGTTCGGGCAGCCGGTCACGGTGCGTGGCGTGGCCGACGCCCTGCGGAAGCTCGAATCCCGGACGGATCCCGCCGAGATCGTCCAGGCGATCCGCGTCCTGCGGCAGTTCGCCAAGGAGCCGCAGTATCGCGACACCTGCCAGGCGCTCGACCGGCTCATCGCCCACTGGACCGCAGCGGCGGCGGCGGGCGGAGACTCGGCGGCGATGCCCGCGCACTGGGAATCCTGGCTGCGGAGCAACCATCCCGAGGCGGCCAAGGCGGTGAGCGAGTCCGCCGAGGACTTCGCCGCCTGGCAACAGCGGCTCGATGCGATCGACTGGCGGGCGGGCGACGCCAACCGCGGAAAGGTCGTCTATCACCAAAGGAGCTGTGCGCGGTGCCACGATGGCAACGCGCGGCTGGGGCCGGAGCTGGCCCCGGTGGCGCGGCGGTTTTCCCGAGGCGACCTGTTCACGGCCATTCTCGACCCCGGTCGCGACGTGTCGCCCACCTACCGGCTGACGCAGGTGGAAACCGAGTCGGGCACGGTCGTCACGGGGCAGCTGCTCTACGAGTCGCCGGAGACCATGCTCATCCAGACCTCTCCCGACACGACCGTCAGGCTCGCCGGGCAGGAGATCCGTTCGGTCCGCAAGAGCCCGCTCTCGCCGATGCCCAGCGGACTGCTCCGCGACGCAACCGACCGCGACCTCGCCGATCTCTACGCCTACCTCGTATCCACGGCCAACGCCGGCGGCTCTCCGTGACGACGCCGCCTTTCGAGCCCCCGAATCGACCGCTCCCATTCCCATGCCACGCCGTTTCCGGAGAATTCCGATGCACAGCCTCTCCCGCCGTCGCCTCCTGACCACAGCGGCCGCCGCGTCGCTCGCCGCCGCCCGGACGTGCGGGGCGGTCGAGCCGTGGCGGCGCAAGGCGGCATTCTTCAGCGGACTGTCGCTGACCACCTATTCGCTTCGGCCGTTGATGAAGTGGTGGAGCGGCAAGCAGACGGCCGGCCGGCTCGACATGATCGACTTCCTCGACTACTGCGCCGAGTTGGGGCTGGAGGCCGCGGAGCTGACGAGCTACTTCTTCGCGGAGCCCGTGGAGCGATCGGAAATCAATCGGTTGAAGCGACGCGCCGCCCTGCTGGGGCTCGACATCTCCGCCGGAGCCGTCGCCAACGATTTCGGCCATCCGCCGGACGGCGACGAGACCCGGCGGCAGATGGAGTCGTTTCGCACCTGGATCGACCACTTCGCCGATCTCGGGGCGCCGGCCGTGCGGGTGTTCGCCAGCAAGAGCCCGCCGGCGGGAGCCACCGCCGAACAGATCGAGGCCAACGTCATCGCGAATCTCCAGACGGCGCTCGCGCACGCCGAGAAGCGGGGCGTGATGCTCGGCCTGGAGAACCACGACTTCGCCAAGGAGATCGACCGGCTGCTGCGGATCCTCGCCGCGATCGATTCCGAGTGGCTGGGGGTGACCTGGGATTCCGCCAACCTCGCGAAGGTGCCCGACCCGTATGCCGAACTGGCCCGCATCGCCCCCTACGCGATCACGGCGCAGATCAAGGTGTCGACGAAGGTGAACGGCGAGAAAGAGCCCGCCGACTTCGGCCGGCTCGTGGGCATCCTCCGCGACGCCACCTACCGCGGCTACCTCGTGCTCGAATACGAAGAGGAGGAGGATCCGCTCGTCGCCATCCCGCGACACATCGGCCGCCTCCGGGAACTTCTCCGCTGACGCCTCGGCGGCGTCGCCGCCCTCTGAGGTCACCCCCCCGGGCGAGCTGCGAGAGACTTGGCGACCTCGACGGAGTCGGGCGACTCGAAGGCGGTGAGGAACGGGAGCACGCCGTTGAACAGGTTCGCGTACACCATTGCCGTCCGCGGACTCAGAGGGTGATCCGCGGCAAGGTTTTCGATCACCTCTTCTCCCAAACCGATCAATCCCTTGTACTCCGCGAGCGCTTCGGCGATGTCGGCGTCGAGCGTGGGCAGACTCAATTGCAGGGTCTTCAGCAGTATTTGTGGGTAGATCGGCCGGTTTGTGGCCCGGGACTCCGCCCCGGCGTCCTCGGCTTGAGAGCGACGACACAGACATGAGCCTGAGTTGCCTCGCGTGCGAGTGACGTGCTTGGCTGGGCTCGTGCCGATGCTGGAGCGGAATGATGAGGCGGTGGGTTGCCACTTCGCGGCGGCGGCAGCCTGCGTGCGGCGGCGTTCCGCCGGCTGGAAGCACCGCCCTTTCGGGCGGACCATGGGGAGAAAGAGAGGCATCCTGCGGCGCTGTTCGGTAAAAGATGCGGTTGTTGAAGCAGCCCCTTTTCCGGAGCCACCGCAGGATGCACCTCAAGAGTATTCTCAATCACGTCCATCCGCTCAAGTCGTTCGTTTACAAGCGGGCACGATTGGTCAAGGCCGCTGGACGCCCCGCGAAGATCGAGGTCGAGATCGAGCCGCGGGCGAACGGGCGGCCGATCTGTTCAGGCTGTGGGGAGAAGCGGCCTGGATACGACCGGCTGACAGTGCGGCGGTTCCAGTTTGTGCCGCTGTGGGGCATACCCGTTTTCCTCGTCTATGCCATGCGGCGTGTGAAGTGCCCGCCGTGCGGCGTAACGGTTGAGCAGGTGCCCTGGGCCACGGGGAAGTGCCGGCTCACGACGAGCTTCCGTTGGTTCCTGGCTGGCTGGGCCAAGCGACTCTGGTGGCAGGCGACGGCCGATGCGTTCCAGACGACGTGGGAGGACGTGTTTCGCTCGGTAAAACATGCGGTGGAATGGGGGCTCGCCCACCGTGACCTGGCGGGGATCGAGGCCATCGGTGTCGATGAGGTGCAGTGGCGCAACGGCCACACCTACCTCACGCTCGTCTACCAGATCGACACCGTGAAGCGGCTCTTGTGGGTGGCCGAGGAACGTACGGAGAAGAGCCTGCGGGGCTTCTTCGAGTCGCTCGCGGGGGACGTCAAGGCAGGCATTCAGTTCGTGGCCAGCGACATGTGGAGGCCCTATCTCAATGTGATCGCCGAGCAGATCCCGTCCGCCCTGCACGTGCTCGACCAAGGGATAGTCCGGCCAATGGCACTTCTGCAACCATGTCGATAGGCATTTCCGAGCCGATGGGCGGCTGGTGAGGCTGGTGCCGCGTTTTCCGGCACCTGATCAGCTGCTCCCGGAACGGCTGCCCTCCCCCTGCAGTGGCGTTTTTCTGCCGTCGGCGCGGAGGCTCTCCGAGTTCGGCCGCCTTGGGGGCTTTGGTTTGACCGCGCGTCCGGCACCGCTCAGAGGCTGTGGATGGCGATCACCTGCAGCTCGTCGGGCGACACC
>DHLZ01000059.1:6425-6629 GCA_002405515.1 Planctomycetaceae bacterium UBA4655
GAACCGCTTCGCGGTCGTCATGCGGCTGGATGAGCTCGCCCCAGTCGGTGGGCGGGCCGCGAGCGGGCGACACCGGTGGTGGCTCGAGTGGTTCGCCACTCTGTATGAAGCAACACGGGCGTAAGGATTTTCCGGATCGGCCCCGGCTCCGTGATGAAGGCAATGAGGCTGATGTCGCCGCCGCAGTTCGGGCACTCGAGCGGA
>DHLZ01000059.1:6810-7319 GCA_002405515.1 Planctomycetaceae bacterium UBA4655
ACCCGGGCCATGAGTTTCGCCCAGGCAATTCGGGAGGTGTCGTGCGAGCGGGGCTTCGCCTGAGTGTCGCAGCAGCCCCCCGTGGCGTGACCGGCGCCCGCATGCCCGCCGGTCACAGCCTCACGCCGCTTGCCGATGCTGCCGATGGCGAGCGCCGTGACGGCCCGCCTCAGCTTGTGATTCGGCGCGAATACTCCGTGGTAGCGATGCCGGCGCTTCCGCGGCGGCGGGACGAGATCGGCGAGCCGGTCGAGGAACTCATACGGCGTGAGTTCGACGACGCCGTCGGCCCCCGGCCGCGTTGACTTCCGGCCGCGACCGGGCCCGACCCAGTTGGCGGCTTTGTGTCTGGGCAGCACGTAGCGGATGCCGGTGATCCGGCCGTCTGGGGCGCGGATCACGGACAATCGTTAGATCGCGAAAGGAGGCCGGGCAGAGTATCTCGGCAAGTGTTCGAGGCTCTGGAAAAAGCTCGGCACGTCGCGGTCGGTGGGCGTGATACTCGCACT
>DHLZ01000112.1:0-1315 GCA_002405515.1 Planctomycetaceae bacterium UBA4655
TGAGGCGACGGGCCGGGCCGACGACCTGCTCGTGGCCAAGGACGGCGGGGCGCCGGAACGGCACGCCGTGGCGGCGAGCGGCGACTTCGCCCTCGATCTCTACGGCCAGCTGGCCCGGGAGAATGACGGGAAGAACCTGTTCTTCTCGCCCTACTCGATGGCGTCGGCCCTGGCGATGACGGCCGAAGGGGCGCGGGGCGAGACGGCGGCCGAAATGGGGAAGGTGCTCCGCTTTCCCGAAGCGGCCCGGCGGATCGGGGCCGACCCGCAGCTCCTGCCCTGGAACACGAGCCTGATCCACACCGGGATGGCGAAGCTCAACGAACGCTTCCAGTCGAAGGCCGACACGCCCTACGAGATCAGCGTGGCCAACGCGCTCTATGGCGAGCAGACGTATCCGTTTTCGCCCGACTACGTGGCGACGATCGGGAAGTTCTACGGCACGGGCGCCGTCGTGCCGGTGGACTTCAAGAACCTGCCCGAGCCGTCCCGGCTGCTGATCAATGCCTGGGCGGAGGAAAGGACACGCGGCCGGATCAAGGACCTCGTGCCGCCGGGGGCGGTGACGCC
Organism: Planctomycetaceae bacterium UBA4655; assembly: GCA_002405515.1. GTDB lineage: Bacteria > Planctomycetota > Planctomycetia > Pirellulales > UBA1268 > UBA4655. The sequence goes on from DHLZ01000112.1 coordinate 571, forward strand.
CGACACCCGAATCGCCCTCCTGAACGCGATCTACTTCAAGGGAGACTGGGCGGTGCCGTTTGACGCACAACTCACGAAGGATGAAGAGTTTCACGCGGCTGGCGGTGCAAAGGTCCGCGTTCCGATGATGCACAATGCGAAGGTCGGCGGGGGCAAGTACGCCGCGTTCAAGGCCGACGGCACGCCGTTCAAGACTCCCGAGACGTTCTTCGCAGACGAGGCTCCGGCGACGCTCTATCCTGGGAAGGGAGGCTTTCAGGTGGCGGAACTGCCCTACAAGGGCAAGGACCTCGCGATGGTGATCGTCGTGCCGCAGGATGCCGACGGCCTGGCCGCGGTCGAGAAGCAGTTCACGCCCGCGAACCTCGGGGCGTGGCTGGGAGCAATCGCAGCCCGCGACATCGACGTGTCGCTGCCGAAGTTTCGGATCGAGACGGATTACCGGATGAACGACCCGCTCAAGGCCTTGGGCATGCGGCTGGCGTTTGCCGGCGGCGCGAACTTCGACGGCCTCGTGGCCGCGGGATCGGCGGATTTCTGCATCTCCGACGTCTTCCACAAGGCGTTCGTGGAGGTGACGGAGAAGGGAACCGAGGCGGCGGCGGCGACGGCGGTGCTGAATCTGACAAGTGCACGTGTGCCGCAACCCTGGCCGTTCACCCCCGCCATCCGTGCCGACCGGCCGTTCCTGTTCGCGATCCGCGACGTGAAGACGGGCACGATCCTGTTCCTCGGCCGCATGACC
>DHLZ01000112.1:1386-3866 GCA_002405515.1 Planctomycetaceae bacterium UBA4655
CCGACCCGACCGGCACCGCCGTGCCGTAGCGGGAAACGGTGCCAGCCACCAAGTTCGGGGGGCACGGCATATTGCCCATCTTTGGTGGCTGGCACCGTCCACTACGGCAGTCGCGACTGCCACTTCGCAGGTTCGCGGGCGGTGTGCACGATCCCGTAGACGGTCACTGTCTGACCGTCGAGTTCATAGAAGACCGCATACGGAAACCGCCGGACCAAGGCCCGCCGAAACTCGCCGCGGACGCGTTCATGGAGTGCCGGAGAGCGTCGGACCCGCTCCAGGCACGCGAGGACGCAGTCGAGGAACTGGCTTCCGAGGCCGCGGCGCTGTTCCTCGTACCATCGGAAACCGGCGGCGACGTCGGCCGCCGCTTCCGGTGCGAAGCGGACTTCAACCGCCACGGTGCAGGTCTCGCAGACGGACGGTCATCTCATCCCAGGACAAGGCCGATTCCGGTCGTGAAGCGAGGTTGCTGCGGCGCCGCTCGATTTCTTCGAGTTGCCAGGAATGGACGGGGATGTCTTCCGGCCGGCTCGAGATGTCATCCCAGAGGTCCTCGACCAACTGGAGTTTCTCCACGGCAGTGAGGGCGAAAACCGAACTCGATTCGGGGCTCATGGCAACTGTTCCGCGGCTAGGTGACATCACACCTAGAAAAATGTAGCTGATGCCGTGATTCCGGCCAAAGGCGGCGGGACGCCGGGGACATGGTCAGTCCGGGGCTGTCCGCGGCCCCGCGATGCCGGGCGTTTTCCGGCACAATCAGCCGGTATTTTTTCCGGTCCGCGAGATTTTCGGCCGGCGTGCGAACAGATGGGCGAGGAGAGCGATGGATCATGCGTGAGGCCGTGGCCCGGGTGCTGGCGGGCGATACCGAGGCGTTTCGGGAGATCGTCCGCGAGTGCGGGCCGATGGTGCGGGTGTACCTGGCGGCCCACGTCCGCGACCACCAGCAGGTGGAGGACCTCTCGCAGGAATCCGCACGTGGCCGCGGTCGTGGAACGGATGCGGGACTGCATCGCCAAGCATCCCGACAAGGACCGGCGGCTGATCGAGGCGCGGTATTTCTCCGAGGAGACGGTGACCACGATCGCCGAACGACTGCAGACGACGGTCTCGGCCGTCAGTTCGCAGCTGTATCGGATTCGGTCCCAGCTGCGGCAGTGCATCGAGGAAGGAGCGGCCCTGTGAACGCCGACCGACGCGGAATCGAACTGGTGGACGGCTTCGTGGACGACGCCCTCGACGCCGCCGGGCTGGCGGAGCTGAAGCGGCTGCTGGAGGCGGACGCCACCCTGCGGGAGACGCTGGCCACCGAACTGCGGCTGCGGGGCCTCGTGCGGGCCTCTGCCCGGCCCTCGAGTCTCGAGGACGCGGTGGCCATGGCGATCGGCGGCCTCGCGCCCGCGGGTCACGAGGCCGAGATCGTGCGGCGGATCGGTGCGACAGGTCGCGCTGGCGCCGGGCGACGTCTCCCGGCGTGGGCCATGCCCGCGGCGGTGGCGGCGACGGTGCTCCTCGCGGCGGGCGTGGCCGGCTATCTCGCGATTCGCCCGCCTGGCGGGCCGGCGGACCCGCCGCACTTCGCCGGCGGCGATCCAGGGCAAGAGCCCGCGATCCCGCCCGTGCCCGTGCCGGTGCCAGCACCAGAGCCCGCGACGCTCGCGGCGGGCTGGCGGATCGCACCGACGGGTGGGGCCGAGTTTCACATGCTCGGCGCGGACGCGATCCGGCTGGAGCGGGGCGAGCTCTACGCGGAGCCCGCAGGCGACGTGCCCGCGGCCGAGCCGCTCACGATCGAGACGCCGACCGGCCGGGTGACGGGCCAGGCCGCGAGTTTCTACGTCGGCTGCCATGCCGACGACGCTGACCGGACTGACGGAGTTGACCAAGATGACCGAGATGAAAAAAACCCCGGACGTGGAAAGGAACGACCGATGAAGACGACGATGCTGACGCGGGTGCTGGTGCTGGCGGGCGTGGCGACGCTGGCGAACGTGCATGGTGAGGCGACGGGCCGGGCCGACGAACTGCTCGTGGCCAAGGACGGCGGGCCGCCGGAGCGGCACGCCGTGGCGGCGAGCGGCGACTTCGCCCTCGATCTCTACGGCCAGTTGGCCAAGGAGAATGACGGGAAGAACCTGTTCTTCTCCCCCTACTCGATGGCGTCGGCCCTGGCGATGACGGCCGAAGGGGCGCGGGGCGAGACGGCGGCCGAGATGGGGAAGGTGCTCCGCTTTCCCGAGGCGGCCCGGCGGATCGGGGACGACCCGCAGCTGCTGCCGTGGAACACGAGCCTGATCCACACCGGGATGGCGAAGCTCAACGAACGCTTCCAGTCGAAGGCCGACACGCCCTACGAGATCAGCGTGGCCAACGCGCTCTACGGCGAGAAGACGTATCCGTTTTCGCCCGACTACGTGGCGACGATCGGCAAGTTCTACGGCACGGGCGCGGTCGTGCCGGTGGACTTCAAGAAC
>DHLZ01000112.1:4027-4842 GCA_002405515.1 Planctomycetaceae bacterium UBA4655
CGGCCGGATCAAGGACCTCGTGCCACAAGGGTCGGTGACACCGCTCACGCGGCTCGCCCTCCTGAACGCGATCTACTTCAAGGGAGACTGGGCGGTGCCGTTTGACGCCACGCAGACGAAGGATGAAGACTTTCACGCGGCTGGTGGCGGGAAAATCGCCGTCCAGATGATGCACAACGCCAAGATCAGCGGGGGCAAGTACGCCGCCTTCAAGGCCGATGGCACGCCGTTTCAAACGCCCGCGATGATCTCCGGGAACGAAGCCCCGGCGGCGCTCTACCCGGGAAAGGGAGGCTTTCAGGTCGCGGAACTGCCCTACAAGGGCCAAGACCTCTCGATGGTGCTCGTCGTGCCGCAGGATGCCGACGGCCTGGCCGCGGTCGAGAAGCAGCTCACGCCCGCGAGCCTCGGGGCGTGGCTGGGAGCACTCGCAGCCCGCGACGTCGACGTGTCGCTGCCGAAATTTCGGATCGAGACGGATTACCGGATGAACGACCCGCTCAAGGCCTTGGGCATGCGGCTGGCGTTCGATGACCGGCAAGCCAACTTCGACGGCCTCGTGGCCGCGGGATCGGCGCATGTCTTCATCTCCGACGTCTTCCACAAGGCGTTCGTGGAGGTGACGGAGAAGGGGACCGAGGCGGCGGCGGCGACGGCGGTACTGGTGGGTCTGACAAGTGTAAGTGTGCCGCAATCCTGGCCTTTCACCCCCGCCATCCGTGCCGACCGGCCGTTCCTGTTCGCGATCCGCGACGTGAAGACGGGCACACTCCTGTTCCTCGGCCGCATGACCGACCCGACCGGCACCGCCGTGC
>DHLZ01000303.1:0-301 GCA_002405515.1 Planctomycetaceae bacterium UBA4655
CCGGGCGGAGCGTCGCCGAAGAAGCGGCGGTCGGCTGCGAGGGCGCGTATGGCCTGGAGCGACGCGTGGAAGAGAGCCGCTTAGACATCGCGCTGGTTGCCCCGCGCCAGGCTCCTCAGCTCTGAGGGCAGCGTGAACCCTTTCGCAAAAGAGGAAGAGTGAGTCCTTGCGAATGACGAGGAGTGCGATGACAGCGCATTGCCTCCGCTGGCGGTCGCGCCTCCGGAGACGGGGGCCGAGCTATGCTGGTTCTGCCGCGAGCACCCTGTCGCGGAGCAGCTTACTACCCCGAGCACGATGT
>DHLZ01000303.1:488-659 GCA_002405515.1 Planctomycetaceae bacterium UBA4655
CCACGGTCCCACGGAAGCCCGAGGAGCGAGTTGCCCTGCAGGCGATCGCTGGAAATTACCGGAAGCCCGAGACGCAAGCCGAGAGGGGCGTCAGGGTCGCGCCAAGAGCCGGGTGATTTGGCAAAACAGTGTCCATTCCGAGCGTTTGTGAGTGCCTCGACGCCGCTTTTC
>DHLZ01000303.1:931-25476 GCA_002405515.1 Planctomycetaceae bacterium UBA4655
ACTACTTGATGCTCCCGGTAGTACTTGAACGAAGCGATGCATCGGCTCGCGGTAAGCTTCGGCGACGTTACGAGAAAATCCGTCGTGCGGTTTCCCCCTGGTCGTGGTGGACAGGAGCCTGGCATGATTGATTCATCGCAGCCAAGACGGGTGGTAATCGCCGGCGGAAGTGGATTTCTCGGAGTTTCTCTCGCCCATCATCTGGCCGCTGCCAACTGGCAGGTGACCATGCTGTCGCGGAATCGTCCGCGGCTGCACGGTCCTTGGCGGCACGTGTCCTGGGATGCGCGGACGGTCGGTGAGTGGACGGCATGTCTGGACGGCGCCGCAGGACTTGTGAACCTCGTCGGCCGCAGCGTGGATTGCGTCAAGACGCCCGACCATTGTGACGAAATCCTTCGGTCTCGGGTCGAGGCTACGCGTGTGCTGGGCATCGCCTGCCGCATGCTGGCTTGTCCGCCTCCGGTCTGGGTGCAGATGAGCACTGCTCACATTTATGGCGATCCGCCCAGCGCGCTATGCGACGAGGACAGCCCCACCGGCTACGGGCTGGCGCCGACGGTCGGGATTGCCTGGGAGACGGAGTTCGCCCGGGCCATGCTGCCGACGCAGCGCGGGGTCGTGTTGCGGACGAGTTTTGTCGTCGGCAGGAACAGGGGCGCGGGAGGTGGCGCCCTTTCCAAACTCGCGCCACTCGCAAGGTGTGGTCTCGGCGGAACCGTTGGCAGCGGCCGGCAGGGGATGAGTTGGATTCACGAACTCGACATGAACCGGCTCTTCGAGCGCTGCCTGACCGACGACGCCATGCACGGCGTCTACGTGGCCAGCAGCCCGAATCCGGTCAGCAACGCCGAGTTCATGCGCTGCCTGCGACGGGCAGTGCCCTGGCCGAAGGCGCCGCTTGCCTTGCCCGCCTTCGAGTGGATGGTTCGCATCGGCGGCCCGTTGCTGCTGCGCACCGATCCGGAAATCGCACTGTATGGTCGCTACGTGAAGAGCATCCGCCTCGAACGTGAGGGATTTGCGTTCACCTATCCGTGGCTCCCTGAGGCGCTCGCGGCCTGCTTCGCTCCGTCGCCGGAATGACCGTCGCCATCCCGTGATTCCTCAAGCGACGTCGCCGACGCATTCGCCCGCCCGCCGAGTCAAGATTCGCAGCCCCGGTCGCAGGACGAGATGCCTCGATCGCTGCGTGGGCGAATCATGCGCGGCGGGGGCGGTCACTCCGTTCCGTAGGTCTTCCGGCAGAAGGCCCGCCACTTGCCATCGAGCTCGTCCTGCGACAGTCCGAGCACCGGCAGCAGCTTCTCGATCGCCGTGGAACCGCTCTTCTGCACCGCGGCCACGACCGCCGGCAGCGTGGGGGAGAGGGCGGGGTCTTCCAGGAGCATCCGGCAGAGCGTGGCGGCGACCCAGTAGCGATCGAGCGGAATGCGGGAGCCTGAGCAGACCTGCGAGAGCGTGTCGCCTTCGGCCGATTCCAGGCTGCGGGTCACGACCGCGCGGATATTGTCCTGCGGATGGAAACGGAGCTGGTAGTGTGCCGCCAGGCCTTCCTGGAACCACTCCGACTTGTTGTCGAGATGGAGCGTCGCCGAGAGCAGCGCATGCACGAACTCGTGGGTGAACACCGGTCGAAGCGTCCCTTGCCGCGGATCCCAGTAGGACGTGGCGATGCCCTGCACCGTGTAGCCTGCCGCCGCGGTGGGGGCGGCGCGGGCGTTGAGCCGTTCCGCCAGTGTGACCGGAAAATTCCGGTAGCGATCCTCCGCGGCGAAGACGACGAGCACCACCGGGTTCGCGGGCGGGGCGGCGAAGGGCAGATCGGCCTTCACCGCAGCGGCCACCTTGGACAGGTGGGCCAGTAGGTCGTCGGCCTTGCAATCGGGGGCGTCGGTGATCACCGCGACCCCGTCGGCGGTGACGATCCGCACCTGATCGGGGTCGGCTGCGGCCTTGCCGAAGGCGAGTGAGGCGACGTCGTCCGGGCCGAGCACCGGCTTGTCGTCGGCGGCATTCGGCGGTGGATCGTCGGCCAGCGAAAAGGAGTCAACGAGCAGGTCGGCAGCGTCCCGAAAATAGATCCCGAGGCGGTTCACCTTCTCCCAGCGCGGAATGCGGGTCGGGCTCCAGCGGGTCCACTTGAACGGCACCGCGACCTCCGTCCAGCCCGGCTGATCGAGCACGACTGCTCGCCAGAACCAGGCGGCTCCGTCTGCCTCGTAGAACCGCACCTCGATGGTGCTTGGTGCGGCGGCTTCGGGGTCGCGGTGCACCCAGAACCGCAGGGTGTCGAAGTCCGACAGGTCGGGAGGCAGCTGACCGGCCTTGATGAACAGCCCGCTGTTGCCCGCCGTGTCGATCCGGGCGGCACTGCCCGCCGGCCCGTTCGGCTCCACCTGTTTCGGCCCCGGTGGGCCGTCTGTCCGCTGCACCGTGATCTTCCCTTGAGCCGACCATCGCTGGAGGTCGGCGCCGGTTTCGAAGCCGGCGAGCACATCGGCGCGGGCTTGCCCCACGGCCATCGCCAGCGAAGCGAGGCCGGCGAGCAGCAGTTGGCGGCGGGACTGGTTCATGATGTGGCCTCCTTGGCAGGATCCATGGGCGAGTTGCGGTTACGAACGCCCGCCGCCGGCTCGATGAACCGTTGTACGATGCCGTTCCATCACTCGACAACGCCCGTCCGGATGGCGGGCTTGGCCCAGAGGTGGCGGTTTTCGGCGGTTCCCGCTACGTTGCTGAGGTAGTTTCCGGTGACCTGCGGAGCCCTCGCCATGGATCTGATTCTCCGGTGTCGTGCGTGGCGGCCGATCGCGATCGCTGCCGCGTTCGTTCTCAGCTGGACGCCCGAACTGTTCGGGCCGCAGCCGGTGCTGGCAGTCGAGGTTTCGGACGCCCTGCGAGAGGCCTCGAAACGGTATGCCGAGGCCTTCACGAAGAGGGATTTCGCGGCGGTCGCCGACCAGTGGACGACGGGAGCGGAACTCACCGAAGGGGGCGGCACGGTCACCGGCCGGGACAAGATCGTCGAGTCGCTGAAACGGTGGCGGCAGCGGCATCCGAGGGCGACGCTTGCGATCGAGGTGACCGGCATCGACCTGCTCGGCGAGTCGGCCGCGCGGGTGCGGGGGAGATTGATCTTCACGCCCGAGCCGAACGACAAGCCACATGCGTCGCTCTTCGAGAGCCTGCGGGTGAACGAGGGGGGTACGTGGCGGATTGCCGAGTCGCGGGTCGGGCCGTCGGCGACGGCGCTGCTCGACGAGCTCGAGTGGCTGCTCGGCACCTGGCAGGCGACCGACGCGAAGACCGGCACGTCGTTCGAGCTGCGGTACGAGAAGGCGATCGGCGGCCGGGCGTTTCTCGGTCGCTCCTCGATCCGTCCGAAGAAGGGCCCTTCGGTGGAGGCGATCGAGCTGATTCACGCGGATGCCCGTGACGGTGGCGTTCGCAGCTGGATTGTCGATTCGACCGGCGCGAGGGCGGATGGCTTCTTCGACTCCGATGGGACGAGCTTCAACAGGACGCTCTCCGGCGTGTCGGGCGAGGCGGCGGGGTCGGGAAGAGTGCAGTGGGTGCAGGTGCTCACCCCGGGTCCGAACGACCGGATGGTCGTCCACTCGATTGACCGGGTCGTCGAGGGGAGGCCGCTGCCCGATGGCGAGCCGCTTTCGTATCGCAAGGTTCGCTGAGCTGCCTGGGTTCGTGTGAATGGTTCCATCGTTCGAGGAGGGTGATGCCATGCGGATCGATGCTTCCCGTGCCGTAGTCGGGGTTCCGCGCCGTCGTGACCGCAGCGGCCTGCGACGGCTGGCGGCGATCGCGTTGATCCCAGCGCAGGTCTTTGTGGCGTCGCCGGCCGTTTTCGGCCACGGCGGCGGTGGCGGGCATTTCGGGGGAGGGGGGCACTTCGGTGGGGGCGGAGGCCATTTCGAGGGTGGAGGATTTTCGCGGGGCGACTTCGGTGGAGAGCGTTTCGAAGGCGGGAGATTCGATGGCGGCGGCCGGTTCGACGAGGGACGATTCGCGGAGGGACGTTTTGCGGAGGGAAGGGGATTCGACGGGGAACGCGACTTCGGCGACCGTGATTTCGGCGGCCGGGACCTCGCCGGGCGGGACGTGGGGCCGAGGGATCTCGGCGACCGCGGCCTCGATGGCGGGCGAATCGTGACCCCGGGTCGATTTGCCGGCGACGCGGGGCTCGCGCGGGTCGCGGGCCGTAGCGACCGCGGCATTCGGCCCTACTCGATCAACACGCTTTCGAACCGCGGCAACATCGTCCGCAACAACTTCTACAACCACGGCTGGTACACCGGGCGTGGCTGGTACAACAATCATTTTCCTTGCTGGTGGGGCGGCGGCTGGTGGTTCGGCGGCGGGCTTTTGACCGGGCTGCTTTGGACGGATCTTTTCTCGTGGGGCGGCTACGGCGGAGGCGGCGGAGGTGGAGGAGGCGTTGCCACGATCCCCTATGACTACGGCACGACCGTCTGCTACCAGGACGACGGCGTGTACGTGCAGGGCAGTCGGGTCGGCACCGCAGCGGAATACGCGCAAGGGGCGAGCGACCTCGCGTCGGCGGGCACTGCCGCGAAGCCGGCCGACGACGACCAGTGGCGGTCGCTCGGCGTCTTCGCGATGGTGCGTGCCGAGGAGAGCGATCCGAGCAACTTCCTCTCGCTCGCGGTCGATAAGGCGGGGCTCCTCCGCGGCACGTATTACAACGCGATCTCCGACGAGAGCCAGAACGTCACTGGGAAGGTTGACAAGAAGACGCAGCGGGCCGCCTGGACGATCGGCGACAAGAAGCAGCCGGTGTACGAGGCCGGGATCAGCAACCTCACGAAGGACCAGCTCACGATCCTCGTGCACAGGGCCGCCGACGGGGGCGATTCCAAGCCCGAGCAGATGCTGCTCGTGCGGGTGAAGGACGACGCCTCGGGCGGCGCCGCGGCCGCCAAGGCAGCGAGCGATCCCGGCAACTGACGACCCACTGCCACCGATGACCCAGAGCGGGTCGCAGCGTCGGTGGAGGGCGGCAGTGTGGATCCCGGCTCAGTCGGTGGCCGCCGCCAGCTTCTCCTGGAGCGAAAGCCAGCGTTCCTCCTGCTCGGCGAGCTTCCTTGCGGCTTCCACCGCGAGTTCGTGCAGCCGCACTGCCTCCGTCGCCTCGGTGGCCGACAGCAACGCGGCGTCGTGTCGCCGCTTCTCGGCGTCGAGCCGCGCGATCGCCTTTTCCACCGAGGCGATCTCCTTGCGGACGTCGCGTTCGTCGGGTTCGCTTCGGCGGCCCGTGCCGCCACGGGATGCGGGCCGCGTGGCTCCGGCGGATTTGTGCGGCCTGTCCGCGGCCTCGGCGTCGTCGATCTCCCGCTCGATGCCCGCGAGATAGGCCGCGTAGTCGCCGAGGTAGTTGGTCACCCGGCCCTCCTTGACCTCGATCACGGTCGTCGCCACCGCCTCCATGAAGGAGCGGTCGTGGCTCGTGAAGATGACCGTCCCCTCGTAGTCGCACAGGGCCCTGGCGAGCGCATCGACCGTTTCGACGTCGAGGTGGTTGCCCGGCTCGTCGAGCACGAGCACGTTGTGGCTCCCGAGCAGGAGGCCAGCGAGGCAGAGCCTGGCCCGCTCGCCGCCGGAAAGAACGCGGACCGCTTTCTCGACCGCCTTCCCGCGGAAGAGCATCGCGGCCGCGAGGTCGAGGATCCGCTGGCTCTTCGTGCCGATCGCGGCAAGCCGCTCGAGGTGGCCGAGGACGGTTTCCTGCTCGGGCAGGCTCGTGTAGACGTGCTGCGCGTAGATGCCGAGATCGCAGCCGTGCCCCCACTTCACGGTGCCCGACCTCGGCGAGAGCGAGCGGACGAGCGTGCGGAGAAACGTCGTCTTGCCCTGGCCGTTGTCGCCGACGATCGCGGCCCGCGAGCCGTGGACGATCTCGAGGTCGATGCCCGCCGCGACCGGTCGGTCAGGGTAGCCGATTTCGAGGTCGACGCAGCGTACGGCAGAGCCGTTGCGCGGCGAGACCGACGGGCAACGGATCGCGGCCGATGGATCTTCAGTGGCGATTTCCTCGACCTCGAGCCGCTCGAGCTGCTTGCTCTTCGACTTCGCGCGGGAGGCGGTCGAGGCGCGGGCCTTGTTGCGGGCAATGAAGTCCTCGAGCTGCCTCCGCTTGGCGATCACCGACGCGTTCGTCCGCTCGGCATGCAGCCGCTGGGCAGCCTGGAATTCGAGGTAGGCATCTACCTTGCCGGGAAAGACGGTCAGCTTGCCGCGGGCGAGGTCGAGCGTGCGGTCGCAGGTCGCGGCGAGGAAGGCGCGGTCGTGCGAGACGATGAGGCAGCTCTCACGGTATTCCCGGAGGAAGTGCTCGAGCAGGATCTGCGTCCTCAGGTCGAGGAAGTTCGTGGGCTCGTCGAGGAGCAGCAGGTTCGGCTCGTGGAGCAGGAGCGCGGCGAGCTTCACCCGCGTCTGCCAGCCGCCCGAGAGGGCTGCGACGGGCCCATCGAGCGTTGTCCCCTTGAGCTCAAACCGGCCGGCCACCTCGCCGCACTTCCAGTCGGGCTGGCCGCTGTCGCGTTTCAAAAAATCGACCGTGGTTTCGCCCGGGAGAAACGGGTCGTGCTGCCGCAGGTACCCGAGCCGGAGCCTCGGGTGGCGGACGATCTCCCCGGAGTCGAGCTCCTCCTCGCCGAGGATCACCCGCAGGAGCGTGCTCTTGCCGGCGCCGTTGCGGCCGATGAAGCCGATCTTGCCGTCGTCGGTGATCGTCGCCGAGGCCTCGTCGAGCAGGACCTGGTCGCCGTACCGCTTCGTCGCGTTCTTGATGTCGAGCAAAACCGCCATGGCGGCCCATCATACCGAGCGGAGGCGGGGCATCGGAGTTCCGAAGGACCCGGGCAATCATGCCCAGCCGGAGGCGGGGCATCGGAGTTCCGAAGGAACTCCGGGCAACACAGCGGAGGGCATGGGACTCGAACCCACAACTCCTTTCGGAGCACCACATTTCCAGTGTGGCCGCTAGCCATTCGCTTACCCTCCAAAACGATGTTTTTTCCGCTATCCCCACCGCTATTCCCACCGATCGCCGGAAGTCGCTTGTCGGAAAAGCGCGAAAAACATCGTCGGGACGGGAGTATATCTTCGGGCGATCGCTCGGGGAACCGCGGGCCTGCGTAGGGCGGGATTCTCGTCTGCCATGGTCGTCTAACCGCTGGATACCCCGCAGGGCACCTCGGGCGTAGTCGGTCGATCGCGGCGGCCAATTCTCGGCGATTGTGATCGCAGGGCAGTCATGTCGGCTTTAGGTGTCGGGGCGAAACGCCGGTTGCGTTTGGTCGGTTAGTTGGCCAGTTGTTAGCAGCTCTGCTCGAAGGGACAACAGGTCTTCTGCGCGTCGCTCGCCGAAAAACGCCTTTACTGCGGAGATGTATTTTGCGAATTCGTGATCACCGGCGGCCCCCGCCGGGAACCGCAATCGAATTTCTAGGGTGTCGCTTGCTTTTTTTGCGTCTTCGCGACTGCGTTCAGCGAAACAACGGCACCAATCAATGACCGCGTCATATGCCCGCTTGCAAATCATGACGTCAGCATCGCTTGCGTTCTCTTCCTTAGCGCAATTCATTGCCAGTTCAAGCGAATCGATTTCTTGATCTACTGCTTCGCAGAAATCCGAGTATTTGATTTTGCGGCGTCCGATCCGGTGTGCGAGCAAATAAATGTCATAACAGCGAAGCCGAAAGTCGTCGAAGATCCGAGGATATTCAGGCGGGTATTCGGGAAGCAACGCGAATCTTTCCCACGATGATTCGATGGGCTCAAGCGTTGGCGAGACAATCTCCTCGAACTTCTTTTTGAGTGAATCTTTTTCTATCTTGGTAAGTTCTTTGAATTGACGCGCACGACGGTATTCATCGAGGAGTAGATCACCGATTCGGGAGAGCGCGTCGTTCTTGCTGGCTTCGCCAAGGCTGAAGCTAATGGTGAACGCCACCCCGAAACCATTTCCGGCATCGCCGGGAATCCAGTTGATTAGTCGCCCTCCCTGCGATGCGCAACCTCCGTTTTTTTCAATCTCAATTCGCTCGAGGTTGATTGCTTCCTCTTCGGTCAAGTCTTGATGGAGCAATACGACCTCGTAGCCGTCTTCCAGTTTCTTGACGTGTTCGTGCCACTGGCGACTTCGGCGATCGCTCCACGCCCGGGCGTTCTTTCCTTTCCCGACATAGAAGATCGTGTCGGTGCGTTTGCATTTGTGCGCGTAGACGTAATGCCCGCGCTCAACGTCGTCAGCATCGAGATATGTTTTTGGATAGTTCATTCGCGTCGTTGGGGTTCGTTGGCAATCGCGCGTCGCATAAGAGATAGGATACTCCGATCCTTGACGCGACCCGCACACTCCGGGCATGGAGTCGGAGAAGACCTCGCCGATCGACCGCGATGGCGTCCCCTCGGGGCAGGGCGAATCCCGTGAGAGGGTCGCCGCCGGCGGCGGTCTCGACTTCATCCCCGACGGTAGCCCGGACAATCGGCGGACCCGGCTTGCGGGTCGGAAGGATCGCGGCGGCGGGCCCGACCTCCCCGCGAAGGTTCACGATTGGCTGATCCGGACGACTCGGGTTCACGCTCACCTTTGCTACGTGGTTCGATGCTTTGCCAAGCCCGGCGGCGACGAGCCAGGCGACACGGTAGAGGCTCGCGCGGCTCGTCGGGATCGAACGCTTCTGCATGATTGCTGGGCGTATGCCATGGGCGAGCTCACGTCCCTCCAAGACGAGCTTGCGGCGGAGATGGAACCAGCGGAGGCGGTGAAGCATCGCCCGGGCTCGCCCGAGAAGATCGCGACCATGGCGGAGCGTGCCGCGAGACTCGAGTCGATCTTCGCCGCTGGCGATGCCGACCTCGACGCCGGTCCCTATGTCAGGTGAGGAGCCGGATCTCGCCGGCGGGCTCGTCGGTCGCGGCGGGGGCCGCGGCCTTGAACTTCATCACGACCCTCGCCATCTGTTTGACGAAGAGCGGGGCGTTGGCGTGGTCGACTTCTTTCGGCAGGCTGCGGGCGACCTCCTCCGCGATCCGATGGCGGTTGCGATCCATGTAGGTCGTCGGGGAGGCGGTTCTCATGAACCCGCCGCCGGCAGGCTGGATCCCGCGGAGGGCGAGGGCGTCGTGGATAGCTTGTAGCGTGGTCGTGCCGATGTCGTTCATGGTCTGGGCTTCCTTGGGGGTGGTTTGGGTCGCACGCAAACCCGGCGCCGGGAGAGAGCAATAACCGGCGCCGGGCTGCGGCGACTCGTCGGGAAGATCGGAGGATAATCCTCCCGAGGTCCGTGGGTTCATGCTTTCAACACTTCGGGGATCATTTCCTCGACCGCGATCCGGGCCGCGGCTGCGGCATCCTCTGCGGTGGCGAGCTCGGCGTCGGCCTCCGCCTTCCTCCGCTGGGCACGGGCGAGCGCGGTTCGGTGGTCGCGTAGTTCAACGGATTCGGTCGGGGCGGGCTCGCCCCCGAGGGTCAAGATTCGGTCGGGCTGAAGCTGCCGCGGCTGTCGCCCGAACTGCTCGATCCATCGCTCTGCGGAGCGAATCTTCTCGGCTTGCTCACGTACCTTGCGGGTTGCGGCGTCCACCGCGGACTCGGCCTCGCGAAGGGCTTCGTAGGCGTTGCGGTAGCGGTCTCCGATGCTTCCCGGCACGTTGTCGGGGTTCAAGAGCTCGGCCTTGGCGGCGTCGCCGGCGTTTCGGTTGGCGGTCACGATCTCGAGCTCCTGGCGGATCTTGCCGACCTTGGCGACGACCGCGAGGCGTTGCTCTTCGAGCTTTTGCTCCTCGGTTCGGATCGCCGCTTCGAGCTTGTTCGCCCGGGTCGTCGCGGCGGCGAGGCCGTCGAACCGGGAGAGCCACAGGGCTCTTTTCTTGGCGGTCTCGACCGCCTTCTCGAAGTCGGCGATCGTCATCCCGCGTTGAGCGAGCGCCGATTCGAGGGCGGCAAGGTCATAGGTTCGGCCGGCAGCGGCGGCGCGGGCGGCCTCGGCTACGTGGTCGATGGCGAGGATCTCTTTTTCCTTGATGCGACCTCGGAGAACGGCGAGCAGGGCGGGCATGGTTTCAAACCTCCTTGGGGAACAGGGACAGAAAATCGGCAGGGGCCGGCGTTCGGAGAATGTCGACGAGGCGGTCGTTGATCCCGTGAGCGAGGATCTCGTCTTCGAGTGCGTCGAGGTAGGCGACCGCCGTGAGAGGCATCGCGACCGCCACGTCGATCGCGGCCCGCTCGATCCATACCTTCCGGTGCGGGGCGGAAGCGGCCCGGAAGACTAGGTGGAGGTACGCTCGGACCCATCCGGGGGAATGGGCTTTTCGGTAGTGTTCCGGGGCGGTCGATCTGCCATCGGACAAGCTCCTCACGACTTGTTCGAGCGTCGCCCCCGGCGGGAGGCGGCCTCCGAGGGCCTGGTCGTCGAGCACGTGGGCGAGCTCGTGCGCGGCGACGGCCGCCACCGCGGCGCGGATTCTGCCGATGGTCTCGGCGTCGCCGGCCGCGAGCGAGTCGGCTGGCAATGTCCGGGCGATTCGGTCGACGTTCACCGCGACCGCGGCGGCGGCTGATTCGGGGAGCAGGTCTCGGGCGAGCTCATGAAGTTGGGCACCGGCGGCGAACCCGAGGAAGCCCTTGCGGGGTGCTCCGACCGCCCGGAAGTCGATCACGTGGAGCGTGGATCCATCGGCGTAGGCCCGCGGGTCGAGGCTCATGAGCAGGGCCTCGGCATCGCGGAGCCAGGCGTCGCGATGTCGTTCGACGAGCTCATCGAGACCGTCGTCGAGGCTAACGGCGATCATTCTTCAGCCCTCGGTGGCGGCGTTCGTAGGCGACGGGATCCCGCTTCCATCGCTCGATCTCGTCGAGGCGGTAGAGCGTGCGGGATTGCTGGGAGGTGCCGAGCTTGATGAAGGCGGGCCCGCGACCTTCGGACCCGAGCTTCTTCAGCGTGCTTGGGGCGAGCCCGGTGAGCTCTGACGCGACCCGGCGGGATACGGTTGGTGATTCGGCCATGTCGGCAGTCTCACATGGCGATCAATGGCGACGGATGGGGTGTGGCGTCGTTCGGGATGAAGACTTAGCGCCCCAAGCGCCCCCGGCGGCGGCGGTCGGTCCGCTCCTCGGGCTGGCGGCCTCCGCCGGGCTTCGGAAGGGAAAGAGGAAAAGGTAGGAAAAGGGTCCCCTCGGGGTCGTCGGCCGCTGTGCAGGGGCTTTTCCTACCTTTTCCTCTTTTCATTCCGCCCCCCACCGCTTCACTCGGATCGTCCGCCGCTCGCCGGGCTTGGGAAGCTCGACCTTCCTCCGGTGGCGGGTAGTGAGCCCGGCCCCGGCGGCGTCGATGCCCGCGGTCGAGGCGGCGACGGCGGCCATGGTCAGGCAGTCGAGGAGGTGGTTGTCCCGCCCGGGCAGTAGTTGCCATTGGTCGACCGTCCGCCCCCTCGCGGAGACCGCGAGGGGCTTCTCCGCGGTCAGGTGGTCGACGAGAAGCTCGTGGTCCCCCTGGTGGAAGGTCAGGGCTCCCGGGTCACCGATGGCGGTGGCGAGCCTGCCCGACACGTAGCCTTTCCAGAAGTCGGCGTCGAAGATTGCTCCGCGCTGCCCGCCGACGGTTCCGAGCCTCCATCCGGGCCCGAGCCGCTCGCCCGCCTTCTTCTTGATCTCGTGAATGGGTCGCGTGGTCGGACCGCCGCCTCGCCCGTGAACCGGGATGATGCTGGCGGCGTTGGCGTGTCGCCGGCAGAACTCCCGCACGACTTGGGTGGATCGTCCCCAGTTGGCGTCGATGGCGAGGGCCTCGATCCTGCGGGCGGTTCCGTCTTCTCTCTTCCAATCCCGGCCGAGCAGGTCGTCGACGAGCTTGGTGAGCCCCGCCAGGAGCGTCGCCTCGAACCCGCCGCCGGGATGGATCATCGAGAGCGTCCGCTTGGCGTGTGCGGCGGCGAAGAGGGATTGCGGTTGATCGGGGTGGGTTCCGTAGGCGATGACGTGTCCCGAGAAGCCCGGCCCCCACGATGCGACGAGCCAGAAGAGGAGCTTCTCTTGGACGTCGATTGCGGCGGTGATGGTCGAGTGTCCCGTCGGCATCACGCCCCGCGGGAGGGCGATCGCCCGGACCCGTAGGGCGTCGCGGTCGACGGTCGAGGCTTCGAGCGAGGGCTTGATCGGATCATTCTGGTACTCGCTGAAGAAGGCGGCGTCGCCCCGGTCGATCCGCAGGTTGTAGGCGTGCTGGATCGCGGAGGCTTCGTCCGGGTTTCGCCTTTGGGGCCAGGCGACGCGGGATCCCGCGTCCATGGCTTCGCGGTTGGCGAGATAGAAGTCGTGAGCGGGGCCGACTCCGGCGCCGCTTCGTTGCCCCTCCTTCCGCAGTTCGGCGTATTCCTGCCATAGCTTTTCGTTGGTCGGCCAATCGTAGATGAGCGCGGCTCGTTCACCCTGCCATGCGGGGTTCGCGCCGCGGTCGAGAAGCTGGTCGGCAAGATCGCCTGGCCGTATCACCGTGAGCGTGGCGAGCCCGGCGATCGTCTTCCCCGGGCCGGCGAGCCCGAGGATCGCCCCTCGCATCACGTCGAGCCGGGTTTGTATCTGTGCGGGAGAGTTGGCGACTTCATCGCTTTGCGGGTCGTCGATCAGCACGAGCGAGGGCCGGAAGCGTGTTCCGTCGGCACGTTTGGCGGCCATGCCTCGAAGCGAGCCGGTGATTCCGCAGGCCCGGAGGACCGCCCCGGATGCTTTGCTCCCCTGGATCGTCGGGAGGATGATCTCGCCCGCCGTGTGCGACATGCGGGTCGGGATCCCGTTGCAAACCTGCCCGCGGCAGCGTTGCGGGATTCGTTCGAGCCGATGAACCGGGAAGGCGACCTCGGGAAAGTCTTCGAGGAGCAGGTCGGAGGTTTCGAGCTCGGCCCAGATGTTGTCGAGCATCTTCCGGGCGTGGTTCTCCTCCGCGCCGACGATCACAGTGAAGTTTCGATGTCCGTAGAGCGCGGCCCAGAGCGCCGCCGCCTCGACGATCGAGCTTTTCCCCGAGCCTCTCGGCATCGCGAAGGCGAAGAGCTCGCCGCGGAGGACCGCGGCCTCGATTCGGTCGATCACCTTCAGGTGGTCGGGCGACCATTCGAGCGTGAACGTCGATCGGAGGTAGGTCTCGCAGAACCGGCGGAAGTCGACCTCCGCCGCGCTGCGTCGCTTTCGGTTGGCGACCGGTGGTATCTCACCGATGTCGCGTCCCGCGCGAGAGGCTTGTCGATCGCGGGCGGCGGTGCGGGCTCGCCGGCGAGCGTAGCGGGGCGCGAGTCGGTCCCGCTTGGCGGGGGTCGCGGTCTTCTTCTTGCCCGAGTCGCCGAAGATGCTCATAGCCCGATCTCCGTGATGTTTTTCAGCACCTTCCGGGCCCCGTCGAAGTCGCCGACTTCGAGCATCCGCCGGTAGAGCTCGCGGTAGCTGACGAGAACCCACCCGCGGAGGGCGTCGGTCGAAGGGCGACCCTCGCCGGCGAGGATGTCGTGGACCGTCTTCATCGTGGCCGCGGGGTCGGCGTGCGGGTACTTCACGCGGAGCGCCTCGAGCACGTCGTTCTCGCTGGCGCCGGTGACGAGCCATTGAACGACCGCGATCGGGGCCGGCGGGCAGGGCGAGAGGTCGGTCTTTTCATCCATGGCGGTTCCACCACTTCGAGACTGTGCGGATCGTCTTCGCCTGGAGGCCGCGGGTCTGGCTGTGCCAGATGTCATCCATGGCGGCGGTCAGGAAGTCGGCGAGCTCGGGGTCTTGGGCGACGGTGAAGCTTTCGAGTCGCGGGTTGGTGTTGAGGTTCATGGAGGTTTGAACGACGACCCGCCAGGGGTCAGCGGTGATGATGGCGAACTTTGCGTGCGTCTTGGTCACGCGGATCGAGTCGGGCCCGAACGCCGAACGAATGGCGGCGGCTTCCTGCGGGCAGCGTCGAGTGAAGCTCACGTCGACGAGAAAGCGACCGCCGGTCAGGCGACCGTCGGCGAGGGCTCCGGTCGTGCGTGCGATATGCGGGCCCGTGGCGGTCCACGTGCATAGGTCGAGGTGCGCGGGCCCGGTCGTGCCGAGGGTCGCCTCGATCACGTCGATGAATGAGAACTGGCCCCGCGTCAGTCCGTAGACCTCTCGCCCGTCGAGGCCGATCCCGGCGACCGCCTCCGCCGCGGTCTTGATCCGGCGGGCGTCGCGGATCTCTCGCTCGCTCCGGCGGACCCGGTGAAGGTGGGCTTGGCGAACGACCTCCGGATCGACGACCGGATCGGCAGGAGCATCGGCGAGCAGCGGGTTTCGTCGAGCAGGAGGGAAGGTACTCGGCCCGGCCGCCGGGGAGGGGACGGTCGAAGCCTTTTTGCGGCGGCTCGCCGCGGAGGTTTCCTTTGAGGCAACTCTTTCAAAGTACCTTGACGGGCCCGGGGGTCGGGGGGCCTGCCGTTTTGGCGGCGTTGGTCGTCTCGCGTTGTTGGTGGTCGTGTCGTCCATGGTCAGAAGGGGATGTCGTCCATCGGTAGCGGAAGCGTCTGCGGCTTGATCCTGCGCGTCGTCGTCTTCCTCGACTTCGGTTGCGGCATCTCGAAGATAAGGTCTTCGTCACGTTCCCAGGCTGGCCTCTCGCGCGTCGCGATCTCGTCGAAGTTGACTTCGCCTATTCCTGCGATCGCGAATTGAGCGAGGCAACCATCGGGCCCCGTGCCTTGGGCTGCGATGAAGTTGAGCTTCGGCGAGAAGGTGAGCTCGATCTCCCGCAAGCCCATGGCGACCGCGGCGTCGGCCACGTTTTGCAGGAAGGTCGGATCGAGCCTGGCGACGGCCTTGGTCCCTCCTTCGATCGCCTCGTCGAGAATCCGGTCGATGATTCGGGCCGAGTCGGGCATCCGCCCCGGCGAGACCGTGGTCGTCTGCGGCGATCCGTCTGGGCCTGCGATGCCGACGGTCTTCTCGTCGACCCGCACGACGACGAGAGGACGATCCTTCGCGTCGACCTCCTTCGGGTCGGTCGTCGCGAGGGCCTCGGTCCTGCTGCATCCGACCTCGGCCGCCGCCTTCGAGAAGGATCTCGCGTCGACGAGAAACGGCTCGACCTTGCCTGGCGTCGTCCCCGCCGGCGGCGGCGCGAAGATCCGGCACAGTTGGTGCCCGTCGGCTGCGGTGATCGTGGCGCCGGTTTCATCCTGGCGGATCTCGATCGCCCGGTCGTGGCTTTTGGTCACGACTTCGGCGAAGCTTTTGAGCTTGGCGGCGACCCGCGGGAGTCGGATCGGATTCATGGCGTGTATGCCTCCGGTTGCTGCGGTCGCCAGGGGATAAGGTTCATCCCGTCCGGGGCGACCGCACCCTCGAACGTGATGGAGGTTGCCTCTAGGGCGCGAGCCTTGCCCGCGATCCATACCGGCACGTGCGGGGGCTTTCTGTGGCGGCGGAAGGATTCGAGCATCGACTCGATCCCGATCCGCTCGTCGGCGTCGGCGATCGCCCACGTCTGCGGGATCGCGAGGGCGAGCGTCCCCGCCGGGAGCGTGAAGTAGCCCTCGCCCGCCTGAAACCATTCCGTTTCGATGGTCGTGAGGCAGGGGATCCCGGGCTCGAAAAACTCCGGCGTCGGCCCGGCGGGCTCGTCGAGCTCAAACGTGATCCGGTCGTGTCGAACGTCGAACTTCTCGACGGCGTGGA
This sequence comes from Planctomycetaceae bacterium UBA4655, assembly GCA_002405515.1. Lineage (GTDB taxonomy): Bacteria > Planctomycetota > Planctomycetia > Pirellulales > UBA1268 > UBA4655. Next base: position 16,653 of record DHLZ01000303.1, read on the forward strand.
GCACGAGCTCGGCCGCGCGGGTCGAGACCCTCTTCGCCTCGAGGTACTCCGCCAGGTCGCCCCCGCGCGGGGCAGGTTCGACGACCGGAGCGAGTTGGTCTCGATGGACGCGGAGGGCGTCGAGCACCTCCCGGGCGACCGTGGCCCCGGGGGGGACTTCAAGGGCGATCCCGCCGTCGGGGCCCGCCGTCAGGCGGCATCCCGAGAGGGCGAGCGAGTGGATGGCGTCGGCGAGCGTCATAGCGCGTACCTCCCGGGTCGCAGGTTGTCGGGGTTCCACGCCGGCGGCGGCCCCGGCGGGGCGGCGGAAGGGAAAGAGGAAAAGGTAGGAAAAGGGTCCGCCGGGGCTGGATCGACCCCCTCGGGGGGCTTTTCCTGCTTTTCCTTCTCCTGTCGCGAGTAGGTCGGATACCACCGCTCGACGGGTCGCCCGCGGGTCTGGGCCTTCTCAGGGCGAGCCACTCCGGCGGCGTGGACGCGACCGAGGGCCTCGACGAGTTGCGACGACCCGAGCTTCCATCCAAGTCGTTCGTGGAGCAGGGACCGGCTTATCCCGGGTTGGGCCTGGATCGCTTCGGCGACCTTGTGGAAGAGCGAGTCGTGGACGCCGGCGAAGATCGCCTCCGCCGAAGCCCGGCAGTACCTCCATAGGTCGAGGGCCGCCGCCAGGTCGTCGGCGGTGATCTCGGCCCGGCCGGCCGCCAGGGCGAAGAGCATCGAAAGCCGGAGGGCTTGTGCCTCCCCTCGTGAGAGCACGGCCGCGACAATCTCGCTCCCTCGCGGGGTCGTGAGCTCGGGGTAGACCGCCTCCCAGAGTCGGTCGGCCTCCGGCGTGCGTCGCATCCGCTCGACTCCGTTGGCGAAGGTTACGACATCGGCGACCTTGGCGGGCAGGAGCCCCAGGTCGTCGAGGTCTCCGCCATGGGGCAGGAGCCGGGCCCGGTCGGAGAGGACGAAGAGGAAGCGGTTCATCGTCCCGCCATGGACGTCCGTTTCTTTGCAGACCCGCATGAGCTCGAACCGGGTCGCGTGCCCGATGATCGAGAGGTGCGGGTCGGTGGCGGTCCTGGCGGCGTTCTTGGCGAGCGTCCGGAGCGTCTTCCCGTCCCATGCCTCTCGGAGCATCGGACTCAGGATTGATCCTTCGCGGTTGCCGGCCTTGAACGCGGACACGAGCTCAGCGGAGACAATCAGGAGCCTTTTGTCGGGGACCCCCGGGTCGACCGTCACGACCTCGAAGTCGTCGGGCCCGCCTCCCTTCTTCGCCACGGCCTTCTGAACGGGATCGCGGAGCGCGTCGACGACTCCTTCGCCGCTGGTCAGGTTCGGCGATTGGCAGTTGTCGGCCCAGTATTCGTCGGCACCGCGGATGCAATCTCGAACGACATCGAGCCCGGTCCCCTTCCGCCCGGCGCCGGTGTTGCCGACGATCGCCGCGTAGATGTTCACCCCGTGCCTGGTTCGCCCGACGAGTGTATGGGGCTTTCGGCCGATCACGTTGCCGAACGCGACGAGGAATTGAGTCGCGAGGGCGACCGCGTGAGCCTCGGTCTCGAGCTCGACCCGCCGCATGAACTCGCCGACGATCCCGTGGGCCAGGGCGACGGCGGGGCGTGGAGGCAGGGCCGGAGGTTCGGGGAGCGGGATCGCTTCGAGCTCCTCGTTGTACTCCTCGTCGATGTCGCCCGGCGGGGCGGATGTGAAGTCGATCGTCGCGACCTCCGCCGCGGCGAAGCCGGGCGACGCGGGCGTTGAGAAAGCGTTTCGCACCTGGCGGGGAACGTCTGCGATGTCGTCAGGTTCGAGGCCGAGCTTGGCGGCGGCTGCGACGAGCACCTTTTGGGCGTCCGCCAGGTCCCATGCCCGGCCATGAAGATCGCGGGCGGCCTCGAAGATGCTGGCCCGCCTACCCTTGCCGGGGAACGCGGTCGCGGTCTCGACGAGCGCCCGCGTCTTGTCTGCCATGCTGCCGCGGCCTATCACGATCGCGAGCTTCTCCAGGGGGACGACCTCGATCTCCGGCATCGGCGGGGCGATCGGGAAGTCGCTGGCGGGATAGATTCGGTTCGGGTCACACTCGACGAGCAGGACCCGCGGGGCCTCGGGGCGATCCGCCTTCACGTTGCAAAATGGCCCGGGGAGCCTCATCACCTGCTGAAAGCTGCTCACGTTCGGGCACGACCCAAGGGCGTCCGCGAGGGCTTGTTGGTGACGTTTGAACGTCGGCAGGTCGGGGAGCCGCTCTTCGAGTCGCCAGTACGTATGCCAGTGGTTCGGACTCGTGCTGACGATCGCGGTGGGCTCCGGCAGGCCGGCGGCGACGAGCTTGGCCCGCACCTCGTCGAGACCGATCCCGCTGTCGAAGTCGGCGACGATCACTGATCCGGGCAGGCTGTCGGCTCCCTTCGTGCATCCCGCCGCCCGCCTTGGGTTGAGCGAGATGTAGACGTTCACCCGCGACCGATTCCACGCCATGAGCCGCGGCACGAGCGAGGGGATCTCCGCCGGCGTGGCCCAGAGCGAGCCCGGAGGCGCCCACGTGACCGGGCGGACTTCGTAGAGGCCGTCGGGTTCGAGCACGGCGTCGAGGAAGTGTCGGAGTCGTTCGACCGCGACCTCGATCTCGGCTTCGGTGAAGTTGAGACCTTCAGACATGGACGGCGACCTCCTTCTTCGCGTCGACGATCAGCCGGAGCGCCGCGAGGGCTTGGGCCCGGCGGCCGAGCTCGTCTGCGGCCTCGGCATAGGCGGAGGGAAGGTCTTCATGCCACCCGGTCGATACGTGGGCGTCGCCGGAGAAGAACCCGTCGACGTCCATCGGACGGAGGCTTCCGTCGTGGGCCCGGACGTACGCTCGCCCGGGCTCGATCTCGATCGCCTCCGTCGTCACGGGGACGACCGTGGCCGCTGGAATGTTCACGATCACACGATGTCGCTTCATGGAAAAGGTCTCCGGCAGGGGAAGGAAAAGGGGGGATAAGTCAGTCGGGCTTCGGACGTTTGAGAACCCGGTAGCAGCGTGCCTTCCGGGGATCCCGGGAGAGGCGGCCGTGGGTCACGTTGCGGTCGATGAGCTGCTTGATCCGCGTCGTCCCGACCCGCAGGTCGACCGCGAGCTCCTGCATGGTTGGCGGGAAGCCCGTGGTCTTCGTGAGCCGCTGGATCGCGTTGAGAAGGTCGTGGTCGCGAGGGTTCATTCGGCACCCCCTTCTGACTTCATCGCCCGCATATCGACAGCCAGGTCGGCGAGGGTTCTGGCAAACTTGGCCGCGGCCTTGCGGAAGGCGTCGCGGTCAAGTCGATCCCACGCATCGCCCATCTCACGATGGGCGTGGACGAGCGTGTCGGTTTTGAAAAATCCGACGAACGTCGATTCCTCGAACCCCATGCCGCGCCACTTTTCCGCCTCCGGCCCGGTCAGGTCGGCGACGTGCCGGTCGATCGCGTCGGTGAGCGTGTCGAGCACGAGCTCAAACCTGTCGGCGCCGCCTTCGAAGTAGTCCGCCTCTGCGCGGCATCGGACGATGGCCTCGTCGGCGGTCTCGCACTCGGCCGCCTCCCGGGAGTCGATGAGGTATCGGGCCCAGGCGGCGCGGGCTTCGGGGCTTTCGAGATCGTCGAACATCGGCGGATACGGCACGCTGTCTGCGCCGGTGGTCGGTCGCCATGTAAGGGGCGTTGTCATCGGAAGAACTCCTTCGGGGTGAAACGGACTGCGGCACGTGCCGGGGTCATGTCGGGTCGTCGAACTCGGAGCAGGCGGCGCGGTATTGCCGGAGGGCTGAAGTAGCCCGGGCGATCCGCTCTTCGTCTGCTGGGCTGTTGCCGGGGGCGCGGTCGAACCGTTTCGCCAGGCCGTCGAGCTCGTCGGCGAGCACTCCGGCAACTTGTCGCCAATCGAGAGGCGCGGGCCCGTCATCGCCGGTGAGGCGGTGAAGCTGGATTTGGTCGACGATGGATCGGTCGCGGTCAGGCATGGTCAAAGCTCCTCGGCTTGGTTGAGGCGGTCGAACTCCCGCCATGCGGTCGATGGCGGCTTCGTCCAGAGCGGGTCGACGCGAGTGAAGAGGAGCCAGAGCCCGGCGGCGGCGTAGCCCTCCGCCGCGTCGCGGATGAGCTCGCGGTACTTGCGAAGCCCGCACGCTTTCTGCGACGGACAGAATTCACAGTAGGGATCGCCGAAGGCTTCGAAGCCTCGACTCGGATCATGGGCATACTCCGCCGCCATGAGGCGGGCGGTTGCAAGGTCTCGATCCGCTCGGGCGATCCGCTCGATCCGGTTGAGCCCGGCGGCGTCGATGTCCAGTTCTGGAGGAAGCATTGGTTGGTTCTCCGGTGGCAGGCGTCGGCCGTGCCGCCCGCCGGAGGTGGTCTCCGGCGAGCGGCTGGCCTGGTTCACGACGCGACGCAGGACTCGACCCGCGTCGAGGTCCCGTTGGGGGCGGCCGCCACGACGATCGTGAAGGTCTTCCCCACGAGCGGCGCGAGGGACACCTTCTCGCCCGGCTGGATCGCCCGGCCGAGGAGCCCGGCCATGAGCCGGCCGGTCGCGTTCTTGGCCGAGGGCGTCGGCTTGCCGGTGCGGGACGCGGTGCGCCCGTCGTGCTCTCCGCCGACGACCTTGAAGTCGAACCGAGCGCCGGCGCCGTACTCCGGATGCTCGGTTCTCGTCACTCCTTGAAACACCGCCCGGTAGACTCCCGGGGGAGGGCCAGAGCTATCGGCGACGCAAAACTCCATCATGGTTTCGGACATGGAAAAAACTCCTTCGGAACTAGACCCGGCGGAAATGATCGCCGCGGCTTGCCGGTGGGGCCGTGGCGTTCCGGGCGAGCGCCCGGTGTCTCGTTTGACGAATCAGCCGTGGTTGTGGATCAGCCCGATCGCGAGCGTTGCGACTTCCGCGGCGGCTTTCACCTGCTCCCGGTCGTCCAACAAGTGGTTCTCGAGGCCGGTTGCTGCTTGCTCGGACTCTCTCCCGAAGAAAAAGCTGGCGAGGGCGTTTTTGAGGCTCTCTGCGGTTGCAATGGCTTCGATGTTGCCGTGGACGAGGCGCTCAGTGAGCCGGGCGATCGCGTAACCGTCGTCGACGCTTTCGCACGCGACGTGAACCTTCTCGCCGTGATGCTTGCCGTTGATTAACTGAAACACCGCGTGATGATGCACGCCTTGAAACCTTGCTTCGTAGAGCCCCGGAGGTATGGGTTGCGTTGACATTTGGCTTTCTCACATTCGCCTGTTTGTGATCCGCCACGGTTCGGCGAGGCCGTGACGGTTCCGGGCGGTCGCCCGGTGTTCGGTTAGGATTTCGGTCCCTTCGTTCTCGCGACGATGAACTCGTCGAGGGCGTCGAGCGGGTAGCGGACAGCCGATGTCGAAGCGTCGCCGAGCTTCACGAACGCGGGGCCCGTTCGATTAGCGGCCCACCGCGAGAGCGTGGCGGGCGACACTGCGAGGTACTCCGCCGCCTGGAGGCGGTTGAGCATCCGACGTATGGCGGGCTTGCTCATGTAGCCTCCCTGGTGATGAACGCGAGGAGGTCGGAGCCGAGCACGTAGTTCCGTTTGCCTGCCCGGTGAATCTTCAAGCCGCGGCGACGTGCTGCTCGAAGAGCGGCGTCGCCCCACCCGAGGCGGGCGGCGGCTTCGTCGAACCGATAGAGCTCGTCAGGGCGGATCGTGCCAGGGTGAGCGGTAGGTGTTTTGTCGGGGCGGTTCATGTCGCGTTTCTCGTCGTCGTGCCCGGCCGGTCATCGGCTGGGCAATAAAGGCGAAAACGGGACAAGTGCCGGATATTGCGTCGGGCGTAATCATGCGAATCGCAGGGCGAGAGCGTCGCGAGAAACGGATGAGGGCGGACAAGTGGCACTTGTCCCGGGAGAAGGTCTTCACGCGACGACCGCCTCTTGCGTTAGTTCGGCGTAGCAGTCGTCGCACACGGGCTTGTCGTCGAACAGTTTCGTCGCCGTGTCGCGGCACTGGCATTTGAACTCTCCCGCGATCACCGCCTTCGCCATCCGGTCGAGTTGCCGTCGTCGCTCGACGAGATCGGCAGGGTCTTTTCCGGCGGCCAGTTTTGTCGCGGCGTCTGGCCGGGTTCGTGTCGATAGCCCGGCTTGCTTTGCTTCACTGTGATCGAGGTAGCGGGCCCTAGAAGACTTGCCGCCCGTGGGGGACTTGGATTGCGGGGATGCGGCGCGAGGCGGTGAGGTCCCGCGGTGCCGCTGGGCCTCCGCCTCTTTCTTTCTCCACCTCATCACGGTTTTCGCGCACACCTCGAACTCGAACTCGACGGCGATCGCGTCGGCGAAAGCCTGGTGCGAAAGTTCATCGACGGCCAGGAGGGCCTCGTGCTCGTCGAGGCCGCGATCCTGTGCCATGCGTGCGGCCAGAAGAAGTCGATACCTTCCGAGGTCTCGTCGCTTCGGCTTCGTGCTGTGAACCTTCTCGACAAGTCCGATCTCGACGAGGAACCCGATCACATCGTCGGGACCCCAAGATGGATAGAGCTCGTCGACAAATCGCTGATAGGCGCTCGGGTCGTTGTAGTGGTGGTCGGCGTACCAGTTAGTCAGCGTTACTTCGAGGCGCCACCACTGGCGAGGATTCTTCGGAAAGAAGGTGCCGAAGACTTTGCGGAGAGCCTCCACAAGCCGATCGGGAGGATCGAGCTCGTGGGCTGGAACGTGACTGCGATTCCGGAGGCGGTCCGTGAACCCCGGACAGGCGACGAGCCCCGTCGCCGGCTTGGCTTTCCTTGCCATCGAAGAATCTCCAGTAGGGCGGCCGGGGCGACTGCCGGGGGCACTGGAGGAGCCCGCCGGCAGTCGCGCCGTATGCGATGCCCCTGGCCAGAGGCATCGCGACCGTGGCGAGATTCTTCATCCCCTGCATGGAATCGCAGGGGGGTGTGGCGGCATCCCTGCCTGACGGGCGGAAAACCCGGTTTTTAGCCGAGAAAAACGCCCGTGCGGGTCACCCGCGGAGAGAATGTCACCGGGGCTTTTTGGCCTTGGGCACGAGCCCGCCGGCCTCTTCAAGCCGTTCGGCGACGAGCTTGGCGGTGATCGACTTCGAGGCAACGTCCGCGCGGGCGTAGACCGCAATCGCGCTCGGGCTCTTGTCACCGATGAACATTCCGACGGCGGCTTGCGGAACTCCGGCTTGGGTTGCCCACGATGCCGCGGTTCGGCGGAGGTCATGGATCCGGGCGTCGTCGAGCGGGGCGTGTTTCTTGACGCGGGCCCAGGCGTTGTCGCAGTCGGCGATACAACGGGCGGGATCCTCCTTCATCGGGAAGACCCAAGGGGAGGTCGGGCGGACGCGGCGTCCGGTCCCGGTTTTGGGTGCGGCCTCGTATCGAGCCCGCAGGATGTCGGCTGCCTGCGGCGACAGGGCGACGACGTGAGGCTCCCGGTTCTTCGTCATCGGGATCGACCATGTGGCGTCGACATCGCGTAAGTCGAGTTGGGGCCATTTCATTTCCCGCAGATTCGAGACCCGTACCCCGGTGAGGATGAGGAGCGGCCAGAAGTCTCGCCAGGGATCGCCTTCGGTGGCGGCGTAGGCAAGGATTCTCGCGGCCTCGGCGGTGGTGAACCATCGGGATCGAGACTCGACCGGGTACTTCCGGATTGTGCGTCCCGTGATCGGATCGAGCGTCGGGTTGGGCTTCTCCCAAATCCCGGAGCGCGCCGCGTGGACGAAAAGGTTGCTCATGACTTGCAAGAGCCGATTCGCGGTGACGGGTTTCGTGTGAAGCCGTTTGTGGATGGCCTGGACGTCTTTCGCCAGGGCGTGAAGACTCCGTGTTTCGTAGGTTGCCTGGAGGTGCGTGTTGTAGAGCGCGACGTAGGAGTCGAGCGTACTTTTCGCGGTCGCCCGGCGGCCTGCGATGAACTCGCCGCTCGCCGTCGCCGCGACGTAGGCGGTCCACGCTTGCCCGACCGTCGGTCCGTCGGTCCGGACGCGAATCGGGGCGGCGGCCGCTTCCTTCACGCCGGCGGCCAGGGCGCGGGCCTTCTCGCGGGCCTTCGTCAGTCTCATTGCCGTGGCGTCGCCGATCCGCGTCTCGAGCTTCTTGCCTGCAACCTTCGCGACCCGGTAGTAGGTCGCGCTCTTGCCTCCGACGTAGACGTGAAGCCCGTGGGGCGATCCCTCGTCTCGCCAGATTCGCCGGCCGATCTTGTTGGTGTCGGCGAGGCCGTCGCGGACCAGGCGGATCGCCTGCTCGATGCCGTTCTCCGTAAATCGAAACGCCCGGGCGGACTCAATTCCCATCGTCGCTATCCCCACTCTATCCCCACCGCTCTATCCCCACCGCCAAGGTGAGTCGTGGTGAGAAAACATGAGAAACGACGAGGATTATTGCAAAGCGTCTAGGGCTTGGAAATAGAGGGTTTTCCGCGTCTTCGAACTCGCGAAACTATCGCGTTTTCTAGAGTGAAAACGCTCTACGGGGCGGGCGATGCGGTGACGTTTCCAGTGTGGCCGCTAGCCATTCGCTTACCCTCCAAAACGCGGTTTTTCATGCTGGGCACCCGGTTGGGAGCCCGGCACGCCGAATCCGTCGTCGCATCCATGCGCGTATCCGGCAACGTTGGTGCGAAGTATAACCCGACGCGATCCCGCCCGCGACCAGGCAGCGTTCCGACGGCGTTCTTTTGGGCAGCTGTGCCGCCGGGGTGCCCAGCCCGGCTAGCGACCCGCCGGCTGCGGCCTGCTGACCTGAGGCGACGACCGCAGCCATGCACAACAGGATCGCGGCCAGCGACAGACGAAACGCATCCCGCGTGTCGAGCGGTTACTACCGGGAGCATCAAGTA
>DHLZ01000248.1:0-255 GCA_002405515.1 Planctomycetaceae bacterium UBA4655
CCGGGAATTTCCAGCGAGCGCCTGCAGGGCAACTCGCGCCTCGGGCTTCCGGGAATTTCCAGCGATCGCCTGCAGGGCAACTTGCGCCTCGGGCTTCCGTGTGAACGGGGTATCGGTCAGTCACGGGAAGACGGCAGTCAACAACATCGTGCTCGGGGTAGTACTGTACTCACGTACCGTTTTTCGTCAACCCACGGCAGGAAACCCAGGCCCGCCGCCTTTCTTGGCTGGGCAATCCTCCGGAGCAGCGCTCTA
>DHLZ01000248.1:472-8706 GCA_002405515.1 Planctomycetaceae bacterium UBA4655
CAGCGCTCTACGCAATCCTCCGGATTGACGCTCCATCGCCGTCGAATTTCGTGATCATCACGTCGAGGTGGTCGTTCAGATCGAGCGTGTCGATCTGCTCGAGCAGGCCGGCCGCCTCGACGAGCGACTCGCAACAGGCGAACACCGTCGGCCCCCAGCTGCTCTGCGTCACGCCCCTCGCCCCGAGCTCGCCGAGAAGCGAGCTGACGTCGCGGATGATTTCCGACGATTCCATCCGGCCCGTGACCGCCTCGAACGGCCTGCCGGCCGCGGCCCCATAGCGGGCCACCGCGTCGGCGAACCGGGAAAAGTTTCCTTCGTTGGCCGCCGGCACCAGGTCCAACAGTGCGATCCTCGCCATCTCGGAAGTGACCTCGAGCGGAACGGGCGGCAGTTCCATGAAGGCGGTTCGCTCTTTTTCGCCGTGCAGGCCGCTCATGCCCTTCTGCATCACGACGACGCACCGCCACGAGCTCGGCAGCCGCACCCGGGCGACGAGCGGCGAGAAGGGGTCGCCGCCGTCGGCTTCCTGGCTCCCCTCGGCGACCATGCGACCCGCCTCGACGATCAATCCTCCCCGCGCGAACCCGTGCAGGCCGATGCACGACCGCTTCCCGCGGCCGACGGCCCGCGCGAGCTCGAGCACATCCGCTGGGTCGAGTGGGATCGGATGCTCCGTGGCCCCCTCCAAGCCCGCAGCGGTGCCCGGCCCGTGGATCGCCTTGATGCCCGCCGCGACCGCGAGCGACAGCTGCGTGCCGCAGCCGAGGCCGGCATGCTCCCGCGGCGCCGACACCACGTCGATCAAGACGCCAGCCGACGCCGGGGAACGCCAGTGGCGCATGCACGCATCGGCCGCCGCGAGCGCCCGGTCGGAAAGGACGCCCCGGGCCTTCACCCCGCTGCCCTTCATCACGCGGAGCTGCACGCCCGGCCGCTCGATCATCATTCCGACGCCGCCGAACGACCGGACGTCGCTGCGGCCGAACGAGAACATGCCGAGATGGAGCCGCGCCGGGGTCCGCACCTCGACGGCCTCGACATCGCTTCCGGCGTTCGCCGCAGACTCCTGCATCCAACCAGTAAACGGCCGTCGCCGGTTCCCTTCAAGGTTCCTTCGCGATCCGGGCCTGCAGCCGTCGAAAAGCCTCCCGCTCCCGCTCACCCGCCGTCTTCGCCACGACGACCGCAAGCGTCTCCATCTGCCGCCGGATCTCGTCGATCGAAAGGATGCCGATCCGCGACACGAGGATCGCCCCCTCGACGACGGCGCCGGCCGCCCGGTTGAAGCCGATGAACGGCCGGATCACGTGGGTCGCGACGACCTCCGCCTCGCAGGTCGCCCGCGGCCCGTCGATCCGGGCGGAGCCGACGCGAAACTCGTAGGCCATGCAGGCCCCGGTCAGGACGAATCCCGCCACCCGCTCCGCGGCCCGGCTTGCCGGTGGCGACGAGAGCGAGCCGGTCACCACGTCGGCCAGCAGGAGCACGTCGTCGGTGAGATGGAAGACGCCCTCGCCGTGCCCCGCGAGGTTGGCGTGGGTCGTGCTCGAGACGAAGGGCTTGAGCGCAAGCCGCCGGATCCGCCCCGAGGAGCGGTCGATGTCGTCCTCGTCGAGATGCGGCCCCATGGCGGCGACGTGCATGTGGCCGAGCGAATCGGTCGTCGTCACGAGCCCCTCGAGGATCATGGCCTTTCCTCCGACGAGCGTCCTTCCGACCCGCGGCCCTCCGACGTGATCGTTGGCAGCTCGGCCGGCCGCGGCAGCCCGCACAGCTCGAGGAAGTTCGCGAGCACCGCGAAGCCGTGGTCGGTGAGGATCGACTCGGGATGGAACTGCACGCCGTGGATACGGCCCGACTCATGCTCGATCGCCATCACCGTGCCATCGGCGTCGCGGGCGGTCACGCGGAGGCATGCCGGCAACGACCGCTCCTCGACGACGAGCGAGTGGTATCGGCAGCCGGCGAACGGGCTCGGCAATCCCTCAAGCAGGCCCCGGCCATCGTGATGCACGAGGCTCGTCCGCCCGTGCACCGGCTCCTTCGCCCGCACCACCCGGCCGCCGAAGGCCGCGGCGATCGCCTGGTGGCCGAGGCAGACGCCCAGGATCGCATGATCGCCGCCGAGATCCCGGATGACGTCGATCGAGCAGCCCGCCTCGGCCGGCGTGCAGGGGCCGGGCGAGACGACGATTCCACGGGGCGAAAGCTCACGGATCTCCCCCACGGTCGAACCGTGGGCCGGCACGACGTTCACGTCCGCGCCGAGCCTCGCGAGATATCTCCCGAGGTTGTGGACGAAGCTGTCGCGGTTGTCGAGGAGCACGATCACGGCATCACCCCCGCCGGGTCAGCCGCCGGCGAGGCCGCTGCCACGGCGTCGAGCACGCGGATCAGGCCCTCGGCCTTGTGGAGCGTCTCGTCGTATTCGGCGGCCGGATCGCTCGCCGCCGTGATGCCGCCGCCGACCGAAAAGGAGAGCCCGCCGCCGGAGGCCACGAACGTGCGGATGAGCAGGTTCAGGTCGGCCGATCCATCGAATCCGACGTAGCCGATCGAGCCGCAGTAGGGCCCCCGCGGGATGCCCTCGAGCTCCGAGATGATCTCGCAGGCCCGCTGCTTGGGTGCGCCCGTGACGCTGCCCGCCGGTGCCGCCGCGAGGATCGCGTCCACCGCCGCCCGCCCCTTCGCCAGCCGCCCCGCGACGATGGAGACGAGATGCTGCACGTAGGCGTACCGCTCGAGCCGGCAGAGCGACTCCACGCGGACGCTCTCCGCCGTGCAGACACGCGACAGGTCGTTCCGCACGAGATCGACGATCATCACGTTCTCGGCCCGGTCCTTGGCACTGCCGCCGAGCTCGTCGCCGGCGAAGAGATCGGCCTCGGGCCTCCTCGTCATCCGACGCGTGCCCTTGATCGGGTGCATCCGCACGACTCCCCGGGTCACCTTGAGGAACCGCTCGGGCGAACTGCTCACGATCGCGCGGCCGCCGCCGAGGTCGAAGAAGCCGGCGAAGGGGGCGGCGTTGATCCGCCTCGCCGCAAGGTGGAGCCGAACAGGATCACATGGGCATGCCGTCGAAAGCCGCTGCGCGAGATTCACCTGGAAGATGTCGCCGGCCCGCACGTACTCGATCGCCCGGCGGACCATCGCCTCATGGTCGGACCGCGAGTGCGACGAGACGATCGCGGGACGTGCTGGCAGCGGATGGCCGCCGGTGGAAGACACATTTGCCGCAGCCGCCGGGCTCGGCCGCGGCCCTTCCTCCACCATCGCCAGGAACGACGCGAGCCTCGCCTCCGCCCGCCCGCGACGCGCCACCGGCCCGCGGGGCAGTCGCGGATCGGCCACCAGTCCCTGGGAGATGATCCAGCCGGATCGCGATTCGTGGTCGAAGGCGGCCACGACGTCGTAGGCGTTCAGCATCACGGCCGGAACCGCGCAGGCCTCGGCGGCCGGCGAGTCAACGCCGAGCAGGCCGAGCCCGAACTCGTAGCCCAAAAGCCCAGCGTAGCCGCCCTGGAATGGGGGCAGCCCCGGAATCGTCACGGCCCCCATCGCCGCAAGCCGCGATCGAAGCTCCGCCACCGCCGCCGCCGCCCCCTCGCGAACGTCACCCGCATCAACAACGATCGCGTCGATCGGATCGGCCGTGACGAACGAATACCTCGCAAGCCCCGCGGCGAATCCGCCGCCCGGCCCCGCGTCGCCCTGCGCGTCGCTGCAGCTGTCGAGAAATATCAGCCCCGCGCGGCCCGCGAGCCGCTCGAAGAGCCATCGCGGCGACACGTCCGGCCGCAGCTCGGCGACGACCCCGCCCGACGGGGTGCACCAGCGGCGCTCGACGATTTCCCGCGGCATGGCGGGGGCGTTGGAGGCGGTCACTCGGCGACGGATCCTGCGGCCGGGGATTCGGGGATGTCAGCACGTCCGCCGGCCGGGAAACCTGCGGCCGGGGATTCGGGGATGTCAGCACGTCCGCCAGCCGGGAAACCTGCACTCGGGGAAGCATGCTTGGCGGCGACCTCGGCAGCATACCGCGACGGCCCGTGGCCGATCTCGGGCTCCGTGAGATGCCCCCAGTCGAGCGGCTGATCCTGACGGTAGTCCTTGCCGAGGGTGAGCGCCGTCGCCGCCTTCGCCATCTCGTAGCCCAGATAGAACGCGTGGGAAGGATCGACGTCGTCCCGGCCGGCGGTCGAAAGGGCCTCGAACAGTTCGAACGGGTCCCGCGACTCGAGATGCATCCCCGCCCCCACGAGATGGATGCGGCCACGCTCGGCGAAGAGCCGGAAGTTGGGGTCGCGGATCACCGTGGCGAGCCGGTCGAGCGTCTCCTGGCCGTGGCTGCGGGGCTTGCCTCCGCGGAGCATGACGAGCCCCGGCTCGAGGTGCTTCGGCAGCGTGCGGCGGGTGACCGCGTGATGGACGAGCCGGCGGGCGAGGTCGCACTCCTTCACGCTCGAAGCCGCCCAGTGGATCACCTGCGTGGTCAACACCGAGCGGATGCCGGCCTCCTGGCAGAAGCCGAGCAGGAGCGTGTTGACGCCCGCCGAATCGACGTCGGTGAGCTCGGTGAGATTGCCGATGCCCATCATCATCTCGCTTGCGGGATAGCGGCGACGGATCTCGAGGTAGCGGCCGAGGCTCTCGGCGAACCCGAATCCGATCGGCTCGAGCACCGGGTCGATGCGATGCCGAACGCCCTCCACCGCAAGCCGTTCGAGCGTCTCGTCGAGCCCCTCGAGCGTCGCCGGCACGTCGGGCACCGCCACCACCTCGACGCCCCAGTCGGCCGCCGCGGCGACGTTCGTCGAATTCACCGAGAGCACGAGCGACGCACCAGCCCGCGCGGCCGCGGCGATCTCCCGCGGCTCGAAGCTGTCGATCGACACGCGGAACCCCTCCGCCACGAGCCTCGCCACGGCGTCCCCGACGCCGCCCCACACGCTCCCCGGATCGCAGCCGACGTCGATCACGTCGGCCCCGTCGGCCGCAAGCCGCCTCGCCTCCGCGACGAGCTCGTCGGCCGTGAACCGCGGCGCGTGGTTGATCTCCGCGATGATCTCGATGTCGAACGCCCCGTAGCCCTCGCAGTCGCGGCGGTCCTGGCCGAAATGTTCCGCCAGCGCCCTCAGGTCGGCCGGTCCCCGCTCGACCGGCACGCCCGCCGCGGCCTCGAGCTCCGCAAGATCACCCCGGCAGAGCCCCGGGATGATCACCCGCGAGGTGCCCTCCGGCACCGCGAGCTTGCGGGCGATCCAGGAGGTGGTCATGAGCGCCGCCACCGTGATGTTCATCACCTGCACCGTGTAGTCGAAGCCGGTGAAATCGAAGCCGGCCCGCTTCGAGAGCGACTCGAGCACCATCAAGAGCGACGGCTCCGCGAGCTTGCCGGTGACGAAGTGGATGCGTTCGCGGGCCGCGTTCATGCCTTGAATCATATCCACGCCAACCCGTGAGACGCCGAAGCTCCGGATCGCCGCCGACTACGCCCGGCGGAACCCGCCGTTGACGGCGAGCACCTGCCCCGTGACGAACGCCGCGTCGTTCGAGACGAGCCATGCGGCCGCATGGGCGATGTCTTCGGGCGTGCCCCAGCGGCCGAGCATGCTCTCCCGAACGGCCCGCCGCCGCCAGGCCTCGCTCGCGTTCTCGCCCCAGGCCGTGCGGATCCAGCCGGGGGCGACGCAGTTCGCGCGGACCTTCGGCGTTAGCGACCGCGAGAGGCTCCGCGTGAAGGCCATCACGCTCCCCTTCACCGCCGCGAAGAGTTCGCCGCTGTCTCCCTCCATGCCGGCATGGGCCTGATCCCAGCCGACGGTGACGATCGCGCCCCCCTCCCGGTCGTGCATCCACCGGCCGAAGGCCCGCGCGAGCTTCATCGTGGCCGTCACGTCCACCCGCAGAAGCTCCTCGAGCTTCCGCTCGAAGGCCCATGTCGCGGGCTCGCCGGTGAGCACGTCGGCGCCGGCGACGAGCACCACGGCATTCAGCGTTGGAACGGCGGCGGTCACCGCCGCCACGAGCGACTCGGTTCCTTCGGCCGTGGCGAGGTCGGCGAGGAACGTTCCGGCACCCGCGGCCCCAAGCAGCGAGGCCACTTCGGCGGCGGCGGGTTCACTGCGGCCATGCACGGCCACCCGCGCGCCGCCGGAAGCCAGCGCGAGGGCCACCGCCCGCCCGATGCCGCGGGTGCCGCCCGTGACGAGCACGGTCTTCCCCGACAGGTCGCTCATCGCGGAGCCTCGTTCCCGGCCGGCGGCTCGCCGCCCGCGTCCGCCTTGAAGGCGTAGCAGACAGCCTGCTCGGCATTCCGCACGAGCAGCCGACCGCGGACGACGCAGGGATTGTTCCAGGTCTGGTCGTCGAGGGCCGCTATCCGGCAGCGTTCGCGGAGCTTCTGCGGCGAGCAGTCCACGATCGCCACATCCCCCGCCTCCGCCTGCACGACGAGCAGTTCGCCCACCCGCAAGACCTGCCCCTGCCCGTAGCGGCCCCCCTTCCAGATCCGCCTGCCGTCGGAGAGCCGCACGCACTCGAGGATGCCGTCGGAGAGCCCGTAGGCATGACCGTCGCGGATCGCGACGTTCGTGAACTTCGTCTTGAGCAGGCCCGGCTCCGCCCACGCCGGCTTGAAGGAGCGGGCAGCGGGATCGGCCGCGGGCTCGAAGACCGCCGCGCCGATGCCGTAGCCCTTCGAGATGAAGATGCGTCCGCCGTCGAGCGGGTGCGGCTGGGAGCAGGAAGCGTCGGAGTTGGAGTGGCCCGGCCAGGGCAATGACCAGAGCCGTCGGCCGTCGACGGGATCGTGGGCCGCCACGCTCGACTCGTTCACCGTGAGCACGACCGTGCGATCGGAGTCCTTCGCGAGGATCGGCGTCGCATACGCGATCTGCTCGTCGCCACCGGTCCAGGCCCGCTCTCCCGTCGCCCGGTCGTAGGCCGCAAGCGACACGGCGCCGCCATCGGCGAGCGGCCCGCCGCCGGGCACGATCACGAGCGACTCCGTGACGAGCGGCGAGGCCGCGCGGCCCCAGGCGACGGCATTGCGGTGCTTCTCCTCATCGATCTTCAGATCATCGACGACGTTCTTCCGCCAGACGACCCGCCCCGTCGCCCCGTCGATCGCATGGAGCCAGCCGGTGGCGCCCGTGGAATAGGCGACGCCGTCGCGGATCGTGGGCGTCGATCGTGGGCCCACGCCGCCGAGCACGGTCTCGTGACGTGCCTTGACCGACACGCTCCACTCGGGGGAACCGGTCGCGAGCGCATAGCACGCCACCACCTCTTCGTCGCCCCGCTGCTCGAGCGTGACGGCGTGACCGTCGCAGACGGCGAACCCGCTCCAGCCCGCGCCGATCGGTCGCCGCCAGATCTCGGTAAACGCGTCGGCCGTCGCGGGAATCGTGAGCCCCTCGATGCTCGCATCGCCATGGGGGCCGAGGAACCTCGGGAAGTCGGCCTGCTCGTCGGGCTTCCATGCTCCTCCGGCCCGGTCGCCTGCGGGGTTGCCCGCCGGCTCGTCCCGCGGCAAAAGCCGGTCCCGCGAGGGGCTCCACTTCCAGGCGAACTGGGGAATCAGGTCGCCGCTCACCCGCTCGACCCGCAGGGTGGCCACGCCCGCGACGACCGCCGCCGCGATCCCGCCGACCAGTCCCCACCGCACGGCCGCGGGCTGGCCGCTCTCCCGCACGAACCAGACGAGCAGCGACACGACCGCCGTGAACACGAGGATGAGCGAGATGATGTTCGCGACGGCGATGTCGACGATGCTGCCGACGAGCGACTCGAGCAGCCCCGCCCGCACGAGCGCGGTGGCCGTGAATAGCGACGCCACGGTCACGAGCACGGACCTCGGCGGCAGAAGCGTCGCAGGACGGACTCGAACGGCGGGCGCGGAGCGTTTGTCTCGTGGCAGTTTTTTTCGTGTCACAAACATGGCTCGGAAGTCTATCGACTCGCGGAAAATCATCCTACGCGATACGCGGCCAAAGCGTTGACCGTGAGGGGCTGCCCGTGTCATGTCGCCGTGCTATGGGAGCGAGCGAAGGCAGGATACCGCGAAGCCCGCCGGCAGAAATATCACGAAGCGGACATGCAGTGAGCCGAGGCCTCCAGGGCAATCCTGTTCGGCACGGGATTTGCGCACCAAGACGAAGGCAGGCCGGGAGAAATGAGGCGAGTTGCGCGGTTGCCAGCATGGCGTTACTAACGTGCGCATGAAG
>DHLZ01000282.1:0-449 GCA_002405515.1 Planctomycetaceae bacterium UBA4655
CCAGCGATCTCCTGCAGGGAAACTCGCGGCTCGGGCTTCCGTATTGGGGCAACTGTTCGCCTGCGGGGAAACTCGCGCCTCGGGCTTCCGTGAAAGTCAGCAGGCCGAGTTGCCCGCAGAATAATGTCAACTACTTCATGCTCCCGGTAGTAAATCAACATGATTCAGAAATCCCCCAGCTCCCTCCACCGCCGGTCGATCGACGAATTTCCCACGTTCGACCTGGCCCGTCTTCTCAAGACCGTGTTCGCTCCCGAGCGGGGCCAGCGGGTCGCCATTCTCATCGATCTGGCCGACACGTCGGCCATGAAGGACTACGCCTTCCTGCAGGATCCCGCGATGTCGATCCAGCGGCATGCCTACGAGGTGTTCCACAGGGCTCTGCTGGCGCCAGCGCCGGGAAGCGACCTCGCCGCCCTCGGCCTCACGGGAGGCGAGATGTTCGCCTA
>DHLZ01000282.1:737-2869 GCA_002405515.1 Planctomycetaceae bacterium UBA4655
CGGCTTCCGCGGCGCGACGCTCCACGGACTCAACGACGTCATCCTGCGGACGGGCCTGGCGGTCGATTACCGCGAGGTGAGCCGGCAGGCCGAGAAGCTCCGCACGAGCCTGACGCGGGCCGACGCCTTCGAGATCGATTTCGACCTCGAAGGGGAGCGGTGCATGCTGCGGCTCGAGTGCGGCGGGCAGGAGGCGCAGAAGAGCCACGGCCTCTGCCTCGGAAAGAAGCCCGATGTCGCGAACCTTCCGGCCGGAGAGGTCTACTTCGTGCCCACCGGCGGGGAGGGGCGTTTCCCGATGCGGCTCGAGGATGGCACGATCGCGATGATGGAGGTGAAGGGAGGCCGGATCGTGGCCGCCGAATGGCGGTCGGGCGATCCGAACGTCGTCGAGGCCTACAACGAGAAGCTTCGAACCGATCCGGTGACCGGCGAGCTCGGCGAGCTCGGCTTTGGCACGCAGGATCTGCCCGTCTCGGGCCGCGACATCCAGGACGAGAAGGTGCTCGGCACGCTTCACGTCGCCACGGGTCGCAGCGACCACCTGGGCGGCCGGCTCACCCCCGATCTCTTCGCCAACCGCAAGAACGCCACGCACGACGACATCCTCTTCTCGCCGACGAAGACCCCGCAAATCGACGTCACCCAGGCGAGGATGATCCGCGAGGGATGCTCGGAGGTCGTGATCGAGCATTACGAGCCGGCCCCCTACCTGCTCGCCGCGCTGGCGGAGTGACCGCCGCCACCTCGACAAGGACCGCCCCGTGAGACGCATCATCGTCGGAATCTCGGGAGCGAGCGGCGCGGCGTACGGCATTCGGGCGCTCGAACTCCTGAAGCGGCTCGGCGGCTTCGAGAGCCACCTCGTGATGTCGTCCGCCGCGGCGAGGACGATCGCCGAGGAGACCGAGCTGTCGGCCCACGACGTCGAGGCCCTCGCCGACGTGGTCCACTCCCACAAGGACATCGGCTGCTCGATCGCGAGCGGATCGTTCCAGACCGACGGCATGCTCGTGGCCCCCTGCTCGGTGAAGACGCTCGCGGGGATCGCCCACGGCCTGACGGATGACCTGATTTCGCGGGCGGCCGACGTGCAGCTCAAGGAGCGACGGCGGGTCGTGCTGCTCTTCCGCGAAACGCCGCTCCACGCAGGCCACATCGATCTCATGGCGCAGGCCACGAAGAACGGCGCGATCCTCATGCCGCCGGTGCCCGCCTTCTACGGCCGGCCGCAGTCGCTCGACGACGTGGTCACGCAGACCGTCGGCCGGGCCCTCGACCTTTTCGGCATCGATTCCGGCGTCGTGAAGCGGTGGGGGGAAATCGGGGACGGGAGCTGATTTCCCGCAACAACCTCGAGCGCGCGAAGGAAAGCCCGGTCAATGGCACTTCCGCGACGTTCTTCCGGCTGATGAGCGACTCGTGCGCCGCGGGGAGAGCGGCCTGGGAGTCCGGAGTGGGCTTCTCGAAACGCCCCGCACTCCCTTGCGTGGCGTTTTTCTCGCGTTTGTGTAGACCGCGTCCCAGGTCGCCGTTCCCGGGGCATCGGCGGCTCGCGTCCGGCACCGGCCAGAGGCTGTAGATATCGATCGCGGGCAGATCGTCGGGCGTCGCTTGAATCGCGTCGCGGTCGTCATGGACCTGCACGATCTCGCCCCGGGCGGTGGGCGGGCCGCTGGCAGGTGAAAGTGGAGGTGGTTCGAGCGGTTCGCAGAGGTGTATCAGGATCTTCCGGATCGGGGATGAATGCCATGAGCCGGATGTCGCCCTCGCAGGTGGGGCACGCAAGTGGAAACTCCTCCCCCCGCCTCGCCATGAGCTTGGCCCAGGCGATTCGCAACGTGTCGTGTGAACGGGGCTTGTGATTCGCGTCGCAGCAGCCTCTGGGGCCGTGACCGTCGTTTTCATGCCCGCTGGCCGTGGCGTGGACTTCCGCCCACGACCCCGTCCGATCCAGTTGGCCGCCTTACTACCGGGAGCATCAAGTCGTTGACATTATTCTGCGGGCAACTCGGCCTGCTGACTTTCACGGAAGGCCGAGGCGCAAGTTTCCCTGCAGGCGAACAGGTGCCCACTACGGAAGCCCGAGGCGCAAGTTTCCCTGCAGGCGAACAGGTGCCCACTACGGAAGC
>DHLZ01000258.1:0-4587 GCA_002405515.1 Planctomycetaceae bacterium UBA4655
AGGCGGGCTCGTGACCGGGCATCCACTCGCGGGGCCTCGTCAACGCCCCTCTCGGCTTGCGCCTCGGGCTTCCGGAGTGGGCACCTGTTCGCCAGCAGGGAAACTTGCGCCTCGGGCTTCCGGGCATTTCCAGCAAACGCCTGATCGGTATGGGGATGCAGGCCGACGCGGACTCATACCGGGCCTCCACCAACCATTTCCGGACATTGACATCCAATTCGACATCGACTACCGTCTGACTTAAATCGGACGTCAAGATCCTGTTATGCGCGAAGAAAGGCGGAAACCATGACGATTGCCTACATCGACGAGACGCGGCTGGAGACCGACACCGGCTATCGGTTCGGCTACCTCGCGGAGTTCATCGGCTTCGGCAAGGACGACATCGACGCGATCCACGCGGCGGCCCCACACCTCGGCCCGCTGGTGCCGGCCTTGGTGGACGCCGTGTACGACAAGCTCTTCTCGTACGACGCGACGAAGCGGCACTTTGTGCCGCGGCAGAGCGGCTACGACGGGCCGCTCCCCGAGGGCTTGGGCTCGCTCACGCTCGAGCACCCCATGATCGCGTTCCGCAAGCAGCATCTCGGCCGCTACCTGACCCGGCTCGTCACCGGCGAATACGACGCCAAGATGGTCGATTACCTCGACATGGTCGGGAAGATTCACACGCCGGAGGCGGGCAGTCGCGAACTGGACGTGCCGCTCGTGCAGATGAATGCCCTGCTGGGCTTCGTGGCGACCGCAGTGACCCAGACGATCCTGTCGTTCGCCCTGGATCGCCAGGCGGAGTCACGACTGCTGCTGGCGTTCGGCAAACTGCTCTGGATTCAGAACGACCTCATCTCGCGGCATTACCATTCGGCCGCCTAGCAGTCGGCCGCACGGCCCGTGCGTCGCGTCGTTCACCTCGGCATTCACCGCAGCGGAGGGCATGGGATTCGAACCCACAACCCCTTTCGGGGCATCTGATTTCGAGTCAGACCGCTGGCCAATTCGCTTACCCTCCAACGACCTGAAATGTACGCCGCCGGGCGTTCCCCCTCAAGCCGGATCGCCCGTCGCCAAGACCTCGACATCCCGCCTGGGCCCGGTTCCTGTTGCGCCGACCATGCCGAAGACGCGGCCCCCGGCGGCTTGGGTCGGGTTTTCCGGCCCGTGATGCCGATGAACGCCCGGGTGATTCGGGCACTCCACGCAGGAAATACCAGAGCGATGGCAAAACAGACATGGCGGGTGGTCACCCGAGGTGCGGACGGGGAATTGGTGATCCACGACTTCGACTCCCCCGCCCCGCTCCTCCGCACCCACCTCCAGATCGGCACCGATGACTGCAGCACGGACCTCGAACTCCGGGGTGCGCCGGTCTTCCGTTCGCTCATCGGCCCGATGCCCGAGGGCACGACGATCGTGCGGTACGAGACGCCCGAGGTGTTCGAGGCGCTCACGAAGGAATGGGCCATGCCGCGGCCGCCACGCCGCCGCAGCCGCGCGAAGAAGACCGCCGAGCAGTGACCGCTACTGCCAGAAGCGGCGCATCTTCTCGATCATGCTCGACCGTATCTCGCTGTCCTTTTCGGAGCCCTGCTGCCGGTCGGACTCCCGCGAGTCCTTCCTCGACAAGGCAGGTTCGGCAGCCTTGTCCGGCACCAGCCCCATGAGGAAGCGGGGCCAGTGCGAGTCCAATTCGACGAGGCATGCACCCACGTCGCCAGACGCGAGGCGATGGTCGATGAGGGCGAGCGTCTTCGACAGCTGCACCCGCTGCGACTCCTCGAATGCCAGGTCGAACACCCGCACCTCGTCGATCCGAACCCGGCCCGGTCCGAGCAGGTCGAATCGCACCCGCAATGACTCCATGCCGCTTGCCGGCAGGTCGTCGATCTGGAGCACCACCTGCGCCCAGTCGTTCTTCAATGGCATCGACCCATCCCCGACGCCGACCGGTGCGAACCGATAGTACTGTCGGTCTCCCTCCCGGCCCTCGACGGCGATCCGCAGCGGCGGCTGCCCGCCGTCGCCGTCGAGTTTCAGCCAGGCGGCGACGCTCACCCGGCCTGTCCGCGGCGCCGCGAAGGCGTTGCTCTGAAGCGTGGCGAGCCCGTGCTCGCTCGCGAAGCGGATCGCCTGCGGGCTGCCGGAGGCACCCGAGGCCACGACGTCGATCGCCCCGCGGCCTGCCTCGACGAGTTCCCAGCCCGGCACGGCCCCGCCGGCCGACGGCAGCTCGAACGCGGGGTTGTCGAGCGACTCAAGCGGCGCGGGCATCTCGAGCGATGCCCGCCTGCGACGCAGTGAGGCGAGCTGCTCCTCGACGGCCTTCCGCACCGAGTCGTCATGGATCGCGCCGACCGAAACGACCGCGTCCTGCCCCGTCGCGTCGAGCGACCGCACCTCCCACGGGCCGAGCGGCACCTGCCAGGTGGGCCGACGGGCTTCGCGAGAGCCGCTCGCGGGGATCGACGCGACCACGGGTCCGCCGCCATCGGAATCGACCAGCGATGCCCACGGATTCTCAGGCATGAGGCGGGCCGTGCATGCGGCGGCCGAAGCGTTCACGAGGCAGACCGACAGCCGGTCGCCGTCGCGGATCGTCCGCGCGACGATCGGCGCCGGCAACCCGTCCACCGTCTCCATCGTGCCGGCTGGAAGCGAGGCGAACGCCCGCAGCCTCTTCGCCATCGTCTCGGGGGCGAGATCGATGAGCAGTGATTCGTCGAACAACCGCTCGCAGTCGGCCGGCACCAGTGATTCGGCGATCCCTCGCGACCGGTCCGGCCCCGCGGGCGGCGAGTGAAGTTTCACGGCCGCCATCGCCCCCGCCGAGGCACCACCGCCAAGGAGCCTGCCGGCCCGGCGCAGATCGACCTCGAGCGTTCGATCGAGCAACACTGCGGCTCGCCGTGGAACGCGGGAAAGTTCCTTCACGATGGCGAGCGACCGCACGGTTCGCTCGATCGTGCCCTCGGCCACGATGTCCTCGCCGGCGATCCGCTGATGGGGCGAGACGAAGATGATCCGCGGATGCGCGGCGATCCTCGCCGGATCGATCCCCAGGTCGAGCAGCGCCCCCGACTCTGCCGCGGCGGCTCCGAGCATCGGGCGGAATCGGGCGGCGACAGGCCCCTCCGTCAACAGCGTCGTCATGACGACGTGGAGATCCAGCCCGGGCCTGCGGCTTGCGACGACGTCGGCCAGCCGCGCATGGAGCCCGGCGATCCTGTCGGCCCGCCAGTCGAGCCAGGCGGCCCGCGCCGGCCCCTCGACGAGCGCCGCTCTCCGTGCGAAGCGATCATCGCCCTCGCGAGGCACCTCGATCCGGGTCTCGCGGCCGAAGGCCTCCATCGTCTCGTCGTCGAGCCCCCAGGCCACTCCCGGCAGGTGCATCCAGCCGTCGTGGCCGAGAATGACCGCCAGCCCGGCCGCAGCGGGAGAATCGCCGAGCCTCATGGCGAGGTCGGAAACGAGGCCGACCACGGCATCCTGAACGCGGGGATCGAGAATGTTGTAGCGACGCTCCTGACGGCCCGGGGCGGAAGGAGCGGGCCGACCGTCGCGTCCCACGCACTCGATGCCGACGACGTCGGCCGACGCGCCGGCCAAGGCCGCCTCGAGCGGCGCGAGCGGACCCGAGCATTCGATCGCCGCGACGAGCCCCAGCCGTTCCCGCTCGAAGACACGCATCGCCAGGGCGACGAGATCCTTCGGCTCGATGTCCGCACCGCGTTCCGCGAACGCCCCGCCATCCCAGCGGGTGCCGCCCACGCCAAGCCGCGACGGCCACGCGGCGACGCCATCGGCATAGAAGGTGATCATCGCCCCGTCGGCAGCCTGAGCCTTCAGTTGCTCGGCGCACCTCGCGATGCCGATGAGGGCCGCCCCCCAGTCGTGAATCGGCCGGCCGGATTCCGCATCCACCGCATCGATGCCGCGGAACCGGGAGAAGTCGGGCTTCGCGAGGTAGCCATGCACCTGCCGTCCGGCGGCGACCGTGCCGGGGCGGCCGGCCGTTCGATCCTGCGGCGGAAGCCTGTCCGGCCCGGCAAGCACGCGGAGGCGACCGACCACCGCGGCGCGGGCCGGCGACGGGTTCGCGATCGCGACGACCGGCAACCGCGTCTTCGGCCAAAAGACGAGCCGGTGCACCTCCATGCGGGCCGGCTCGCCGCCGAATGTGGGACGCTTCACGCGAAAGCCTCCCTCGGTCGAAATCGCCACACCTTCCCCCGATGGGTTCGGCTCGATGACGGCCACCGCCACGGTGGCATCCTGGTCGCTCGGGTATTCCAGCTCGATGACGTGGGGAATGCCAGGACGCACCACCGGGATCGCGATCCCCTCCCACGTCGGCGATCCGGACGAGCCGGCCGGCGGAAGCTTCAACACCGGCCCGAGCGGGTGAGGCTCCACCGTGGAATCACCCGCGGCGACGAGGCCGCCCCCGCGAGGCATGAGGGCCTCGACGCCGGGCAGTCGCGGCAATCCTACGCCCACCGGCTTCGGAATCTGAGGCATTGCGATCTGCGGAACCGGCAGCTGCGGCACGTTCAATGGAGGCACCGCGACCCCCGGAAGTCGCCGCAGGCG
>DHLZ01000258.1:4711-8807 GCA_002405515.1 Planctomycetaceae bacterium UBA4655
CGCGGGCTGCCCGGGTCGAGTTCGAAGACGACCTGCATCCGCTCGCCGGAGGCCACCGGACTCGACGCAGCCACCGTCACGAACTGGATGGCTCGGCTCGCGACCGCACGCGACCACCGCAAGCTGCCTCGTTCGAGCACGTCGAGTTCGAGGTCGTAAGCTCCTTCACGGGTTGGCAGCGGCACCTCGATGGGCACCTCGGCGAAGCTCCGGATCACGGGCTTCGTCCCACCGGCATCGGCGGGGGCGAGAGGGATCGCTGCGGCGAACAGCTGCTTTCCGCCTCCGAGCAGGCGGAGCCGCAGCTCGTAGTCACCTCCCTTGGCAGACTTCCCGTCGATCAACGGACGAACCCACAGCCGAACGATCTCCCCCGGCCTTCGCAGGCACGCGGCGGCAGCCCCTGACGGAGGACCGCCGACCACCTTGTCGCCGGCCTCCGCGTCGCGGAAGGATCGGAACGCAACCTGGATCGCATCGCCCGGAACCCGCCGAACGTGCAGCCTGTTGCCGTCCTGGTCGAGCGGCTGCTGGCGGGACGACGCGAGGACGTCGTCGATCGGCAGCTCCAGCTTCGTCCGCTCGTTGGACCGTCCGTCAGCCTCCAGTTCGACGGTGATCCGGCCGCCGTCACCGCGATCGAGCACGAGGTCGATGCCGTCGAACGGCCGGGCCGACGGCTGGTGGATGACGACCCCGCCGTCGGCGAGATGGAAGCCGGCATTGGCATCGGGCTCGGGCGAGAGGGAGCGGCACCGCACGATCGTGGCGGCGCCGCCGACCGCGATGCGGCCCGTCCACCGCCGCTGCTTGCCGCCACCCCATGTCACGCGGATGGCGACCGGCACGGCGTCCGTCACGATCGCTTCCCCCGCCGCCGAGACCTGAAGGCCGACGGATGGGATCATCGTGGCAAACAGCCATGCCGCGACGGCCGCCGTCGTCCGCCGGACGAACCGCATGCGATCCCGAGACAACTTCGTAGCGGGCACTGGCAGCACGGCCGCCTGACCTCCGGGAAAAATGGGTCGGGATCGTAGCGGTCCGGCGGCGGGCCGTGAAGGTCTTTTCGACCGGGTATTCAGCCCGGCGGATCGGGGTGGGCGAGGCATTCGCGGAGCATCGCGTCGGCCTCCACCGGGCAGCGGTCGGCCACGTCCGTCACCTCGAAATAGTCGTCGGGCTTCGCGAAGAGCGACGCCTGCACGCCCGCATCCTTTCCCTGCGGCCAGGCGGCCACGAGATGCCAGTCGGGCGTGGCCATCGCCGCAGCCGCCCTGCCCCGGATGAAGAGCTGCTCGCGGCTCGGGGCGGCCCACGTGTCGAAGAGCCCTGCGAGACTCGCTGCCCCGGGGGGGCACGATCCCGCCGCGACGCCAAGCCACTCGCCGAGCGTCGCGCCGATGTCGGCCGCGGAGACGAGTCCTGGAAATCGCTGGCCCGCCATGCGTCCGCCCGCCTCGCGGAGGATCACCGGCAGATGCACACGCTCACCGTACGGCCGAATGCAGGGCTCCTGCGGCGCGATACCGACCTGGCCGTGGAGGCCCAGCGGCATGCCGCCCGTTCCCGCCATGCAGAAGTGCCACGGCGTGGGCGAGCCGGCGACCGCCTCGAGCAGCAGCCCAAGCCGCTCGTCGATCGCCGTCACCTCGGCGGCGAACGCCTGCCGCACCACCGTCAACCGGTCGGGGTCGGTCTTCTCGTCGATCGCGAAGCACGGCGGCACGACACCCTCCATCGCCGGAGGATCCTCCGCATCGCGGTACCGCTCCCGCAACTCGGCCGGCGCTTCCCAGCCGCGACCGAGCCGGTCGAGATGGCAGAGCACCACCCGGTGTCGGCCGCGGCCGACGAGCTCCGCCGCCTCGTCGAGATCGGCGGCCCTGACGACCTGACCGACCAGTTCCGGGGCGTTCTCGAAGGGAAGGAGCATCCTGCGGGTCTCGGCGAGGCAGACCGAATGGGAGAGCACCCGATCGAAGACGACGCCGGCGGCGGCGACCGAATCGAACGCGGCCGCGGCGACCCACGTGGCGCCGTAGGACGGCAGCATCCAGGCGGGCAGCCAATCGATGGTGACGGCCACGAGCCGAGCCGGCGGCGGATTACGCTCCCCGGTGCTTGGCAAAACAGTGGGCGACAAAACGGTGCTCGTCAAAACTGCAGTCTCTCCTGGAAGCGTTCGAGGATATAGTACGGCGAAGGAGCGCCCGGGCATGCACGTTTCTTCGACCGCCGAGGCTGGAGTGCGGATGTCGGCAGGGCCGCGGACCGTGGGCCGACGACGATTTCTCGCGGCCGCGATCGTCGCCGCGGGCGGTTCGGCGGTGGCCGACGAGTCGAAGAACTCCGCTTCGGGGAACGCCGGGCCGAAGAAGCAGCCCGCCGCCGACGTGCCGTTCCGGATTTCGCTCGCGGAGTGGTCGCTCCATCGCACGATCTTCGCCGGAAAGCTCGACCACCTCGACTTCCCGCGGTTCGCCCGACAGCGGTTCGGGATCGAAGCCGTCGAATACGTGAACCAGTTCTTCAAGGACAAGGCGAAGGACGTCGATTACCTGGCTGAACTCGCGAGGCGGGCCGCCGACGAGGGGGTGGAGAGCCTGCTCGTCATGTGCGACGGGCTCGGCCGACTTGGCGACCCCGACGGCCGGAACCGCACGAAGGCGATCGAGAACCATTTCCCGTGGGTGGAGGCGGCCAAGCGGCTCGGCTGCCACTCGATCCGGGTGAACGCCGCGAGCGACGGCAGCTTCGAGGAGCAGCAGAAACTCGCTGCCGACGGCCTCACGCGACTGTGCGAATATGCGGGGCAGATGAAGATGGCCGTCATCGTCGAGAACCACGGCGGGCTTTCGAGCAACGGCAAGTGGCTCGCCGGCTTGGTGCGGCTGGTCGATAGGCCCAACTGCGGCACGCTGCCCGATTTCGGCAACTTCCACGATTACGACCGCTACCTCGGCGTCGAGGAACTCATGCCGTGGGCGAAGGGCGTGAGCGCCAAGAGCCACGAGTTCGACGCGGCAGGCGACGAGGTGCGGACCGACTACCGGAAAATGCTCGCGATCGTGGCGAAATCGGGCTACCGGGGGCATGTCGGCATCGAATACGAAGGAAAGGGGCTGTCCGAGGAGGAAGGCATCCTGGCCACGAAGAAGCTGCTCGAGCGGATCCGCGGGGAACTGCCGGCCTGACCGGCTGGCGCGGTGAGAGGCTCATTGACGGCCACCCACGCGGCCGATACAAACCGTGGCTCTCGTGCGGGGCTTCCCGCCGCGTTCCACCCCCAACCAAGACGATCGCCCGCCAGCCTTGAGCACACAGCCAGCGTCTCCCCGAAGGCCGACCCAAGGCCGAGGTTCGCAACTCGTCCGGATCGGTGAAACCCACGTCGGCCGCGGCGTCTTCGCGAAGAAGCGGCTTGCGGCAGGCAAGGTTCTCGGCGAAATCCACGGCGAGGTGCTCGACGAGCATCCGGCCGATTCGAGCTACTGCATGGAGCTCCAGAGCGGCAGGCTCCTCGAGCCCGCCCCTCCCTTCCGGTTCGTGAACCACAAGTGCGATCCCAACTGCGAGATCTTCTATTGGGACGACGCCGACGATCCGTCGCAGAAGGACCGGCTCTGGCTCCAGACGATCCGGCCGATCGCTCCCGGCGAGGAGCTGTCGATCGACTACTGCTGGCCGGCCGACGCCGCGATCCCGTGCCGCTGCGGCTCCTCCACGTGCCGCGGCTGGATCGTCGATCCTGACGAGCTCCACCTCGTCGGCAAGGACTAGGTCAACAAGGACTAGCTGCACGGAAGCCCGCGGCGCGAGTTTCCCTGCTGGCGAACAGGTGCCCACTCCGGAAGCCCGAGGCGCAAGCCGAGAGGGGCGTTGACGAGGCCCCGCGAGTGGATGCCCGGTCACGAGCCCGCCTGCACGACACCGCATTGCCGCCCGGGGGGCAGACGCATCGTCGCTACGGCGAGGATACGCCTGATGCTCCTCAACGTTCCCTACCCCCCCGACCGCGCCCCCCCGGGGCGTTCAGCATCCATGTGCTGGTGCGCCCGCGCTGCACAACCCCGCCGTCACGGGAGCCCGAGGC
>DHLZ01000299.1 GCA_002405515.1 Planctomycetaceae bacterium UBA4655
CATCCTCGGCGGCGAGCTCCGCCATCGCCTCGACGTCGGCCGCCGCGGCGAGCGCCTCATCGAGCGGCTTCAGGATCGAGTTGATCCCCTTGAGCTCGGCGACGGTCGCCTGTGCCTTGTCGGGATTGTCCCAGAAGCCGGCCTCGGCCATCGAGGCCTCGATCCGCGATGCAGACTTCTTGCGGCCCTCCCAGTCAAAGGGAGTCTCGCAGTTGGAGGAGTCGGTCGCGGATCGCTTCGGAACGGTTGACGAGGGCTGTATCCATGCACCGGATTCTACGCGGCAGTCAAGCTTCCGGAACACCCGGCTTTCTTTCGTGCTTCACGTCCGTGCGAGCCGGTTGCCCGGGAGCCGGCGGACGAGCCTTCGCATCTCGAGCACGCTCGCGGCGGCAAGCACGTTCGCGGCCGAAAGGGCCGTCGTCTCGACCACCTCGTCGATCGAGATCTCTCCGCTCCCGATGGCCTCGAGCACCTCGCGCTCGGCGGGTTCGAGCGAACGTTCGGCGGGCCGTCCCGAGGCCTCGACGCCCGGAGCGACCGCCTGTTCGAAGAGCGGCCCGAACTCTTCGAGGATGTCGTCGACGCCACCGACGAGCTTCGCGCCATCCCGGATGAGCTCGTGGCAGCCCTTCGACATCCGGCAGTCGATGGGGCCGGGAACGGCGAACACCTCCCGGCCCTGCTCGCCGGCCAGCCTCGCCGTGATGAGCGCGCCCGACCGCTCCGACGCCTGCACGACGACCGTGCCGAGGCACATCCCCGAGACGATCCGGTTGCGCTGGGGAAACGCGCCGACCGACGGCGCAGCCAATGGAGGGCATTCGCTCAGGAGGGCGCCATGGGCGATCACCTCCTCGGCGAGCGAGACGTGCTCGGGCGGATAGATCGAGAGCACGCCGCTGCCGAGCACGGCGATCGTGCGGCCGCCGGCCGCGATCGCCCCTCGGTGCGCCGCGGCGTCGATGCCGCGGGCGAGGCCGCTCACGACGGTGTAGCCGGCGCGGGCGAGGCTGCCGGCGAGCCGTTCGGCGACCTTGAGGCCGTAGGCGGTCGCGTGGCGGGCGCCGACGATCGCAACGGCAAGGTTGTCGCACGCCTGCAGTTCGCCGCGGGCGAAGAGCAGCGGCGGCGGGTCGTCGATCCGCGAGAGGAGCGGCGGATAACCCCCTTCCCGCGGCACGCCCTCGAGCAGGATCCCGACCGACCGCCGTCGACACAGCTCGATGACGCGGACGGCCTCGTCGGCAAGCCGCGGGTCGCCGATCGCCTCGATGAGCTTCGGCCCGAGCAGCCTCGGGCCCGCCCGGCCGACCTCGCGAACCGCCTCGGGGCTCGCCGAAAAAATCGCCTCCGCCGAGCCGAACCGGTCGAGGAGGATCTTCCGCGTCCGGGCTCCGACGCCCGGCACACACGCCAGTCGCACGTGAGCCACCAGCGACGCATCGCTGACCTCATGCGAATCGTCGGGAGTCAATGGCCGGGTGGAGCGAGGCATGGCGGCAGGGTTCACGGCAAGGCATATACTATACGGAAGTTCAATATGCCGCGTCGCCGACCCCCCGTCAACCCTCGCAGCCGCCCTCCAGCGGCTTCACCGGCCGGAAGCCCCCGTGGCCTTCGACGCGGGCCGCCCCGGCGGCGGCAGGTGGCGGTCGGCGAAGTCGGCGAACCGCAGCCAGTCGTATTCGAGCAGGTCGTGTTTGCCCGTCCGCACGTGGTAGCCGACGTGATTTCCGACCGGCGTATTGACCGGGGGCCAGGCGACCCCGCCGAGGCCCGTGAGCCCGAAGAGCTTCCAGGCCGGCTCGGCCGCGACGGCGGCGAGGAATTCCCCCTCGGGGTCGGCCCCGGTGTCTTCGATCGCGCTCGCCACGTAGAGCGGCCGCGGCGCCGTCATCGCCAGGAGCACGTGCGCGTCGCAGGGAAGATCCTCCACGTGGCCTGCGTAGCCGGCGAAGGCCGGGCAAAACCAGTTGGGGAATCGCTTCGTGATGTCAGCCACCGTTTCACCGACCCGCCTGCGTTCGAGCGCCGCGCCGCCGCAGCCCGAATCGTTGGAGACGACCATCGCAAACCGTTCGTCGCAGGCTCCGGCCCAGAGGGCCGCCTTGCCAAGCCGTGAGTGGCCGACCACGATCACCCGCGTGGGATCGACCTCCGGCAGCATCACGAGCCAGTCGAGGATCCGCGAGAGCCCCCAGGCACAGGCGGCGATCGCCCCCGGCTCGTCGGCCGGGAGTTCGCCCGTCACCGGCCGGCCGACCGCCGCCAGCACGCTGTCGCCGCGGCCTTCAGGACTGTCGGGGAAGATGTCCGCGGAACAGGCCGTCGCCATGCCGTAGCCGCGGGCGAGCATCGACTCGACCGGAAACCGGCGGGAGTTGCTGCCACGCGAGGCCTCGGTCGCGCGGTTGTTCACGATGCCGGTCTTCTCGTCGTTCGGAAGCCAGGCCTGCGAGAGGCGGATCCCGGGGTCGGGGTGTTCCGCATGATTGCCTCGAAAGTTGAGCCCGACGAAGACGGGGCAGGGACCATCCCGACGTGGCAGGTACACGAGCACGTCGATCAGCCGCGACTTCGGTCCCGTGCCGATGCGGAGCCGGGCCTGCAGCCGCGTCGCCACGACGCCGTCGGCGAGCGCGGCCTCGCCCCGCTCGACCTCGCCTTCCACGTGCGTGACGGTCGGGGGCAGACGGCGGCCGTAGACGTGCTGTTCGAGCAGCGCGAGCTGGTGGGGCCGGGAGACGTTTCTCCAGGCCTCGGGCGTGGTTGCCGGCCGGCCGTCCGGCCCGGCGAGCGGGTCGGGGAGCGCGGCCAGGGTGGCGACCGCGGCGGCATCCACGGGCCTCGCATCCTGCGCCGAGGCGGTCGTCGTCGGCCCGACGACGAACAGGGCCGAGACGAACAGAATCGAAGCCGCGACGAGCGGGTCGGCCGCTGCCCGAGCGACGATGAAACGTGCTGCGATGGAGTGCGGCCGAGCTTCAGCCGGCAGCGGCCTTGAGCTCGGCGAGCTTGAAAGCCGTGCCCACGAGGCGATCCCAGTTCTTTTCGACATATTCCGGAGGGCCGCCGATCTGGGCGACGACGTCGGCCACCTGCTCGGTGGGCACCATCTCGATCGCGTCCCACGGGCAGACCTTGAGGTCGTAGGGGTTCGACTTCTTGCCCGGGATGTGGACGCAGACCTCGCAGCCCACGCACCGCTCTATGTCGATCTCGCACCAGCTCTGCAGGTTGTGGAAGGTGTCGTACTGCTGCACCTTGATGATGCAGTCGACGGGGCACACTTCGAGGCAGCTCTCGCAGCCGGTGCAGTTGTCGGCGTTGATGACCGCCAGTTCCTTCGGCAGCTTCTTGCGGGGACCTGCTTTGGCCATGGTGGGGAAATCGTCCTATGGGGCGAGGAAACTCCAGCCACACCATCCTAGCCGGCCAAACCGACCCGGCCAATCGGGCTTCCGGCCGCCAGTTTTTCAGAGTCTGGCTGCCTACACCGTTTCGCCGCGGACGAGGTCTTCGACCGACTGCCGGCGGCGGACGATCCGGGCCCGGCCGTCCTCCACGAGCACCTCGGCCGGCAGCGGCTTGGAGTTGTAGTTGCTCGCCATCACGAACCCGTAGGCTCCGGCGATTTCGATCACGAGCAGGTCGCCGACCGCCGCCTTCGGCAGGGCCCTCGTGGCGACGAATCCGCCGTCCGACTGCGTGAAGATGTCGCCCGACTCGCAAAGCGGTCCGCCCACGACCACCTCCTCCTGCGGCAGTCCTTCCTCACGGCTTACCCCATCCCGCGGGCAGAGACTCATCGGGTGGTAGGAGCCGTAGAGCACGGGCCGGGCGAGCGTGTTGAAGCCCGCGTCGACGAGGATGTAGGGCTTCGCCCCCTGCCGCTTCACGGCGCGAACCTCCGTGACGACGAACCCGCTTTCGGCCGTGAGGTAGCGGCCCGGCTCGATCTCGAGACGGATGCGGTGGCCGAAGCGGTCTTCGAGCTTCCGGCGGGTCGCGTCCCAGAGCGTGAAGTAGCCCGAGAGGTCGGCATGCTCCTCCCCGGGCCGGTAGGGGATCGGCAGCCCGCCGCCGGCGGAGATCGTCGTGAGCGATCGGCCGATCTCCCCCGCGATCCGTTCGAGCGCGCCTGCCACCTCCGCGAGGTGGGCGAGGTCCGTGCCGCTGCCGATGTGCATGTGGAGGCCGCTCACCGAAAGGCCGGCCCATTCCGCCCGCCGCAGCACGTCGGCAATGTCGGCGTGCCAGATGCCGTGCTTCGAGCCCTCGCCACCGGTGTTCGTCTTCTGGCTGTGGCCGTGGCCGAAGCCTGGATTCACGCGGAGCGTGATGCTCGCGCCGGGCATCCGCTCGGCAAGCTGCTCGATCATGTCGGACGAGCCGCAGTTGACGTGGAGACCGTGCGTCACGACGGCATCGAGGCTTTCGCGGTCGAAGATGTCGGCGGTGTAGACGATCGGATGGACCGCCGGCAGGCCGTCGGCAGCGGCAGCCCGCGGGGCGTGGGGGGAGTAGCCGGCGGCAAGAGCCCGGTGGATCTCGCCGGCGCTCACGGCGTCGACCATGACCCCGAGCCGCCGCAGGAGTCCGAGCACGGCAAGGTTGGAGCAGGCCTTCTGCGCGAAGCGGATCGTGTCCCACGCCGAAAGGTCTTCGCACCGCCTGCGGATCATCGCGGCGTCGTAGACATAGAGGGGCGTGCCGTATTCGTGGGCCAGCTCCGCGACGTCCACGCCGGCGATCTGCCGGCGAATGCCGCCATGGGCGGCCATGCTCGTCTGCGTGCCGGCAATCATCGAACGGCTCCCCCGAGCGGACCCACTCCGATCGGCAGGCCGCCGCCTCCGCCGGCCCCCATTCCCGAGACCGCCGCGGCGGCCTTGAGCACGCCCGAGTCGGCGGAGAGCTGCCAGGCGACTCCACGCTCGATCGGCCGCACCTGGAGCTGCACGATCGAGCTTTCCGCCGCGGCGGCAGCCTTGGCTGCGGCAGCGAGCCGGTCGGCCTGGCCCACCGCAGAGTCCTTTGCGGCCTCCGCCGCCACCGCGAGCCACTGGTCGGCCGACACCTGCACCGCCGCCATCGGGCGGCCATCCTGCGGCGGCGGCTGCTGCTGCTGGCGGAGCTGTTCGAGCCTTGCCCTGGCGTCGCCGCCCACGAGTATGTGGCAGGTCTCGGGAGCCACCGCGATCGTGGCGTTGAGCCTGTCGCCGAGCATCGCGGCGGCATCGCTCTTCGCGAGATCGACGGAGAGGCTGTGGAGCGTCGCGTCTCCAACGCGTCCGTCGTCGAGCTTCACGTTCACGATCGGGGGAAGTTTGGCATCGGGCCCGAGCAGCTTCCGCAGCGACCCCTCGAGGCCCGGCCCGTCCTTCACGTGCATGCCGCCGGTGAACTCGATCGACGGCGGCTGCCCCTCGGCGGCGGCATTCACGAGCGACATGCTGCCGTCGAGCCGGCCGCTCGCCACCGCCGCCTTCGCGACCGATAGCATCGATCCTGCGAGCAGTTTCGTGATCGGGTCGGAGGAATCGACGGCGGAGGAAGCGTCGATCACCGCGCCGAGCTGCGCGGCGGCCTCGGGGGGAATTTGCTGGGCGACGAACCCGCGGGCCATCGTTTTGCCTGCGGACTTCGGCATGGGCAGGGTGAGGGGCGAGCCGCCGAGGGTGGCGGCGGCTTTCGCGGCGGCCGATCCGGGAAGGCCGACCGAACGCATCTCGACGAGCACGCGGTTCTTCGCGTCGTCGAGCCGGAGGCCGAGCGTGATCGACTCGACGTCTCCCAGCGAGCCGAGCGCCGCGACGAGCGCGGTCGGATCGACGGGCTGGCCCATCTGGGCCGACCGGGCCGAGGCGGCCTCGATCTGCTTCGCGAGCTGCTCGCGGAGCGGCAGCGGCATGCGGCTCGGGAAGAGTCTCACGGCGAGCGTGAAATCCTCCGAGAGCGGAGGGATCCATTCCGTCGGGTCGTCCACGCCCGTCTTCGGCATCGCCCCGTTCCGTCCCGTCGAATCGGGCGTGAGGATCGCCCATCCTTTCTTCGTGACGACCCGCATCGTGCCGCCGGCAGGCACGGTGATCTTCCGGTCGTCGCCATCGGCTTCGGCCGGCCCGACGACGCCCGCGAGCGACCCGAGCAGTTTGTCGACGTCGGTCACCGGCAGGAAGCCGGAGCCGCCGACGGCATTGCCGTCGGCCGTGAGCACGACGCCGAACGGACGCTTCACGTCGAGGCCCACGAGCCCGCGGCCGCCGGTGATGCCGGTGAGCATCGACTCCGCGAGGATCACGAGCGTGGGATTGCCGACCTGCGTGCCGAACCAGGCGAGCTGCTTGCGGAGATCGGCGTAGCCGTCGCAGGCCACGACGGCGATCACCTCCGGCTCGGCCCTCGCCGCGGATGCCGACAGCGTCGCGGCCGCGAGGCACGACGCGACGAAAACACGAGCCCTGTCAACCGGCATGCGGGCGAGGATGGACATCGACGGTCTCCTTCGGGATCGATTCGGGTCTCAGGAACCCCTGTTGTACGGGAGGATCGGCGTCGTTCGCCAGTGGCTCGCCACCGCGGCGGTGATGCCGCCGGGAATGTGCTTCAGCGCCGGCATGTGGATGGTATTCTGCGCCGATGGAAGAACTCGATCGCGCGATCCGACGCCGGCACGGGCTGCAGCTGGCGCTCTTCCTGCTCACCTGCGGCACGACCTTCATGGCCGGGGCCGCCGGCTGGCAGCCGCTCGTGCCGGGCATCGACGACGGCGTGGCGGAGGCGATCCGGTCGCACGCCCCCCGCGGTCTTCTCTACATGGCCGCCGTGATGGCCGTGCTCGCGGCGCACGAGGCGGGGCACTACGTCGCGGCGAGGCTCCACGGCATCCCGGCTACGCTCCCGTTCTTCATCCCCGTGCCGATCCTGCTGACCGGCACGCTCGGCGCCGTGATCGGCATGGAAGGCGCACGGGCCAACCGGCGTCAGCTCTTCGACATCGCGATCGCCGGACCGCTCGCCGGGCTCGTCGTGGCGATCCCCGCGATCGCCTTCGGCATGCTCGACGGCACCGCCAATCCGAAAAGCCCCTTTGCGATGCCGCTGGTCGCCACCTGGCTCATGGGTTTTCTTCGCCCGGACCTCACGGCGGGCGTGCGGTTCGCGCCGAATGCTCTCTTCATGGCCGGCTGGGTCGGCCTGCTCGTGACGGGGCTCAACATGTTTCCCATCAGCCAGCTCGACGGCGGGCATGTGAGCCGGGCGGTTTTCGGGCCCGCCTCGCGATGGCTCGCGAGGAGTGTCCTGCTCGCGGCGATCGCCGCGATCGTGGTCTTCGGCCGCTACAACTGGATCGCGCTGGTGGTGATCGTGACGCTCATGGGCACCGACCACCCGCCGATCCGCGAGGCCGGCGTTCCCCTCGGAACCGCGCGGACGCTGCTCGGGATCGCGTCGCTCCTGATCCCGATCGTGACCTTCATGCCGGAGCCGCTCCTGCTCG
>DHLZ01000244.1:0-180 GCA_002405515.1 Planctomycetaceae bacterium UBA4655
CCTGCAGGCGAACGCTGGAAATTCACGGAAGCCCGAGTCGCAAGCCGAGAGGGGCGTTGACGATGGCGTTGCATTGGACGTTGCGCTGATTGAAACCGATTGCACATTCGATGTCAGCCGGTGTCAGCGAACGATCGCCCGTCGTGATCGCGGCGGCCCCAACTCCCCTCTCGGCTCGCG
>DHLZ01000244.1:387-6547 GCA_002405515.1 Planctomycetaceae bacterium UBA4655
AACATCGTGCTCGGGGTAGTAGCCACAGCGGCGCGTGAGCGGAAACACTTAGCCACAGCGGCGCGTGAGCGGAAACACTTAGCCACAGCGGCGCGTGAGCGGAAACTTACGCGGGAAGGTCGTCCCACATCGGGCACCAGAGCGGCACCCGCGGGAAGAGCATCGACGCGAACTTGATCGCGATCTGCGTCGAGGCCGTGAGCCGTCCGGCGGTCGCCGCCGCGGCGGGGTCGCACTGGCCCAGAAGAAGCCTCGTGAGTTCGTCGTCCGTGATCTTCAGGTAGCTGCGGCCGATCCGCCCCGGATGCACGGTGGCCGTGCCGTCCGCCACGATGATCGATCCCCGGAACGACGGTGCGTCGAGCCCCAGTTCGACCGTTTCGCGGACGCCGGCGGCCGAAAGTCGCCGGCCCACCGACGCAGCGACCGCCTGGAGCAGCCCCAAGGGGTTGAAGAGCTTTGCGACGATCATCCTGTCGCCCGCTGCCGCGGCCGCGGTGCCGGCTCCCGAAACAGCTTCATGGAGCGGGTCGAGGGCGCTCGACTCGTAGACGATCTCCTGCCAGTCGTTCTCGATCGCCTCGCCGCAGACCCTCGCCAGGATTTCCCGTTCGAGACCGGGAAACTCCGGGTCGGCCATCAGCTCCAGGACGCGGTTGCCCGATTGGATCGCGTAGCCGACGATCCGCGCGGTCGTCTCGTGGAGGTCGTAGCGGTCCTGCCCCATGAGGGCCACCAGGATCGAATCGAAGGCTCCACGGCTGACGAGCCAGCGTGAGTACGACTCGTTGCGGTCGAGAGGCCCGACGAAGCGTCCGGCGTTCTGCCGGTAGATCCGGAGGATCGCCGGGAGTTCGACATGCCGCCACTGCCGCATCGTGACGGGCTCGCCGGCCCGCTGGGAAAAGTCGAGCAGCCGGGCGAGAATTTCGGTGGGACGGCCGGTGCTCGTGGCATCGCGGCCGAGGATGGACCAGCCGAATGTCTGGAACGAGCCGGCGATCCGCGTTCGCGAAAAGCCGACATCGACGCCGATTTTCCGTAGCCGTTCCTCCGCGGACTCGACGAGTCGGCGACCGTGGCCTGTGCCGCGGCACTCGGGCACCAGGGCGATCCGGTCGATCGACCCGCCCGCCACGGGGGCCCCGTCGACGAGAATCTGACGAGGCATCACCTCCACGTGCCCGATGATCCGGCCGCCGGGCAGCCGGGCGACGAGCCGGTTGGCCGCGTCGTGGTCGGGGTGGTCTACGGCGGCATGAAATTCCGCTTTGGAAGGGGGCGTCGGCAGGCCGGCCAGGAGTTGGAGAATCTCGTGCTGGTCGCCGGCCCGGGCGGGGGCGACCCGGCACTCCTCCAGCAGCCACTTCGGCGGCTCGTAATGCCCGATCGTTTCCTGGGGAATGTGGAGGATGGCGGGGCGGCGGGCCTCCTGACGTCGTGAAAAGATCGTCGCAGGACGAATCTCGACATGCTCAATGGCCGCCTGCCGGGCCCTCGGCCTTGACTTATCCCCGCTCGTTTCGGCCGCCTTGGCCGGGGCGGGCTGAATGGCGTGCTTGGAACCGGATTTCGGCCTGCTACGGCCTCCAGCGAGCTTGACCGTGGGCGAACGCCGTGAACTGGCACGCTGCATGGCACGTCCTCTCCGTGGAACCGAGAAACAATCCGTTGCTCGTCACATTAGGCAATCTTTTCCGCGTTTTCCAGTAGGAGGAACGGTTTCAGCTCCTTTTCGTTGAAAAAGCACCATGGGTACTCCCGCGACGACAGCAGTTTCCAGCGATGAATGCGGGACTCGAGCGATGCCCGGTCTGCGAGCGTTCGATCCCGGAGCGTCCGGGTGAACTCGGCGAGGGACTCGTTGGCCGACCGGATTTCATGGCACCGACGGCGGGCGAGGGCGGGTGTGGGAAACGTGTCGATCCATTGCCGCTTTCGCTCGACGAGCCTCCGCACCTCGTCCGGCTGGTCGGCGAGCGGCTCGAGATGACGCTCCGGGTGGAACGCAAGATCGCGGAGCAGCCCGTCGGCCCGGGCCCGCTCGACGGCCGGATTCTCGGCCCGGCCGGCCGGCAGCCGGAGCGTGCCGCTCACGACGGCATGGCGGGGCGGGTCGCAGCCGGTGAGCCGCCGCACGACGTCGTCGGTGATCTGGTCGTAGGCCGCCCCCCCGATCCCGTGCACGAACAGGTCGGCCACGAGCACCCGCGCGAAGAGCGTCGTCAGGATCGCTCGCGGACGCAGCCGCATCTCGTGCTCCTCCAGCCGCGTAAGGGCATCGACCCAGCGGGCGGGATTCGTGTTCGGCGAGATCGGCAGCTCGACCCGAACCGTCTCGAGATCGGAGAGCGTGAGGGTGTCGGAGGGGCCGAGATGGGCGTAGACCCTCCTGCGTCGATGGTCGTCCTTCGACCAGATCCACCACGGCACCTCGTACCAGCTGCCGCCGGAGTCGTCGGCAGGCAGGCAGAGCAGGTCGGGCATCGGTCGGCCGGCCCCCCGCTCTCGATGGCGGCGACGGTAGGCCGCGAGCGACGCGTTGTAGGCCTCGTGGAGTTCGCGGGCCCGGGAAAGCAGGTAGCCGGTGAAGACCATCACGGTCGGCAGCCGCACCATCTCGCTCACCGGCAGCTCGAGGGTGTCGCAGCCGAGCCGGCCCTCGAGGGCGTGCCTCGCCTGCGCGATGCCGAGGCCGAGCCGGTGCGAAGCGGCTGCCCGCTCCACGACGAGCGGCCACCAGCGGCGAAGGATCGGCTCCGACACGACCGGACGCATCGCTTCGCAGACCCGCGTGCCGAACGACCGGAAGCAGTCGGGGTCAAGGACGGCTCGCTCCTCCCAGGCCATCTCCAATCCTCCCGTGTCGAACGGGATCGTCTCGAGCCGGACGTCGGCATCGTCGTTCGGAGATGAAGCGACCGGAACGCCGACGGACGTGCTCCCGCAGCGGTCGGTATCGACGACGAGGTTGATCGCCGTGCCGCCGAGCCTCGTCGCGTAGGTGGAGGCGACGAAATTCTTCAGCCAGACGCCCGGGTGGAAGAGCGTCGGCTGATGCCCTCCCATAACGATCGGCCGGGCGATCCAGTCGGCCATGTCGTCAGGCCGATCGACGTCGCGATAGCTCGCGGTGTATTCCGCGGCGACGGAGAGCACCTCGCGGCGGGTCGCGGCGACGAGTTCCCAAAGCTTGAGGTCGCCGATGCGGGTGTCGAACGCGGCCCGCAGGAGCCGGTTGTTGTCGAGCAACAGTTCGACCGCCTCCACAGGCGGATCGATCAGCCTTCCGCCCGATTCGGCGGGGGCGCGGTGGGTGCTGCGGAGTGGTGGCATGGCGGATGGCGCGTGCGCGAGGCCTCGCGGGCTCGGCTCAAAACGGAGCGATAATAGGCCAGACGGGTCGCCGCATCGTCCAGAGCACCGCCAAAACTCCTCGTCAGGTCGAGGTACAGCAGCGGCACCGGCAGCTCGACGATCCGAAGGCCGACCGCCGCCGCCTGCACCCAGACCTCGAGCGGCATCGCATAGCCGGTCTCCGTCACGTGGAGCTCCCGCAGCGCCCGCCGCGTGTAGGCCTTGAAGCCGCAGAAGGCGTCGGTGATCGAAAGGCCGAACGACGCGTTGATCTCCGCCGTGATCTCGCGATTGATCCGCCGCCGGTCGGCCGGGGCCGTTCCCGGCAACGCCACCGGATCGAGAAACCGGCTTCCGCTGACGATGTCCGCGCCGATCGCCGGGTCGCCGGCGGCGGCGATGAAGTCGGGAATGAGCCTCGGCTGGTGCTGGCCGTCGCAGTCGATCGTGACGAGCCCTTCCCACGGTCCGGCGACCGCGTCGGCGAAGGCGGTCGCGAGCGCCGCGCCGTAGCCGCGATTGGTCGGGTGACGAATCACGCGGATGTCCCTCCTGGCCGCGAGCAGTTCGGAGGTGCCGTCGGTCGAGCCGTCGTCGACCACGAGCACGTGTTCGGCGTGGCGGACCACCTCGTCGAGCACGGCGGAGACGTGCGCGACCTCGTTGAACACCGGCAGCGCGGTCAGGTATGTCGATGATTTCAAGACGGGGGAATCCAGGAGAGCGGGTCGGTCTCCACGCTGCTCGGCCGCACATCGAGCCCCGGCACGGCCTCGGCGAGCCGCTTCGCGAGCGTGTCCATCGCGAAGCGTTCGCTCGCATGGTGGCCGACGATGACGACGGCGATGCCGGCCGCCCTCGCCTCGACGGCCGCGTGGAGCCGCAGCTCGCCGGTGACCATCGTCGTGCATCCGGCGGCCCGGACATCGTTCAGGAGGTCGCCGCCACTGCCACAGACGATCCCCACGAGGCCGGCCTCCACGGAGGCTTCTCCGACCAGCTGACACGCGTCGATTTCGAGCCCTGTCACGAGCCGTTGGATGAGAGTCCCGACCGACATCCTGCCGGCGGCGTGCCCCATCCGACCGACTCCGGCGAGGTGCAGTTCCGGATGGGGCTTGATCGGCCGCACGCCCTGGAG
Organism: Planctomycetaceae bacterium UBA4655; assembly: GCA_002405515.1. Classification (GTDB taxonomy): domain Bacteria; phylum Planctomycetota; class Planctomycetia; order Pirellulales; family UBA1268; genus UBA4655. Next base: position 4,886 of record DHLZ01000244.1, read on the forward strand.
CCCGCAGAGCTGTGCGAGCTGGTCGTTGATCCCGCCGGCGGCCGAGTCCCAGGCGGTGTGGGGGCTGTAGACGGCGATGCCGGCGGACATGAGCGTGAGCAATACCTGCCCCGTCATCGACTCGTCGGTGAGCCGGCCGATCGGCCGGAAGGGGAGGGGGTGGTGCGTCACGACGAGCCCCGCCTTTCGTTCCACCGCCTCCGTCGCCACGTCGGGCGAGAGCGTCAGGCAGGTGACCACACGCTCGATCGGACGGTTCGAGGACTGCCCCACGAGGAGCCCCACGGAATCCCAGTCGGCCGCCAGTTCGAGCGGGGCGATGGCACGAAGCGCGGCGGTGATCGTGTCAATCGACGGCATGGAGAGTAGAGTGTGTTCGGGTGCGGTCGCGGTCAAGGACCTGGTCAAGGATCTTGTTGACTCGATCGCGCCGAGTGGACGGCAGGCGGCAGGTTTTCAGGCGGCGATGGACATTTCCCGGTTCTCGATCCCGACGGTCTCCCTTTCCCGGTCGCTGCGGCACGCCCTCCGCAAGGTGCGGGAGCTCGGGGTGAGAGGCGTGGAGCTCGACGCGCGGAGCGGCCTGACGCCGGACGAGGTGTCGCAGTCGGGAATCCGCCAGATCCGCAAGTGGCTCGCCGACGAGGGGCTCGTGGTGGCCTGCGTCGCCTTTCCGACCCGGCGGGGATATGCCGATGAAGAATCGCTCGAGGGAAGGATCGCCGCCACGAAGTCGGCCATGAAGTTCGCCTACGACATGGGCTGCGACGTCGTCACCAACCACATCGGCGACATCCCTTCGTCGGACGACGCGGCGAAGTGGAAACTGCTCGTCGACGTGCTGGCGGACCTCGGCCACTGGGGCGAGCGGGTCGGTGCCAGGCTCGCGGCCGAGGCGGGCAGGGCCTCGCCCGGCGAGCTCGTGCGGGTGTTCGAGGCGGTGCCGGAAGGGGCGATCGGATGCGATCTCGTGACCGGTTCGCTCGTCGTCCACGGGCACGACCCGGTCGAGGCGGTGGGCTTGCTCGGCGATCACATCCTCGCGGTGCATGCGACCGACGCCGTGGCGGGCGCGTTCGCGGGGCGGGGCAGGGCGGTCGTGCTCGGCACCGGGCAGGTCGATCTCCCCTCGGTGCTCGCGGCGCTCGGCGAGCGGGATTACCGAGGCTGGATCGGCCTCGAGCCGGTCGATGGCGTCGGGGCCGAGCGGGAGCTGGCCGACGCGATCCGGTTCCTGCAGTCGCTCTGAACGGGTTCGGGGCTGCCCATTCTCCCATGCGAGAGTTTCCCTGGAGGCGTGTTCACTCAATACCCGAAAGCCCGAGGCGCGAGCCGAGAGGAGTGTTGACGTGGCCCCTTGCATGGTTGCCCGGTGACGAATCCCGTGAATGACGCCGCATTGCCGCCGGGGGAGCAGACGCTCCGTCGCTACGGCGAGGATACGCCTGATGCTCCTCCACGTCCGCTCCCCCGGCGTTCGGCATCAGAGAGTCGATTTGACACCTCCGTCTGCAGGGAAACTTGCGGCTCGGGCTTCCTCATACGCTTCACACTTGGACCTCGCGCGTAACGCTGGGCGGGGCTGCCCGTTTCCTTCGAGCGACCCAGCCCCTCGCCGGACGTTCGCTGCGCGACCAATACGCTTCGCGGATCGGTGCCCGC
>DHLZ01000058.1:0-452 GCA_002405515.1 Planctomycetaceae bacterium UBA4655
CGTGGGACCGTGGTGACGCTCAGTGAGCCGAAAACCACCGTCAACAACATCGTGCTCGGGGTAGTAACGCTGCTGAATCATTTCTGCCCGGGCGGTCCCGGAGGCAGCGCGATGTCGATCTCGGCGGGGGGAGGGGGCGCGGAGGGCGACGCGGGCTTCTCGGCCGTGGGGTCGAACTTCGGCGTGTCGCTGCCGGTGCGGGCCTCGAGATCGCCGGTGAGCACGAGATGGTCGGACGCGCCTGGCATGCGGATTTCGAGCGACGTGACGCCCCACTCGCCCCCCACCCGCTTCCCTTCGACGACGACGACGCCCGCTCCCTTCGGCCCCTTCACGTCGAACTGGAGGGCCGCGACGCCGTCGGTGTCGCTCGCCGAGCCGGTGACGGGCGTGGTTCTGGTGATCGGTCCGCCGAGCGCCTCGGCCGCGCGGTCGTTCGTCGCGAGCTCTTC
>DHLZ01000058.1:645-1750 GCA_002405515.1 Planctomycetaceae bacterium UBA4655
GACGATCGGGAGCCAGCGGTGCAGCAGACGGTCCGGACGAGGTTTTCGTGACATGGTGCGGCTCTCCATGAGGCGTTGGATTCGACGATCCACCGGACCTTCGCTCGCCCGCCGCGTCACGACTTTGCGTCGTGCTCGCGACACCAGGCGATTCTTTCGGCGGTCGTGGTCGGGAGCGGTCCGCCGGCGGCCTTCTTCGGCACGGCCGCCTTCGGGGCCGGGGCTTCCACCGCCGGTTCGGCCGCGGCTTCTACCGTCGTTTCATCGGCGGCGGGAGCCGCCTGCTCGGCGGCTGCCTTCTTCGCGCGGGCCATCGCCAGGATGTCGGCGGTGGATGGCTTGCCGGCTGCCGGCTTCGCTGCGGCCGGGGCAGCACCGCCCGCTTTCGCCCGGGCTGCGGCGAGGATGTCGGCGGTGGATGGCTTGCCTCCCGCAGGCTTCGCGGCCGCAGCCGGCTTTGCGGCGGCGGGCTTGGCGGCGGCGGCTGGTTTTGCGGGAGCGGCCGCCTTGGCCGGCTTCGCCTCGGCCGGCTTCGGCAGCGGCTTGGGCACGATCTTGAGGAAAGCCGGATCAATGTCGTACCAGCCGATGTTGTTGAACTGGTCGAACTCGACCAGGCAGCGGCCGTTCATGTTCACCGTCTTCACCATGCCGGTGGCGTTGGCGAACCTGGCGAGCTCCGGTGCCGGGGAGCTCACGACCACGTACTTGTCGGTCCATTCCTTCTTGAGCTGTTCGACCACGTCAAACATCGTGAACCTGCGGAGTGGCGGCGGATTCGGGAACCGGCACGTCCCATGAATCTGATCGATCGGGCGGCCTCCCGCAAGCCACGGCCCCCCAGCGGCCGATCATCGGGGCGGCTCGTCGGTCACCGGGCCCGTCGGCCCGACGAAGTACGACCATGTTACGGTCCGGGGCAGGGAGCCGGTGATGGCGGGATCGATCGCCGCCGGGATGCGAACAAGTCTCGACGGCGGGCCGGCTGATCCGGTCCTTTCACCGGCCCTTTCATACGTCGAGCCGAGCCAGCCGGGGGGCTCCTGGATTCGGCAGGCGCACTCCACGAATAGCCGGCACCCACTGCCGGCGGGAAAACTGCCGG
>DHLZ01000058.1:1904-6122 GCA_002405515.1 Planctomycetaceae bacterium UBA4655
GCCGGCGGGAAAACTGCCGGCGGGCTTTGTGGTGAAGCTCACCGAGAAGTGCGACCTGCCGGCGCGGCCGACGCCGACGATCGCGGCCGCCGAGGGTACGGGGGAGAGTTCGACGATCACCGGGGAGACGGGCCACGCCGCATCGCCGCCGGGTTCCTCGGGCCCCTCGACGCTCCGCCACGTCGCCGCGTCTGCGTGTCCCGGAAAATGGATCGCGTGCGACCAACGGTCGCCGCACCAGGTGAACACGATCTCGACGGCGTCCAGCAGAATGCGGAGGTCCTTCGTCGAGGGCTTTGGCATGTCGGATCGATTCGGGGGAAACACGGGTCGGCGGAGACACGGGCCGCGGCCGCGGGCCTCGGCGGGCCGCGGGCATACGGCAAGGGTATAACGGCTCGGCCCGAAAGGAAGCTCGCCCCATGGAACCCCGCCGCTCGCTCGGCTGGCCGATCCTGCTCGGCATCGTGCTCATCGGCTCGATCCTCGCGCTCGGCGTGGGCTGGGTGCTCGTGAGCATCGCCGCCGCCCTCGGCTCGGGCAACGCGGCCTTCTACTGGACGGTGCTCGGCGTGGGCGTGGCGCTCCTGGTGCTGGTGCTCGCCGGGGTGATCGTGTACCTGCTCCTGGCCGTGAAGGCGATCGCGCTTTCGCAGCGGCAGAGCAACTTCATCGACAGCGTCACGCACGAGCTCAAGAGCCCGATCGCCTCGCTCAAGCTCTACCTCCAGACGCTCACCCGCCGCAGCGTCTCTCCGGAGCAGCAGGCGGCCTTCCACCGGTTCATGCTCGACGACGTCGAGCGGCTCGACACGCTCATCGACCACCTGCTCGACGCGGCCAAGACGCTCCAGAGGCGGCCGAGCGGGGCGGTCGAGGAGGTGCCGGTGGTGCCGCTGCTCGCGCACGCGGCCGACCTCGTGGCGAAGCGGCATGGCGTGGAGGCGTCGTGCATCTCGATCGACGACGGCGGGAACCCGGGCCGCACGATCCGCGGCCGTCCATCCGACCTCGACATCGTCTTTCGAAACCTGCTCGACAACGCCGTGAAGTACTCGCTGCCGAAGCCAGTGGTCGAGGTCACCGTGCTCTCGATGCCGCAGGGAGTCGTGGCGGTGCGGGTCGCGGACAACGGTCCCGGGATTCCGCAGCCGCTGCGGGCGAGGATCTTCCGCCGGTTCGTCCGGCTCGGCAGCGAACTGGAGCGGAGCGTGCCCGGCACGGGCCTCGGCCTCTCGCTCGTGAAGTCGATCGTGAAGCAGCTCCGCGGCCGCGTGCTCGTGTACGGACGCGGCTCGCAGGCGGGCACCGTCTTCGAGGTGCAGCTTCCGGGAGGGGGTGAGGTCGCACGCTGAGCGGGTCTGTGGTGAGCGGGTCTATGGTGACCGGGTATAACGGTGCCATGCACACGACCCATCCCAGAGCATCGATCGATCCCTTTCCAGGCAATCCCGACGGACTCGTGCCCATCCGGCGGGTGCTCGTGAGCGTCTTCGACAAGACCGGCCTCGAGGGCCTCGCGAAGGCGCTCTCGACGGCGGGGGTTCGCGTCGCGAGCACGGGCGGCACCCGCACGGCCCTCGAAAAGCTCGGCCTCGAGGTCGAGGACGTCTCCACGATCACCGGTTTTCCCGAGGTGCTCGACGGCCGCGTGAAGACGCTCCACCCGAGGATCTTCGCGGGCGTGCTGGCGAGGCGGCACCTCGCCGACGACCTCGGCGTGCTCGCGGAGCACCGCATCGACACCTTCGACGCGGTGATCGTGAACCTCTATCCCTTCGAGCGGGTCGCCTCCGCGGCCAACGCCACGGTCGAGGAGTGCATCGAACTGATCGACATCGGCGGCCCGAGCCTCGTGCGGGCGGCGGCGAAGAACCACCTCTTCACGGCGGTCGTCTCGTCGCCCGAACAGTACGACGGGTTCGTGGCGGCGATCGCGAAGGGGGGCACGACGCTCGCCGACCGCAAGCGTCTCGCGGCGAAGGCCTTCGAGCGGACGGCCGACTACGACCGGAGGATCGCCGCCTGGATGGCGGGCTATGCCGCCGGCCAGCCGCTCGCCGCCGGTGAGGCTGAGCCGTTGCCGGAGCGGTTCTCGCTCGATCTCGAGCGTCGGCTGCCACTTCGCTACGGGGAAAACCCGCATCAGGCCGCCTCGCTCTACTGCCCGGCGGGGAGCCGCTCCGGGCTAGCGGGTCTTCATCAGCTCTCCGGCAAGGAGCTCTCCTACAACAACCTCGCCGATCTCGACGCCGCGATGCGGCTGGCATGGCTCTTCGCCGAGCCGGCCGCGGTCGTCGTGAAGCACACGAACCCATGTGGCGCGGCGGCGGCGGCCTCGCCGGCCGAGGCGCTCGCGACGGCGATGGCCGCCGATCCGACGAGCGCCTTCGGCGGCATCGTGGCGGTGAACCGGCCGTTCGACCGGGCGACCGCCGAGGTGCTGCTCGCCCCCGGGATGTTCCTCGAGGTGATCGCGGCGCCCGCCTTCGAGCCGGAGGCGGTGGAACTGCTCACGACGAAGCCGAGTTGGAAGGCGAACGTGCGGCTCGTGACGCTTCCGGCGGGCGACCCTTGGAAGGCGACGCACGGCATGGAGCTGAAGACCGTCGCCGGCGCGATCCTCGCGCAGGAGCCCGACGACGCCGCCGACGATCCTGCCACCTGGCGGGTCGCGACGAAGCTCGCGCCGCCGGAGCCGCTCCTGCGAGAGCTCGCCTTCGCGTTCACGGTGGTCCGCCGGCTCTCGAGCAACGCGATCGCCGTCTGCAAGGGGAAGAGCCTCGTCGGCGCCGGCCTCGGCCAGACGAGCCGCGTCGATGCCGTGCGGCATGCGATCGAGAAGGCGGGGGATCGGGTGCGGGGGGCCGTGCTCGCCTCCGACGCGTTCTTCCCGTTCCCCGATTCGGTCGAGCTGGCGGTGAAGGCGGGGATCGCGGCCGTGATCCAGCCGGGCGGATCGAAGCGTGACAACGAGGTGATCGCCGCCTGCGACGCGGCAGGCCTGCCGATGGTGTTCACGTCGCGGCGGCACTTCCGACACTGATGGCGACGATCCTCGACAGCATCGTCGCGAGGAAACGCCGCGAGGTGGAGGCCGCCCGCGCCGCCACGAGCGATTCGCGGCTCGCCGCCGCCGTGGCCGCCGCGCCGCCGGTCCGTGATTTCTTCTCGGCCGTCAGCGGCGGCGTTGCCACCGCCGAGAAACCCGCCGGCCGGATCCATCTCATCGCGGAGTTCAAGCGGAAGAGCCCGTCGGCCGGCGAGATCCGGCCGGGGGCGACCGTCGAAGGGATCGTCGGGGAATACCGCGAGGCGGGGGCGTCGGCACTCTCGATCCTCACCGACGGCGAGGGCTTCGGCGGCTCGCTCGACGACCTGCGGGCGGCGCGGGCCGCCTCGCCGCTGCCGATCCTGCGGAAGGAGTTCGTGGTGGACCGCTTCCAGGTGCACGAGGCCCGCGCGGCGGGGGCCGACGCCGTGCTCCTCATCGCAGAGTGCCTCGACGACTGCCGCCTCCGCAGCCTCTATCGCGAGATCATCGACCTCGGCATGACGCCGCTCGTGGAGCTGCACGACGCGGAGAACCTCTCGCGTGTGCTCGACCTCGGCGCGTCGCTCATCGGCATCAACAACCGCGACCTCCGCACGATGACCACGCGGCTCGAACACGTGCTCGAGCTCGCCTGCCGGATCCCGGAAACCTGCACGATCGTCGCCGAGAGCGGCATCAGGTCGCGGGCCGACGTCGAGCGGCTCGAGGCCGCCGGGATCGAGGCGATGCTCGTGGGCGAGTCGCTCCTGAAGTCGCCTTCTCCCGGCCGGGCCGCCGCGGCGCTGCTGGGCCGGTGAGTTGCCGATCTGGCGTGTGGCTCACGCGCTTCACTTCCACGAAAGCCCGAGCCGCAAGTTCTCCTGCAGGCTGGTTTGCTCAATGCCCGGAAGCCCGAGGCGCAAGCCGAGAGGGGCGTTGACGTGCCGCTACATTGGGCGTCACGTCCGTCAAAAACGTTCCTGCGACCACTGTTTGTGACGCGAATCGTTGCGTTGCTGCCACCCTCCTTTCCCTCTCGGCTCGCGGCTCGGGCTTCCGGTGGGTTGGTGAATCCGACTGCACGGAAACGCGTTCCTTGAGCCGCGTGCGATTCGGGAAACGGCTATACTAGCCCCGAGCACGATGTTGTGGACTGTGGCTTTCGGCTGACTGAGCGCCAACCC
>DHLZ01000251.1 GCA_002405515.1 Planctomycetaceae bacterium UBA4655
GAAACGCGCGCCGCGGGCTTCCGGGCATTTCCAGCAAACGCCTGCAGGGAAACTCGCGCCTCGGGCTTCCGTGGGACCGTGGTGCCGCTCAGTCAGCCGAAAACCACTGTCAACAACATCGTGCTCGGGGTAGTAGCTGTCCCTCACGGTTGTCTCGTGATTCTGGAAAAAATATCGCGAAGCGTTTCGAGGGGCAGGCCGACGACGTTCGAGCCGCTGCCGGCCCGCAGCTCGAGCGGGATCGCCTCGTCCTGGTAGCCGCATGCCCCCGCCTTGCCTCGCCACAGGCCGCTGGCGAGGTAGCCGTCGATCAGGTCGTGGGAAAGCGGCTTCATTTCGAGCTCGCTCTCGGTGGCGGCGAACACCGGCTCCCCCTCGGGCCTCGGCCAGACGCAGGTTCCGGTCATGACCCTGTGCCGCCTGCCGGAGAGCCGTTCGAGCATCCGCCTGGCGTCGGCCTCGTCGGCGGGCTTTCCGAGGATCTCGCCCGCCACCTCGCTCACCGTGTCGCAGGCGACGAGCAGCCCCTCCGGCACTTCTGCCGCCACCGCCCGGGCCTTCGCCCAGGCGAGCCGGATGACGTAGTCGCCGAGCGACTCCCCCGGCCGGATCGGGCCCTCCGCGGCCTCGGCCTCCTCCGGCGGCTCGACGACGCGTACGATCCAGCCTTCGGACTCGGCCAGCGCCCGCCTCCGCGGCGAGCGGCTTGCAAGGACGATGGTTCGAGGCGACGTTGGCATGATGGCTTCCCTCACGATACTCCACGAAGACGATTCTCTCATCGCCGTCGCGAAGCCCGCCGGCATCGCGACGGCGAACGTGCCGGCTGGGGAGGAGAGCGTCTTCACGCTCGTTCGCAGGATGTTGGAACGCAAGTCCCGCACAAAAGAGCCGCCAAAGACCGGGGCGGACGCATCCTCGGCACGTTCGGCCGGCGAGACGTTCCTCGGCGTCGTCAGCCGTCTCGACAAGCCGGTGAGCGGCGTCGTCGTGATCGCCAAAACCCGTGCCGCCGCCGCCTCGCTCGCCGCGCAATTCAGGGAACGGTCGGTCGAAAAAACCTACCATGCGGTCGTCGAGGGGCGGTTTCCCTCGCCCGTCGGCCAGTGGGCGACCTGGCGGGACGTGGTCGAGCGGCCTGGCACCGACCGCGATCGACGGCAGGGGCGAGGCCGACCGCAGGCTTCGGCCGCTCGACCGGCAGAAGCGGACGACGATGGCGAGGGGCGGGGAAGCGCGGCGGAGTTGCGGGCGAGGGTTCTCAAGCGATTCGGCGAGGTCTCGATCGTGGAGCTTCGGCCGCTGACCGGGCGGCGGCACCAGCTCCGCGCGCAGTGTGCCGCCCATGGCTGTCCGATCGTGGGCGACCGAATGTACGCCGCGAGACTGCCGTTCCCGGTGGGGATCGCGCTCCATGCCCGCGAGATCGCCTTCGACCATCCCGCCACCGGTCGCCGCTGCCGGATCGTGGCGGAGTTTCCGGAGGCGTGGCGGCCGCGGTTCGCCCCGCTCATCACCGTGGTTTCCGAGCCGCGAGGGTAGACTGACGTTCGTCGGCGGGCCGCCGCCGAGACGTGGAGACATTTCCGATGTCGTCACACTCCACCAGCTCACCATCGGCACGCGGCCGACGCCGCTTCCGCGACACTGCCATCGCAAGCGGCCTGCTCCCTCCCTCCGACCTCGACCGAGCGGAAGAGATCGCCCGCCAGCGGCTCGGCGCGGCGGCCACGAGCGATGCGGTGATCGACGCGTCGACCGGCGACGTGCTCGTCGAGCAGGAGAAGCTCACCCGCTTCCAGGTGGAGCAATTGCTTCTCGGCCGCAGCAAGCTCACGCTCGGGCAATACGTGATCGTGGACCAGCTGGGGCAGGGGGGGATGGGGCAGGTCTTCAAGGCCAGGCACCGGATGATGGGCCGCTTCGTCGCCGTGAAGGTGCTGCCGCGGGCGAAATCGACGCCGGAGACGGAGGCGGCGTTTCGCCGCGAGATCGAGGTGCTCGGCCAGCTCGACCATGAGAATCTCGTGCGGGCGCTCGACGCCGGTTACGACGGGAAGGTGCACTTCCTGGTCACGGAGATCGTGCCTGGCCTCGACCTGCGTCGCCAGGTCACAAGGCATGGCGTGCTGGACCAGGTGATGGCCGCCTCTGTGATCGCGCAGGCGGCCCGCGGCCTCGCGTACGCCCACGCGGCGGGTGTCGTGCATCGTGACGTCAAGCCCGGCAACATCCTCGTGCGGGAAGACGGCCGGGTGAAGGTGTCGGATCTCGGGCTGGCAGGATCCCTGCTCGACGGAGCCGACGACGTCGGCGCAAAGCGGGTCGTCGGCACGATCGACTACACGGCCCCGGAGCAGATTCGGCATCCCGGCCAGCTGAATCCATCGGCCGACATCTACTCGCTCGGCTGCACGCTCTACTTCGCCGTGGCCGGCCGCGTCCCCTTTCCGGGCGGCACGCGGCAGGAGAAGGCGAAGCGTCACCTGTCGGAAGAGCCTCCGCCCGCCCGCGCGGTCGCGCCGCAGATCACCGCCGAATTCGAACGGGTGATCGCGGAGATGATGGAAAAGGACCCTCGGCGGCGGGTGCCCTCCGCCAATGCGGTCGTGGAGATGCTGCGGCCGTGGACCCCGGCCGAGCCGGTGGCGATGCTTCGGCCGGCAAGAAGAAAAGGTGGGAAGACGGTCGGGCAGCAAGGCTTGCAGCGGGCGACGAGCACGTCGAAACGATCCGCTCCGGAAGCGGGTGGACCCTCGGGCCATGGCTTCGGTGAGTCGGCGGTGGACGACGCCTTCGACGAGGGGCGGTCGCACGGAGAGTCGAGCTTCGGCGGTTCGATGTCCACGCCCGCCTGGCCGCACGCAAGCCTCGACACCGAACGCCCGAGCCTGGGATCGCTCGTCGGGATCTTCCCGCCGCCGGAGGGCCGGCCGCGTCGTCTTGCCCGATCCACAGGTGGTTGGTTGAACGCGTTGGAGGGGGAGATCTACCGCCGGCTGACGACGATCGGGCGGATCCTCTCCGCGGCGGCCGTGATCGGATTTCTGTTCGGGCTCTCAGTATCGGTTCTCCAGGCATTGTTCGGGCGATCCTGGGACGAACTCGGCCTCGGCTTCCTCAACTTCTGGTCGGCGTCCACCGTCGTGTTTTTTGGAATGGCCGTCCTCCTCGGCCTCGCGGCCGCCCTCGGCGGCGACGGACCATCGAAAACCTGAATTCCCGCGGAAAACATCCGATTCTCGTTGACAACCGGCCCGTTTCCCCCTACGAAAGCACTGGAAACGGCGGTCCTGACCGCCGTGGCCGGACGGGTAGCTCAGTTGGTAGAGCAACGGACTGAAAATCCGTGTGTCGCCGGTTCGATTCCGGCCCCGTCCACTGGATCGTAATCGCTGGATCGGAAGGGCAGGCAAACTCGCGCGGTGCGCGGCAATGACGCGGGTTTGGTCGGCCGGATGCGGAGCCGCAGACGCCTACCGGGCCTCGATCGCGGCGGCGGCCGTTGGCCGGCCTTTGATGGCCGCTGGGGCCGCCTTGCGGATGAGCACGTCGGACGCGAAAACCGTGCCCGCGCCCATCGAGCCATCCCCCGTCCAGAGCCGGCCTTTCAGCTCGATCCTGTCGCCGGCCGAGACAAGGTCGATCGACGACGCGTCGATCGTGACCTTGGCGTCGGGGGCCACTTGCAGCCGCAGTTTCCGGATGCGTCCTGCATCCACACGGAGTTCCAGCAGGTTGCGGTGCATCTGCGTCACGACCGCCTCGATGGTTCCGGATTTGCCCGCGACGACGGGGGAGGGCTTGAAATCCCTCGCCGGGGTGAAGATCTCGATCGCCTTCACGGGATCCGCAGCCCGTCCCCGCGTGTCGAGGGTCGCTGATAGCCTCACCATCATCCCGGGCCTCAAGATCGCGACCGTCGAATCGCCGACCACGACAAGCCGGCTCACGCCCGCCGGATGGAGCTGCGCCACCAGCGGGGCGGCGTCGGGGCATTCGACGGACGACTCGACGAAGGCGACCATGCCACCGGCCAGGGGGCCCGCCGCGCCCAGCACCTGCCCGATGAAATCAGCCTCCGGAAGCTGGTCCACGAGCAGCCTGTTCTCGGCCACCGGGATCATGATCGACGGGCTCGTTCCACGGCAGGCTCCCATGTTCCAGAGCCGCTCGTAGGTCTTTTGCATGGCGGCCGATTTGTAGAAGACGCCCCACTGGATCGTGCCGTCGGCCGCGATCGGGGGCGGCTGATCCTGACTGTCGGCGTAGGGGTTGTAGGGAACCACTTGTGCCGCCGCGGTCATCGGAATCGCCGCGGCCACCACCATTACCCACAGCGAACCTGCTCTCAGCACCATGACACTCTCCGGATTCTGAACGCCGCCATCTTCATCTATGGCGTTCGGCAACAGCGGCATGGTCAAAACACCCGGCCGTCACGCCTTCCGAAAGCGCGGACTGTGCCAGCCGACACGTATGTGCCGCTGGAACCTGCGGCAAGTTTGTCGGCTGGGCCGGTGACGACCGGCTGGAGCGGTGATGGCCGGCGTCGAGTGCCGATTCCATGGATGGAGCCGTGGAAGAGAGGATCGACCATGCTGGGAAGGCCCGTCGGATCGCTGGGGGCGGTGTTGGGGGTGTTCATCGCCCTCGCACAGCCAAGCAACGCGGACGCCCCCTCCTCGCCGACGGCGGAAGATGGGCTGGGGCAGGGCCGCGCTCCCCTGAGACGACTTACCCGCCGCGAATACGAGCACTCCCTTCGCGACCTGCTCGACCTGCCCGGCCTCGCCGTCCGCGACATGCTTCCCGAGGATGGCAGGCGCCACGGATTCGATCGGTGCGCCGATGTGCTCGACGTCTCGCCGGTGCATGTCGCCGCCTGGCACGCGGCCGCGGACAAAGCCCTCCTTGCAGCCACCGTTCGGGAACCCGCGTCTCCCACGCCGGTCTCCGAGCGGCTGCTGCCCGGCGCGCAGGACTTCTTCAAACTCGCGCTGCTCGAAGGGGACGCCGTCTTCCTGAAGGACGGCCGCTACGACGCATCCGCCCTTTCGCCCGTCGGCGGACCGCTGCCCCGCAAACTCGCCTACTACGAGCGGATCAAACTGTTTCCCTACGGGCACTCCGTCGGTCTCTTTCGGCGGCAGGGCCCCAACGACCATTTCGCGCTGTTGTTCACGACGTTCACGGTGCCTCACTCGGGCCGCTATCGGCTGCGGCCTTCGGTGTGGAGCTTCTGGTGGAACAAGGGCCGGATCGAACCCTCGCGGGAGATGGGCGCCGTGACGCTGCACGCCGCCGACCGGCTCCTCGCCACTGTCGATGCCCCGTCGCTCGAACCACGGATGCACGTCATCGACGCCTGGCTCAATGCGGGGGAGCGAATCCTGTTCACTGCCGCGTCGCTCGATCCCGTGAAGGTGAGCGAGCGGCCGGGACGTGCGGCTGAATACGTCGGGCCCGGCATCGCGATCGACCGCCTCGACGTCGAGGGGCCACTTCACGAGGGCTGGCCTCCCGCCGGGCATCGTCTGCTCTACGGCGAGGCGGTCCAGCACGACGTGAAGCAGGTGCTCGCCACGTTCCTCTCCCGCACTTTTCGGAGGCCGGCCACGGCGGCGGAAATCGCCCTGTACGCGGGTTTCGTGAGCCGGCGGCTTCATGCGGGCGAACCCCTCGACGCCGCCCTGCGGAAGGCCGAGCGGGCGGCGCTGTGCTCGCCTGAATTTCTCTTCCTCGGTGGTCCTCCCGGTCCTCTCGACGATTGGAATCTCGCGGCCCGGCTCGCCTCGTTTCTTTGGGACTCGATCCCGGACGACACGCTCTTCACGCTGGCACGGCGAGGCAGGCTGCGGCATCCCGACGTCCTGCGATCGCAGGTCGATCGCATGCTCGACGACCCCAGGGCGAGTCGATTCGTGGAGCATTTCCTCGACGAGTGGCTCGGCCTGCGGGAGATCGACGCCACGACGCCCGACGCGTCGCTCTATCCGGAATACGACCCGCATCTTCGGGATTCGATGGTGGCGGAAACCCGGTCGTTCTTTGCGGTCCTGCTCGCCGAAGACCGGCCCGTGACGGCCCTCGTCGACGCCGACTTCGCGATGCTCAACCAGCGGCTCGCCGGCCACTACCATCTCGAGCCTTTCGGCAAAGCGGTAGTGGGATCCGCAATCCGCCGGGTTCCGCTGCCGGATGACTCCCCGCGGGGCGGGCTCCTGGGGCAGTCGAGCGTGCTCAAGGTGACGAGCAACGGTACCGTGACCTCGCCCGTGAAGCGGGGAGCTTGGGTGCTTCGAACGCTTCTCGACGCCCCTCCCGAGCCCCCTCCGCCGGACATCCCCGCCTTCGATCCCGACGTGCGCGGCAGCGTCACGATCCGTGAGCAGCTTGCCCGTCACGCCGCCGACGCATCATGCGCGGCCTGCCACGAGGCCATCGACCCTCCGGGGTTCGCGCTGGAGAACTTCGATGTCATCGGCGGCTGGCGCGACCGTGACCGTCGTCTGCCGTTCGCCGTTGCCGTCGCGGACGTCGCCGTCGTGGACGGCGGCGACGCCGACGGCAGGCCGATCGATGCGTCAGGCACGCTCGTCGACGGCCGCAGATTTGCGTCATTCGCCGAGTTCAAGCGGCTGCTCGCCGCCGATCCGCGGACGCTTGCCCGCTCGCTGGCGCGGCAGCTGGTCGTCTACGCCACCGGGGCGGATGCCGGGGCGGCCGACCAGGCCGAAGTCGACGCGATCGTGGATCGCGCCATGGGAAAAGGCTACGGCGTGCGGACCATCATCCACGAGGTCGTCGCCAGCCGGCTGTTCCGCGAGCAGTGAGGAGAAACGCGACCATGACGAACGATTTTCCGAGGCCGTCGCCGGCCATGGCGAGACGCTCGTTCCTGCGGGCGGCAGGCGTGACGGTGGCGCTGCCGTGGCTCGAATCGCTGGCCGATTCCCGCACGGCCGGTGGCGAACCGCCGCGACGGCTGCTCGCGATCGAAACGACGATGGGACTTCTGCCGCAATACTTTTTTCCCCGCGACGCCGGCCGCGGGTATGAGGCCTCGCCCTATCTCGCGAAACTCGGGGCGTTTCGAGACCGGTTCACCGTCTTCTCCGGGCTCTCGCATCCGCTCGTGGACGGCGGCCACGCGGCCGACATCTGCTTCCTCACCGGCTCGCCGCATCCCGCCGGCGCTGCATTCCGCAACTCGATATCGCTCGACCAGGTCGCGGCCGAGTCGCTCGGCGGAGCGACCCGCTTCTCCGCGTTGCCGCTCACCGTCGCGGCCCAGGGCTCCACGAGCCTGTCTTTCTCCCGGAACGGATCGCCGATTCCCGGCGAGCGCAGTCCATCGCGTCTCTACCGCCGCATGTTCGTCCAGGGCGACGCCCGCGAGACGTCCGAGCGGCTCGCGCAGCTCGAAGCCGGCCGCAGTGTGCTCGATTTCGTGGCCGTCCCGGCACGCCGGATCGACCGCTCGCTCGGCGCCGCTGATCGCAGCCGCCTCGACCACTACTTCACGGCGGTCCGCGAAGTCGAGCAACAGATGCGGCGGGCCGAGATGTGGGAACACCGGCGCAAGCCCAGGCCGAAGCTGCCGCCGCCCCCCGAGGAACCCGAGGAGGAATTCTTCACGCTCCTGGCCTTGATGGGGCAGATGATCCGGCTCGCCTTCCAGACCGACTCGACCCGCGTCGTGACGCTGTTCGTGAACCCGGCGGTGTGGTCGCCGCGGACCCCGGGCGTTTCGCACGAGGCGCACGCCTTGACCCATCACGGCAACCGCCCTGAGATGATCGAGGAACTCAAGGCGGTCGAGGAGCGGCAGTTCGCAATCCTTGCCGAACTGCTCGCCGCCCTCGACGGAGTGCGGGAAGGGGGCGAGACGCTGCTCGATCGCACGACGGTGCTCTATGGCTCGTGCATGGGCAACGCCAACAGCCACTCGAACACGAACCTGCCGATCCTGCTCGCGGGCGGTGGTTTTCGGCACGCGGGACATCTCAGGTTCGACCCGGCCGACCACCCCCCGCTGGCAAATCTGTACGTGAGCATCCTGCAGCGGATGGGCGTCGAGATCGAACGGTTCGCGTCGTCCACCGGCACGCTCACGGGCCTGGAGTTGACCTGACCCGGTGCCGGCTGGAGCCTGGAACCCGAGCCGTGGGCCGGGCGACCGAGAGAACGTTTACCATCCGCGGCGACAACCAGGTCGCCCGCTCGACGACGACGAGCCGAGCGGACTCCGGCGGCAGGTTTCTGGTCACCGTCTCGAAGAGCCGTCGGAAGACCCGGATCTCGGGATAGACGCCCGCGTTGAAGAGGCTCTGCGACCAGGCGTTGACGTCGAGCATCGCCCACCGCTCCTCCCTCGCGAGGTGAGGCTGCAGCTCCGCGGGCAGCCGGTCCGCAGCCTCCGGCAGCATCACGATCGACGCGGCGTTCACGTTCCCTCAATAGACGTTGAACGAGAGCGCCGCGTCCCAGAGGCCGACCGTGTGGAAGGAGGGCATGATGCCTGCGAGCGTGCGGCTTCGCGGACGTGTCGCCGCCTGAGCGGTCGTGCCCCGCGAGCAGGAGCAGCAGGAGGAAGCAGGAATAGAACGACGGCCAGAGTCGGCTTTGATCCTGCGCGAAGAGCACCACGAGCAGGGCCGCGAGCATCGTGACGGGCGTCCGCGCGAGCGGCCTCGCCATGACGGCAAGAAGCAGCGTTCCCACGAGGCCGAGGACGGCCGCATCGAGCGGCCAGGAAAACGGCGGAACGATCCCAAACAGCGGCGTCAGCGGGTAGAGCCGCGTCGAGAGCCAGAGCCTTCCCGAGAAGGCCATGCACAGGAGCATCGAGCCTGCGACGAGGCGGGCCATGGCCGCGAGCCGCCGGTCATCGCTCGCGAGGATCGAGGCGACCCGTTCCGGGAGAGCTCGTGCGGCCCGTGGAAGCTCAGGGCGCGACATCGCCCCGCTCCAGCTCCACGCAGACGAGCCGCTGCGGCCCCCGCACGAAGAGCAGGCCGTGCGACAGGATCGGGGCCGCCCAGGCCGGATACTTCAGGAGCACCGTCGGCTCGCTGTCGGGCCCGTCGAGCGGGGCGTGAAGCGGGATTTCGCCAAGGTCGTCGAACCGCTCGGGGGTCGCCCGGAAGACGAAGAGCGAGCCGTTTTCGAGCAGGCATAAGAAGTGCCCCTCCGCGAGGAGCAGGCTGCTGCGGCCGAGGCCCGGCTGCGACCACTTGACCTTGCCCGTCTTCCACTCGATGCACCGCAGTTCGGCGTCGCCGATGTGGCGGCCGCTGCAGCCGTAGAGGTGGCCTTCGTGGTGGATGGGGGTGCTCCAGTGGGACTGAAGGATCTTCCGCCGCTTCCTCTCGTCGTCTTCCCAGACGACCTCGCATTTCCCCGGCTTCACGCGAAGCAGCGCCGACCCGGGGCCGTAGGTCTCGCTGATGAGCACCTCGTCTCCCACGACCACGGGATTGGCGGCGTTGACGCTCTCGAGGATCGATGCCCGCCAGGAAAAGTGGAACTCCTGCCGGCCCGCCGCCGGATCGAAGCCGATGAGACCTCCGCGGGCGAAGACGAACCCCCAGCGGCGGCCGTCGATCGTCGCGAAGGTCGGGCTCGCGTAGCTGGCCAGTTCGTCGCTGAACTGGTACCGCACGGCGCCGGTCCGCTTGTCGAAGGCCACGACGCCGGAGTCGGCGCCGCGGACGCGATCGAGCTGCCCCGGGGCCGCCTTGCGGCTCTCGGGGGGCGACCCGCCGACGTTCGCGATCAGGAGATCCCCCTCGATCACCGGCGTGCTGCCGACGCCGAAGAAGTTCTGCACGACGCCGAACCGCTCGGTCGTGTCGATCTTCCAGAGCACCGTGCCATCGACGACCGAGAGGCAGTGGAGCATCCCCTCCGCCCCGAGGATGTAGACGCGGTCGTCGTCCACGATCGGGCAGCAACGCGGCCCGTTTTCGTAGCCGTAGAGGTCCTCGTAGGCGGTCGCGTACTCGAAATCCCAGAGCAGCTCGGCGGTCTCGGCCCGCAGGCACTCGAGCCGGTTGCGGTCGCGGACCCGCGAGAACTGGAAGAGACGTCCGCGGCTGACCGACGGCATCGCGTAGCCCGAGCCGACCGGACGGTGCCACCGCACCTTCGCCCCCCGCAGCCTCCCGTCGGCGAAGAAGCCCGTCTCGCGGCTAGTTCCGTCGCCGGCCGGCCCGAGGAATGCCGGCCAGTCCTCACCTCGACGGTGCTTGGCCCAGAGGTCGGGAGGTTCGCCGGCCGCGGCGAGCCCCGCGGCCCCCGCACACGCGAGCCCCGTGGCCGCCGCACAAGCAAGCCCCGTGAAAACCGCACACGCGAGCCATCGCTTCGAACGCCCCCGCCACTTTGCCGCCTTGAGAATGGCTTTCATCGTGCCCCGGAGTATACCGCCACGAGCCGTGGCTCAGAGGATGACGCTGGCGAGATCGGCGAGCTCGGACCGCTCCCCCTTCTCGAGCGTCACGTGGGCGTAGATCGGCTGGCCGACCATCCGGTGGATGAGCGTGCTCAGGCCGTTGGAGAGCGCGTCGAGGTAGGGCTGGTCGATCTGGGCGACGTCGCCGGTGAAGACGATCTTCGTTCCTTCGCCGGCCCGGGTGATGATCGTCTTCACCTCGTGGGGCGTGAGATTCTGCGCCTCGTCGACGATGAAGAACATCCGCTGGAGGCTGCGGCCGCGGATGTAGGCCAGCGGCGTGATCACGAGCTTCTCCGACTCCCGCATGTCGACGATCCGCTGGGCGGCCTGCGTGTCGTCGCCGCACTGGTGGCGGATCACGGTGAGGTTGTCGTAGAGCGGCTGCATGTAGGGGTCGAGCTTGTCGGCGATGTCGCCCGGCAGGAAGCCGAGGTCGCGGTTCGAGAGCGGCACCACGGGCCTCGCGAGCATGATCTGCCGGTACTTCTGACGGCACTCGAGTGCGGCCGCGAGGGCCAGGAGCGTCTTGCCGGTGCCCGCGGACCCCGCGATCGTGACGAGCTTGATCGAATCGTCGGTGAGGGCATGAAGCGCGAACGACTGCTCGGCGTTGCGGGGCGAAATGCCGTAGCAGGCGTGCTTCTCGACTCGGTGGAAGCAGCCGTCGGAGCGGCGGAACGTGGCGAGGGCCGACTTGCTGCCGTTGCGGAGCACGAAGTTCTCGTTGGCCCGCGGCGGCTCCGCCAGCGGAATCTCCGAGGCCGGAAGGACGCCGCCGGCGGCGTAGAACCGGTCGATCGCCTCCGAGGCGACCCCCTCGACGACCCGCTTGCCGGAGTAGAGCTTGTCGAATCCCTGGACCTTGTCGGAGGTGTAATCCTGCGCGCGGATGCCGAGCGACTTCGCCTTCATCCGCAGGTTCGTGTCCTTCGAGACGAGCACGACCTGCCGGGGCGACTCCCGCTCCTGGATGGCGAGCGTCGTGCTCAGGATGCGGTGGTCGGGCGTGTCCTGGAGAAACGCCTCCTGCACCCGGCCGTCGAGCCGGCCGCCGAGCACGACGCGAACCGAACCGAGCCCGTCGCCGAGCGGGCTGCCTTCCTGGGAGAGCACGTCGCCGGTGAGCGAGTCGAGCCGGCGGAGAAACGCGCGGGCCTGGAAATGGATGTCCTCGTTGCCCCGCTTGAACTGGTCGAGCTCTTCGAGCACGGTGATCGGGATCGCGACGTCGTTCTCCTCGAAATTCCGGATGCAGCCCGAGTCGTGGAGGATGACGTTCGTGTCGAGGACGAAGAGCTTCGGGCGTGGTGCGGTCATGCCGGGGGCCTCCGCCAAGGATCGTAGCCGTCGGAACTGGCCGGCGGGATGGCGGTTTTTCCGCCGCCGCCTGGAATCGTGAAACTTTCGCGAGCGACCGACGGGGCGGCGGGCCGTCAGCGGCCCGAGCCGAGCAGGTCGCGGTAGCGGCCGAGATAATGGGCGGCGACCTGGTCGGTGACGCTCTTCCAAACCTCGTCAACGATCGTGCCCGCCAGCAGCCCGCTGGCCGCCGTGGACGCGAGGCCACCGAGCATGTCGGCCAGGCCGGTCATCGGCTCGCGGCCGAGCAGCCGCTCGCTCTCGACGTGGGCGAACTCGTTGGCCACGAGCGAAAACGACGGCAGCTTCGGAACCGGGTCGCGGCCGTTGACGTACCGGCGGATCCGGCCGGCGAACTCCCGGTTGAACGCCTCGCAGGCGAGGCGGTTGCCGATCATCGGCGCGCCGAACGTCACGATCTCGTGAACGTTCACGAACCGTCGCTTCAGCAGCCATCCCGCGAAGAGCGCCAGCGCCCCTCCCAGGCTGTGGCCCGTGAGCCAGACCGGCCGCTCGCTTTTCGCGATCTCCTGCTCGATCGCGGCCGAAAGCGGATCCCAGACTGCCGCGATCGCATCGACGAATCCCTTGTGGAAGCGGGCGCCGACGCCGGCGCTCGCCAGATCGTGGCCGAGCCGGCCCTCGGGAACCACGAGCAGGTTCATCGCGTCGGTGAGCAGGATGTCCTTCAGGCCGTCGAGGCTCTCGGGCGACTCCGTGCCGCGGAATGCGACGACGATGTTCGAGGCATCGACGCCGAGCCAGACCTGTGTGTTCCCGACGCTCACGAGCCTGGCGTCGAGGCCCAGGCGATCCTCGAAGGCCGCCTTTCCCGGGCCTTCGGCCAGATAGGCGAGTTCGCTCGCTTCGCAGAGGGAAGAGGCGCTCTCGACCGATCCTTCGCCATCGGCTCGGAGCCGCGGAAGCCCGTCGTCGGCGCGGCTCTCCGGGTGCATGGGCCGTGTGGCTCGGCTAGTTGACATATCGTCGCCCTCCTCGAGGAGAATCGTCCGGGGAATCCCCTGTGCCCGCTTCCTTCCAGGCCCGCAGAATCTCCGCTGGAATCCCGTTTCCCGAGACGTCGATCTGCCGCAGCTTCGGTGGCGGAGACGCGAGGAACGCGGCCACGCCCTCGGGGGTGATCTTCGTGCGGGCGACGCGAAGCGACTCGAGCGCCGGCAGTCCGGAGAGCGCCGCAAGACCGCGGTCCGTCACCGCGGAGTCGTCGAGGGACAACTCCTTCAGTCGAGGCAGATCCCGCAGCACCGCGAGCGTCTCGTCGGTCACGTCGGGATTCGACATCTCGAGGATGGCGAGATCCGGACGCGTCGCAACGATCGAGTAGTCGGAGCGGTCCCAGCCGGTGAGCGTGAGGGCCCTCTCGCCATCGACGATCCGCTCCCGCTCCGCAAGGCCGTGAATCGCCAGATACGCCCGCTGCCACGCGAACGGCGCCGCCCCGATCACGAGCCCCGCTCCAAGCACGACGGCCGGGTTCAGGAGTCGGCGTCGCGCGGCCGAATGGCGGCCCGCCCCCCGATCCAGCCCCAGCCGCAGGATCCGGACAAGGAGCCAGAGAAGCCCCGCCGTGGAACACAGAAGCCCGAAGAGGACGAGAATGAATCCGATCTGCTCGCTCATGCCGCCGACATCCTTGTCTCGGCATTGAACCTGTCTCCGCAGGTCCGGGCAAGGGGCAGGCCCGCCGAACCAAAAGCAAAGCGGGCGGCAGAGCGCGGCCGACCGCAAAAAAAATAAAGTGGGCGGCACCTTTCGGTGCCGCCCACTGAATTCGATCGAATGGATGGTTCGACCAGGCTCTCGAACCGGACTTACTGAACCATCGCCTTGAGGTTCTTCAGCGCCCGCACGCGGACCTTGACGCTCGCCGGCTTGGCCGGACGATCCTGGAGTTCGCCGGTGAACGGATTCCGCACGCCCTTCTGGGCGGGGCGGGCCGGCACGTCCCGACGCTCGACCTTGACGAGCCCGGGGATCGAGAAAACACCGATGCTCTTCGACTTCAGAGCCTTCTGGATCTCGGTCGCGAGCGCCTCCATGACGGCGACGACATCCTTCTTCTGCAGGCCCGTGGTCTCGGAGATGGCACGCATGATCTCCGTCTTCGTCATGGGCTTCGCGCCCGACTTCTTTCCAACCTTCGACATTTCAAGTCTCCCGAGTGATCGTGAGCGGCAGTACCCCCACCGCGCTATGGAGCCTGGCACAACTGCCAAAAGCGTCGTCGATTAGATTCTCTCAAAAGGAAATTGCAAGGCGAAAATGCGACCTTCGCCCGAAAAATTCGTCATTCCTGCCGCGGGTGCCCGAGGCTGAAAGGGGGCAAACCCTGCTTGCCACCCCTCGTCGATGGGTCGTAAGATGAAGTCTCGCAAACGGTTGGCATACGACTGAAGGCCCCAATGATTCCCAGGATCGGGCTGGTTTTTCGCGAGGAAAAGATCCGGCCGAGGGCCGAAATCAGCCATGTTTTTCATCGGTTGCAATGCTTCTGGCCGGGCCGGAGCCTCCTGACGTTGCCGGTGATCGGGCTCCTGGCAGTGGTCTTCTCGGGACTGCCGGCGGCGGACGCGTGGGGTCAGAATCCAGCCGGCAATCAGCCCGCTGAAGCGGAAGGCGAGCCCGCTGAAGCGGAAGGCCGTGAAGCTCCCGCCGGCGATGGGGGCGGCGATGGCGGCGAAGGTTTCGAGGACGGGCTCTATCTGCCGAGCGACCGGCAGCGGCAACGGCAGCTCGACCGCGCGATCCGCCTCCTCGACGAAGGCCGATGGAGCGATGCCTCGACGTTGCTGGATGAAATCCTCGCAGCGGACAACGACTCGTTCCATCGTGATCGCCCGGACCGCGCGGGCAACGGGCGGAACAACGACCGCAACAATCGGCGAAACAACAACGATCGGCCGCGGGCGGTTGCTCCGCGTCGGGCCGACGCCGGGGCGGCGGGAACCTGGAAGAGCCTGAAGTCGGTCGCAGCCGACCTGATCGAATCGCTCGACAAGGAGGGACGAGAGGCGTACGAACTGCAGTTTCGCCTGCGTGCCGAACGGTCGCTCGAGAAAGCGATCGGCGATGGCGATCCGGACGCAGTCATGGCCGTCGCACGCCGATGGTTCCACACGCCCGCCGGGGGCAAGGCCGCGCTGCTCCTCGCCCTGACCGCGCTCGAGGGCGGTCAGCCGCTCGCGGCGGTCGCCTGGCTCGACAGGCTTCATTCGAGCCGCCACGCCGCCGCGTTCGAGCCGACGCTGTCGGTGATGCGGGCGATCGCCCATCGGCGGACCGGCGACCTGCCGAAGGCCGTCGCGGCGTTGGAAGATGCGAAGAAGTCTCGGCGAGTGGAGCTGCGGATCGCCGGCCGCGATCTGGTCGTCGCGTATCCGAGCGGCGGGGCCGAAGCGTGGCTCGCAGGTGTCGACGGCGTGGTGCCGCCGCGGGTTGCCCTCCGGGCTTCCGAATGGCCGATGCCCGGGGGCGACCCGACGCGAAGCACGGTGCTCGACGGGTTTCGTCCGTTGCTGGCGCCGCGGTATCGCGTGTCGCTCGCCCGCCATCCAGAGGAGGCCCGCGGATTCGAGCGGCATCGCGCGACCATGGCGGAGCAGCAGGTCCCGCTCCTCCCCGCGGGGCAGCCGCTGGCAGTGGAGGGAAGGGTGTTTGTCCACTCTTCGCTCGGCCTTTTGGCCATCGACTTCGAGACCGGCAAGCGGATTTGGATGCAGTCGGGGGCGTTCGGCGTGGCCGAAGATCCGCTCTTCATGGAAGACTCGCCCGGCATCGACCAGCAGCAGGTGGACGATCGCGTTTTCCAGGACGCGACGGCGGGAACGATCACCAGCGACGGGACCTTCGTCTTCGCCGTGGAGAATCCGCGTCAGGCCTACGCTGTTGCCGAACTGCAGGCCGCGTTTCGCAATCCGCTGAACCCGGTCCAGCCGGGATCGTCGAATGCGCTGTCGGCCTACGAGATCGGTGGCAATGGCCGATTGAAGTGGAGGCTCTCGGGCCGGGGGGCGGTGGAATCGAACGATCAGGAATCGGTCGAAATGGCCCACGAAGGCTGGTTCGTCGGTCCGCCCCTGCCGGTTGCCGGGCAGCTTTTCGTCATGGTGGAGGCGAAAGGGGGCATCCGTCTGGACGTGCTCGATTCGGCGTCGGGACGGGCGAACTGGTCGCAGCCGCTCGCGGAACTCGACGACGGCCGTGCGATCGACAAGCCTGCCGGCCGCGAGCGTCGGTTCGCCGGGCTCACGCCGAGCCTGGCCGAAGGCGTGCTCGTCTGCCCCACGGGCGCCGGCGCCATCGTTGGCGTCGACCTCGCGACCAGGACGCTCTTGTGGGCCTACCGCTACCCGTCGTCGTCGATGGAAACGGCGGCGATCAACGGTGGCATGCTGCTGCAGGCGATCGGCCCCGGCGGCTTGGTCATCCGCCGCGGCCCGAACGGCGCGATCATCATGCAGGGCCCGGGGGCGGCACTCGCGGCCAGGAGCCAGTGGATCGACGGCACGCCCATCCTCGCCGAAGGCCGGGTCGTCGTCTCTCCGCGGGAGTCGAACGAGTTGCACTGCCTCGATCTTCGGTCGGGCAGGCTGGTCTGGAAGAGGCCTCGAAATCAGGGGCTGTACGTCGCGGGCATCCTCGATGGTCGGGTGATCGTCGTCGGCGGTCGTGGCGTGGAGGCCCTGTCGCTCGCCACCGGCGAGGCCGCCTGGAAAGAGGCAGTCTCGCTCCAGAACGCGAGCCCGTGCGGCCGAGGTTGCATCGTCAGCGGCCGACTGCTCCTGCCCACCGACAGCCCCGAGGTGATCGAGATCGATCTGGCCAACGGGAGAATGCTGGGTGGATCGGCGGGCCGCGGCGGGCAGGCATCCGGCGGGCAGGCATCCGGCACCGTCGGCAGGGCCGCCGCTGCCGGCGGGCGGGTCGCGCTGCCCGGGAACCTTGTCGCCTATCGTGGGGAAGTGATCTCGCAGACGGCTTCGTCGCTCGACGTCTACCACCAGGCGGAACCGCTGGAGAGGGCCGTGGAGACCGCGCTCTCCAAGAACGGCGGCGACCCCTGGGCGCTCTATTGGCGGGGCCAGGCGATGCTCGATCGCGGGCGGACCTCAGCCGGCATCGCCTCGGTGCAGGCCGCCCGCGAGGCCGATCCCAAGCGAATTTCCGACGAGATGGTGGCCGACACGATCCTCTTCGCGATGGAAAGAGATTTCCCGGCCGCATCCCCCCTCTGGAAGGATGCTGCGGCGTTGGCCGCCGACGCTGCGACGAAGGCTTCGGTGTTGCGGGTGGCCGTCGATGGCTTTCTGAAAGCCCGCGATCCCGCGACGGCCTGGCAGGCGTTTCGCCGGCTCGCGGACGAGCCGCCGGTCGCGGATTCTTCGTTCATCGACCCTGCCGACCCGGCCGTGGTTTCCACGGGCGACCGGTGGCTCCGTGGTCGGCTCATGGAGATCCTCGCCATGGCCACGGAAGCGACGCCACCATCGGCCACGCTCCGCCGCGAGATCGAGGAGACGGTGCGGCGGCAGCTCGATCGTGCCGCGGAGGCCACGGACCCGATCGCGGCGATCGATCGTTTTCTCCGTCGCTTTGACGTCGTGTTCCCATCGATTCCAGGTGAGGGCGGAGACAGGCTGGAGCAGCCCGGCTTGGCGGCGCGGCGGATGCGATGCGAGCGGCTCGTTGACGCCAAAGGCATGGTGCTTGCCGGTGCCAACGGCATGGTGGAATCCGACGAGGCCCGCAGGCTCGCGCTCGGCCGCGATCTGCTTCTCCTTTCCATGCTGCGTTCCGAAGACGCCGCCATCCGCGACATGGCGGCCAGGTTCGCGCCGCCGTCCGCCGGCGAGAACGCCGTCGAAGTCGGCCGACGCGGCTCGGCCCCCATCAAGGACGAGCCCTGGCCGGTCGGAGGGGTCGTCGTGAAGCGGGAGGCTCGGCATGCCCGCGGCATGAACGAGCATATCCATCGACTCGCGAGAATCGTCCCCGTCCCCTGCGATGCGGATATCGGGGCGACGGCGGACGGCCTGTCGCTGCCCGGCCTGCGGCTCTCGTATGACGTCCACAACATGAACTCCGTCATCGCCAGCGACGGCCTCGGTCGCAGGCTCGGTGAACCGCTCACGGTCGAGAACGGGATGTCCATGTTCGGCGGGATGCAGGGATCTGCGATCGAAGCCACCACGGTGGGGCGTGTCGTCGTGCTGCGGAGCGGCGGCACGGTGACGGCCTTCGAACTGGCCGCGGGCGGGGGAAGACACCGGAAGCTGTGGTCCAGGGCCGGCGACCAGCGGGGCGTGATCAACGGCGTGAACGCCCGCGTTGTCGTCGGCAATGCGGGTCTTGGCAATGCGGGTCTCGGGAATGCGGGCCCGGGGAATGGCGTTCCGGGGAATGGAATGCGACGGGCGGGTGGCATGCCGCGGAACGAAAAGATGCCTCTCGGGATGCGGCTGAACGAGCCGGCGATCGAAACGGCGGGAGCAGGCGGCGTCCAGATCGGCCGCGCCACGACCGCCGGTGTGCCCGTGATCTCCAGCGGGGTGCTCGAGCTCCGCGACGTGCTGACCGGCGAGGTGGTCTGGACCCGGCGAGGCATCCCGTCGTCGTGCGACCTCCTCGGGGATGACCGGTTCCTGATCGTCCTGCCGCGGGACGGCAGGAATGCGGCCGTTCTGTCGATGATCGACGGCCGCGAAGTGCGGCGGCTCGACCTGCCGCCTCGCGAGCAGCGGCTCTGCGCGAGCGGTCGCTGGCTCGTGGCGATCACCGAGCCGGCCGGCGGGCCAGTCGCTGCCGCTCGCGTTTCGAGAGTGGGGCTGGCGGTGATCGACACCGCGACCGGCCGGCGCGAACCACTCGGTGACTTTGCGGCCGACGCGCGGGCGACCATGGTGGGCGGGGAGCAACTCGCCGTGCTCGACGGCCGCGGACGGATGACGCTCCTTCGGATCGCCGACGGCAAGGCGATCTTCTCGCGGACGCTCGATCAGATGCCGGACGGGCTCGAAGCGTTGCACGTGCTTCCGTGGAACGACCGGCTGCTCGTCGTCGCGGCGAGGCAGGAGACGGCGGAGGAACGGCAGGAGATGGAACGGCTCGGCCTGATCATGGGCATGCCCCATGCGTGGGGCATCGAGGACGCCACGCCGGTCGTGACGGGATCGGTCTGGTCGCTCGATCGCACGACCGGGGAATCGCTCTGGTCGATGCCCGCGAGCATCCTGCGTCACGGCCTCCTGCTCAGCCAGCCTGCCGAACTCCCGGTGCTCGTCTTCGCGAGGCAGGTCCATGCGAGGCGGGGCGACGACCGGCCGAAGCTGGGGCTGCTCTGCCTCGACAAGCGGACGGGCCACGAAATCCACTCCGATGATCGGCTTCCGCTCGATCCCAACACGCTCTCCACCTGCGATGTCAGCGGCGACCCGGCCGGTCACCGGATCCTCTTCGAGATCGGCTCGGAGAGGATCTCGCTCACGTTCGACGGCTCGTCGATCTCCCCCAGGCCTCCCCATCAGGCGACGCGTCGCCCTGCCGGCGGCAAGGACGTCTGGCGGGCGATCGAACAGTTCATGCAGCAGATCATTCCCGTCCCGGCGGCGAGCCGCCCATGAAGGCCCCGGTCATGAACCCCAACGCTCGTTCGACGTCCGCGGCTGCGTGGCTCCGGCCTGTCGCGGCAGTCGGCTGCGTGCTCGTCGTGATGTTCGCCTCGTCGATGCGGGCGATCGCCGACGCCGAGCAGGAGCCCGGCCGACGCGGCCGCGTGGAAGAGGTGATCGGCGAGGGGCTCGAATGGCTCCGAAACAGTCAGTCGCGGCGGGGCAGCTGGTCGGCGAACGAAGGCCGTTATCCGACGGCGATGACGGCGCTCGCGGGCACGGCGATGCTGCTCGAGGGATCGACGACGACGCAGGGCCGCTTCTCCGAGCCGATCCGGCAGGCGGTGGACTACCTCGTGAGCCGCTCCCGCCCGAACGGCCTCATCGGCGACCCCAAGACCGACGACCGCTACACCTACGGCCACGGCTTCTCGATGCTCTTCCTCTCACAGGTGCTCGGCGAGGAGGAGGACGAGCGGCGCCGCGACGAGCTCGTTCGCGTGCTCGAGAAAGCGGTCGAGTTCTCGGGGAGGGCGCAGACCGGTGACGGCGGCTGGGGCTACGTGAGCGCCAAGGACGGCAACGGCTTCGACGAGGGATCGACGACGATCACGCAGGTGCAGGGGCTGCGCGGCTGCCGCAACGCCGGGATCGCCGTGCCGAAGGAGATCATCGACCGGGCGATCGGCTACATCCACAAGTGCATGATGCCCGATGGCGGCGTGCAGTACAGCTCGAAGGGGGGCGGAGGCCGCCCGGCGATCTCGGCCGCCGCGATCGCCTGCCTGTTCAACGCGGGCGAGTACGACGACACGCACGTGCCGCGGATGCTCGACTATGCGGAAAGGCATCTCGGCAACATCTCCAACAACGGCTTTGGCCACTGGCACTACGCCCACTTCTACTACGCCCAGGTCATGTACCGCGAGGGAGGCAAGAAGTGGGATGCCTACCGAATGCAGATGGAGAAGCGGCTCGTCGGCGAGGCCCAGAAGGACCGCGACGGCGTCTTCTGGCCGCAGGGCTACATCGGACCGGTCTACACCACCGCCTCGAACCTCACGATCCTCCAGCTCGACAAGGGGACGCTCCCGATCTACCAGCGGTGAGGGCCGAACCTTCCGCCGCTCGCACGTCAACCTTGCTGGGTTCGGGGCTGCCCGTTTCTTTCGAGCGACCCCGCCCATCACCAGACGCTCGCTGCGCGACCAATCCGCTTCGCGGATCGGTGCCCGCCCTGCCCTCCGCTCTCTCGGAGGTGTCTGCGCTCTCGCCCTCCGGGCTTCGCTGGCCACCTACGCCGGCTCAAGGGCACGGGCAACCCCTCGCTGAGTTCGTACCGCTGAGTTCGTAGCTCTG
>DHLZ01000252.1:0-1821 GCA_002405515.1 Planctomycetaceae bacterium UBA4655
GACGATGTTCAGAAAGGCGGCGGCGAGTCACTCGTAAACGCTCAGTGTGGACGCTGTTTTGCCAAATCACCCGGCTCATTGCGCGACCCTGACGCCCCTCTCGGCTTGCGCCTCGGGCTTCCGGGCATTTTCAGAAACCGCCTGCAGGGAAACTAGCGCCTCGGGCTTCCGGGCAATTCAAGCAAACGCCTGCAGGGAAACTTGCGCCTCGGGCTTCCGGGCATTTCCAGCTTACGCCTGCAGGGCAACTCGCGCCTCGGGCGTCCGGGCATTTCCAGCAAACGCCTGCAGGGGAACTCGCGCCTCGGGCTTCCGTGGGACCGTGGTGGCGCTCAGTCAACCGAAAACCACCGTCAACAACATCGTGCTCGGGGTAGTAAATTCTTTCCAGCGGAATCGCTGAATCAACGATTCGAGAACGAGACATGAAACATCCTCCGATCGATCTTGAAGGACTGCTCGGCACCGCGCCTGGCATGTCGGCCAAACGACCCGAAGTGTTCGCGCTGATCGTGCTCGGCCTCTCCGGCAAGGACCGCGCCGAAATCCTCGCCCAACTCGTCGAACTCCTCGCCCGGCAGCGGTGACGAGGGGAAAATGGCACGCTGCGGCACAGATGACCAAATCCGGAAGCTTGACGAATTGCCACGGAAGCCCGAGGCGCGAGCCGAGAGGGGCGTTGGGGTGGTAGCAAATCAACGGACAGCGGCAAGGAACCGTTTGCGCCGGAAGGTTTCGAAGGACGTGACGTCAAAGGTAGCGGCGACTCAACGCCCCTCTCGGCTTGCGCCTCGGGCTTCCGGGTTTGTTGCGAACACACCTGCAGGGAAACTTGCACCTCGGGCTTCCGCAATGCTGACACCCTCATGAAATCCCGCCTCGTCGAAATCGTCACGTCGGCCGACCCGGCGGTGCGGGACCGGTCGATCGAGAGCGTCTGCGCGGGGCTTTCGGCCGACGGGCTCTTTGCCGAGGCCGCGGGGCTCGAGGCTTTCCGTCGGGAGAGCAAAAGCCTCTACGAGCGGGTGCGGGCGCTGTTCTTGCTTTCGGCGATCCACCGCTACTTCCTGCCGGCGGCGCTCGCCAGGGAGGGCCGCACCGCCGCCACAAACCCACACGAGGGCCTCATTCCCCACGCGGGCCACGAGCATCTTCTGAACCGCCGGTTCGAGGAGGCGATCGAGGCGTTTCGCGAGAGCCAGGCCGAGCACGGCGTGAGCGACTCGCTCGCAAGCGGCCTCGCCCACGCCTACCGCGAACTCGGCCTCCAGACGCTCGCCAACCAGGTCCGCAGGAGCGTGCGGAGCCTGCGGGGCAACCAGTGGATGTTTCGCGTGGGGCACCCCGCCGACCACGCCCTGCGGATCCGGCCCGAGCTGCTGGTGCAGGGATCTCACGGCACGTTTCCCGTGCTCCGCGAATCGACGCCCGTGCGGATGGATCTGTCGCACTCCTGCTGGAGCGACATCTTCTTCCTCGGCATGGACTACCCCGAGGCCGCGCGGGTTCTCAACGTGTCGATCGACCTCGCCGTGCACGGGCGGGACGCGAAGCCGAAGCCGCCGGTGGAGGCGTATCTGCGGGTGATCGACAGCCCGGTCTTGCGGCTCACGAGCGTGGACCTCGGCGCGACCGCCGACATCACCGACATGGCGGAGGTGTTTGACTTCGCACGCGATTACCTCGGCCTCCTGAAGGCGGCCGTGATCGCCTCGGGAATCGTGCCGCCGGGGATCGAGGGCTCCGGCGAGAGCCTCGCCGACCTGCTCGCCCGCGTGGTCGGCCCGGGCCTCGGCCTCGAGGTCGTAAGCTCCGTCAACA
>DHLZ01000252.1:2042-4546 GCA_002405515.1 Planctomycetaceae bacterium UBA4655
GCGGGCTCGCTCACCAAGGGACTCACGGAGGGCGAGCGGCGGCTCGTGGCCGCCCGGGCGATCCTCGGCGAATGGCTCGGCGGGTCGGGCGGCGGCTGGCAGGATTCGGGCGGCGTCTGGCCGGCGGCGAAGCTCATCAGCGGTGTCGCGGCGGCCGATGGCGACCCTGAATTCGGCACGAGCCGCGGCCGGCTCCTGCCGAAGCACGAGCCCGTGAAGCTGGGAGCCCGGCTCCAGGATTCGCTCGTGCTCGTGCATGGCGGCATGGCGCAGAACGTCGGCCCGATCCTGGAGATGGTGACCGAAAAGTATCTCCTGAGAAGCGGGGATGAATGGCGGGCGCGGCACGAGGCCGTCGGCATCCTCGACGGCATCATCGAGGCCGTGGAGGCGGGCGACATGCCGCGGATCGCCTCGCTCACCACGCGAAACTTCTTCGGCCCGATCCAGACGATCATCCCCTGGGCCACGAACCTCTACACCGAATCGATCATCGACGAGGTCCGCCGCCGGTTCGGCGACGACTTCCAGGGCTTCTGGATGCTCGGCGGCATGTCGGGCGGCGGCATGGGCTTCATCTTCGCTCCAACCGCGAGGGCCGCGGGGCAGGAGGCGCTCGGCGACATCATGAAGACGCTGAAGCGACGGTTTCAGCACGCGCTCCCCTTCGCGATGGAGCCGGTCGTCTACGATTTCGCCGTGAACGACCGCGGCACCTGGGCCGATCTGCTCGAAGACTCGAGAGCCCTCATGCCGCCGGGCTACTACGCGCTCGCCGTGCCGACGCTGCTTGCGGCCGATCGCACCACGCTGACGTCTTGCCGACGGGCCGAGCTCGACCTCTTCGGCGCCGCCTGCCGCTCGCAGCCCGAACTCTCCGGGATGGTGCACACGCTCTTCGACCGGCTCTTCCCCAAGGAGGGCTCCGGCCGCGGCGCCGCGGGCGAACTGCGGACGCTGCTATCCGATCTCGGCTTCGACGAGGTGCAGCACGAGCAGATCCGGGCCGACCTGCAGGCCGGCCGGATCGGCCTCTCGCAAAACCGCCTCCCCGCGAGCACGTCGATCGAGGATGTCGGCGACGAGGATGTCGCGTTTGCCGGCGGCGTTGAGCGACAGGGTACAACCAGCGGGGAGATCGGCCGGGAAGCCCTACGGGCCGGTGAGGTGGCCGTCGTCACGATGGCAGCCGGGGTGGGAAGCCGCTGGACGCAAGGGGCGGGCGTCGTGAAGGCGGTTCATCCCTTCTGCCGGATCGCGGGAAGGCACCGTACGTTTCTCGACGTGCACCTCGCGAAGTCGCGGCGGGCCGGGCGGCTCGCGGGCATGGCCGTGCCACATCTGATCACGACGAGCTACCTCACCCACGGCCAGATCGCCGAAGCGGGCTACGGATCGGAACGGCTCGCCCGCGGCACGACGGCCGCCGATGTCGAGCCGATCGTACGGCTCTCGCCGGGACGGGCCGTCGGCCTGAGGCTCGTGCCGATGGTCCGCGACCTGCGGTTTGCGTGGGAGGAAACGTCGCACCAGCGGCTCGACGAGCAGAAGCAGAAGGTCCGCGACAGCCTCCACGCGGCGCTCGCCTCGTGGGCCGAATCGGCCGGCGAGGGAACCGACTACACCGACAACCTGCCGAGCCAGTGCCTCCACCCGGTGGGCCACTGGTTCGAACTGGCGAACCTCCTGCGCAACGGCGTGCTCGGCCGGCTGCTCGCCGAGCGGCCGCAGCTGAAGTGGCTCTTCCTCCACAACATCGACACCGTCGGGGCCGATCTCGATCCGGCGGTCCTCGGCCGCCACGTCGACAGCGGCGGCTGCCTCACCTTCGAGGTGATCCCGCGGCGGATCGAGGATCGCGGCGGGGGCCTCGCGCGGGTGAACGGGCGGCCGCGGATCGTCGAGGGGCTCGCGATGCCCCGCGAGGAGGACGAGTCGAAGCTCCGCTTCTACAACACGCTCTCCACCTGGATCGCGATCGATCCGCTGCTGCGGGTGTTTGGCCTCGTGCGGGAGGATCTCGGCGACGATGTCGGCTCACGCGAGAAGGTGGCCGCCGGCATCCGTGCGGTCGCCGCGAGGATGCCCACTTACGTCACGCTCAAGGACGTCAAGAAACGCTGGGGACATGGGCAGGAGGACGTCTTTCCCGTCGCCCAGTTCGAGAAGCTCTGGGGCGACATGACGGCCCTGCCGGAAGTGGACTGCCGCTACGTCGTCGTGCCACGATCGCGCGGCCAGCAGCTCAAGGACATCGCCCAGCTCGACGGCTGGCTCCGCGACGGCTCCGCCGCCCACGTCGAGTCCCTCGGCGATTGGGATTGACGAAATCCCGCCACGAAGCCTGACGGCACACGAAGCCTGACCTCACACCGAACCCCGACCTCAAAAAACGCACAGCCAACAAAAAGGAAAGCGAGTAAAAAAAAGAAAACGACGAAAAAAAAAAAAAAGAGGAAGAAGGGAGGGGGGGGGGGGGGGGGGGGGGGGGGGGGGGGGGGGGG
>DHLZ01000183.1 GCA_002405515.1 Planctomycetaceae bacterium UBA4655
CCTCGCCGTAGCGACGATGCGTCTGCCCCCCGGGCGGCAATGCGGTGTCGTGCAGGCGGGCTCGTGACCGGGCATCCACTCGCGGGGCCTCGTCAACGCCCCTCTCGGCTTGCGCCTCGGGCTTCCGGAAATTTCAACGCAACGCCTGCAGGGAAACTCGCGCCTCGGTCTTCCGGGAATTTTGGACGCTCGGCCTACAGGGGAACTTGCGGCTCGGGCTTCCGTATCGCACGTGGTTTCCCGCCGGCGGTTGAAGTATCGTTTTGGGAATGGACTCACTCAGCCGGCACGAACAGCTTCTGCGGATCTTTCATCTCATCGACATCCTCTTCGGCGCGAGGCATCCGCTTTCGATCGCCGAGCTGAAGGCGGAGCTGCGGAGCCGCGGCGTGATCGACGAGATGTCCGACAAGAACATCCGTCGCGACCTCGAGTTTCTGCAGAAGTTCGGCTATTCGCTCAAAAGCGTGAAGAAGCATACGGACCGGGGCGGGCCGGCCGCCGGCTGGGCGATCGAGCCGGGCAGGGGAGCCCACGAACTCTCCGCCCCCGCCGTGACGCTGCCCGAGCTGCTCTCGCTCGCCGTCGCGAGGAATTTCATCGCCCCGCTCGCGGGAACCGTCTACTGGCACGGTCTCGGCCAGCTGCTCGCGAGGATCGAGAAGCTCGTGACGCCGAAACTGCTCGCCTACGTGGACGATCACAAGCAGGGGCTCGTCGTCCATCCGCGGCCGACCCAGGGGAAGTATTCCTCGCGAACGCTCAGCGCCATCAACCGCTCCATTCAAAACAGGCTCACGCTCGGCATCCGCTACCGCAGCCTCGCCAGCGCCGCGGCGAAGAGCTACTCGATCAATCCGGAGGCGGTCGTCGTCTACGACGGCAGCATCTACATCGCCGCCCGGCTCGCCGACCCGGCCAAGAGCCGGTCGTCCGCCGACGCCGAAGCGATCCGATTCTTCAAGCTCGACCGCGTCGAGGAGGCGAAGCCGTCGTCGAGGTCGTTCGAGCGATCGGCGGAGACGGTCGAGTCGATGCTCGCCGACAGCATGACGATCTTCCGCTCCGCCAAGGCTCCCCGACGCTATCGCATCCGGATCGACGCGGCCCGGGCGAGGTGGGCCGCCGAGAAGCCGTTTCATCCGAGGCAGAAGGTGAAGCCGCAACGGGACGGCGGCGTGATCCTCGAGATCGAGCGGGCCTGGGACGACGAGATGATCCCGCAGCTGTTGGGCCTGGCGGAGCATGCGGAGGTGATCGAACCGGCCGACGTCCGCGACCGTCTCGTCGAGACCTCCCGGCGAATCATCGAGCGGTATCGGCCGGCCAAGCCGGCTCGCGGCACGCGTCGGGGGAAGCCCGGCGCCGCATCGAGGGAGCCGGCGACCGCCCGATGAGCGAGCTGTCGAAACGCCGTGGGCCGTCGATGGCCGGGGCGTTCCTCCGGGCCTTCCGGCTCGTCTGCCCGCGATGCGGTGTGGGGCCGCTTTTTGCCGGCCTCTTCCGGATGCACGAAGGCTGCGCGAACTGTGGCCTGCGGTTCAGTCCGGAGCCGGGTTTCTACCTCGGTTCGATCTACATCAACTACGGCATCACGGTCGTCGGCACAGGCCTGCTCTACGCCCTTCTCGTGATCGGCTGCGGGGTTTCCCAGCGCACGGCTCTGACAACATGCCTCGTCGCGGCCGTGTCGTTTCCTGTCTGGTTCTTCCGTTACGCCCGCAGCCTGCTGCTTGCCCTCGACTCGGCGGTGAACCGCCAGCAGGGACGGGAGTCGGCCGACGCGTCGTCGCCCGGCGTCGCGGGCGGCATCGACGCCAGCCGGCTCGAGTCGCTTCGGCAAGACGACGCCTCGGCCGGCTGCCTCATGGGGGTGGCGGTCGCGGCCATTCTCCTCTTTGGGCTGTTGATGGCCGCGGTGGCGGTCATCTTTTCAGGCGGCCTCTCGTCGGAGGGGGTGGCCCCGGAGGACCGGCTGGACCTCTCGCTCCTCGCGGTGCCGCTTGGAATCGGCTATCCTTCGCAAGCTAAACAAGCTGCAAATCCCCTGGAAACCGGTTCCCATGCCCGACACGCTCTCTGAAACCGAGGCCTGCGGCCTCCTCGCCCGGCTGTTCAAGGGCCGCGGCTACTCCATCACCCGCAACCTGACCTTTCGCGAGTACGGCGTCGAGTTTCACATCGACGGCTGGGATCCCAAGGCCCGCGTCGGCTTCGAGTTCCTGACGAGCGAGGACGAGGACCACGACGACCTGTCGCTGGACGAATACCAGACGCTCTCCGCCGCGCAGCAGCGTGGCGAACTGTCGCTCTTCATTCTCGACGAGGTGGAGCCGCTCTCGGCCGCCGACCTCGCCGAAATGGCGAACGAATTCCTCGACGAGGTCGCGGCCGCCAAATCCCCGCGGCGCAAGGGCGTGACGCCTCAGAAGAAGAAGGCGGCCAAGAAGGCGGCGAAGAAAAAACCGGCCCCGGAAAAGAAGCCGGCCCCAAAGAAGCCGGCCCAGAAAAAGCCGGCCCCGAAAAAGCCGGCCCTGCAGAACCGCAAGCAGCCCAAGAAGCCGACGGCCGCGCGGGCGACGGCGAAGAAGCCCGCCGCGAAGAAGCGGCCGAAGCGGAGGTGACCGGCTGATCCGGGGCGTTTGCCCGCGCGAGCCTGCCGCGCGTAGTGTTCGAAACCCGCGTCTGGCGGGCCAATCGAAGCACACCCTCATGCGACGGGAGGCAACCGATGAATCGCGCGATCGGACTGGTGGTCGGGATCCTTGTCACGCTCGCCGGGGCGGCCGCAGAGGCGCAGCCCCGCCATCATCATCACCACGGCGGCGCCGGTCCGTGGCAGATGCATCACCATCACCATTACGACACGGGCCCGTGGCGGGAGAGCTACCGGACGGTCGTCCCGACCGAGACCGTCGTCCCCACGGAGACCGTCGTACCGACCGAAACGGTCGTCGTGACGCCGTCGGTACCGAGCACGGCCACGGTCCGACGCAACGCGCTGCCCTACGCGGGCCCCGGAGTGACGATCCTGCTCCCGCAGGAAACCGGCGGCGAGGTGACCTACGTCGTGGACGGCCGCGAGGAGGTCGTGATCCGGGCCGGGCAGGAGCAGACGCTACCAAAGAAGGGCAGCTACGAGATCCGCTTCTCCCGCGGGCGGACCGACGACGGCCGCGACTTCGGCATCGCCCGCTACACCGTGACGGAGGGGACGTATGCCTTCGAGGTGACCGATCACGGCTGGGATCTCTACCGCCAGCGTGACGTCGAGGCCGGCCCGGGGGTGTCCACCGTGACGTCCCCCACGGTCCGCACGAACACGATCCCCACGAAGCCCGCTTCGCCCAGATCCGCTTCGGCCCCCTCGTCGGGTGCCGGAGGCTGAACTGGCGACGGATGGACCGGGCTTGCTCGGGCTGGTATTGTTCTCGACGTCCGGCCGCAGGCATTCCGCGGTCGAATCGATCGCATGGACGTGTCCCTCACGCTTTTCCCGAGGAGACCACCCATGCCAGCCGGCCCTACGGATGCACCGACCGCCCCCTCGGCAAACGAGATCGCCGCTCCAGCCGCGGCTCGGGAGCCGGCAGGCAGAACGTTCGGCAGGCTCGGCACCATCAGGCTCGGGATCGTCGGCTGCGGCGCCTTCGCCCGGTTCTCGGCGGAGCAGTACCGGCGGCTGCCGGCCGTGACGGTCGCGGCCGTCGCCGACGTCAATCCCGAAGCGGCCCACCGCGCCGCGACGACGCTCAAGGCCGGGGTCGTGGACCCGGAGATGCTCATCGTCTCGCCGGAGATCGACGTCGTCTACCTCGCGACGCCCCCGGCGATGCACCACCGGCAGGCTCGTGCGGCGCTCCGCGCAGGAAAGCACGTGCTCGTCGAGAAGCCGCTTGCGATCACGCTCGCCGACGCCCAGGAGCTCGAGGCGGTCGCGGCGAGGCACGGGCTCGTCTGCGTCGCGAACCTCGTCGAACGGTACAACCCGCTCGCCGAGGCGATGCGGCGGCTCATCGAGTCGAGGATCCTGGGAGGGCTCATTCACGGACTGTTCATGAACGAGGCGGCCGACGAGGGGCTCGCGCCGGAACACTGGTTCTGGGACCGGGAGAAGAGCGGCGGGATCTTCGTCGAGCACGGCGTCCACTTCTTCGATCTCGTGGCGTATTGGCTGGGGCAGGGGACGGTGGTGTCGGCCGCAAGGAGTGTGCGGCCGCCTGCCGGAGTTGAAGAGGACGGCGAGGGGCCGCTCGAGCAGGTCTATCGGCCCGTCGAGGAGCAGGTCTCGTGCACCTGCCGCTATCCCTACGACGGCTGGGCCGGCCATACGCAGTCGCTCGTGCCGGAGGCCCTTCGACGCGACCCGCACTGGGGCGTGCTCTTCCACTTCGAGCACGGCTTCCACCAGCCGTCGCGGATGGACCGGCAGGAACTGCGGCTCGTGTTCGAGCGGGGCGAGATCCGGCTCTACGACTGGGTGCCGACCCACGGCTTCCTGAGGGCGGTCGTGGACGAGGAGTCGGCGGAGATCCTCGCCCGCATGCTGCCCGGGAGCGTCGTGCGGGTGACGGACCGGCTCGAGGAAAACGAGCGTCACGTGAGGGGGCGGTTCCGCGATTTCGAGGCGACGATCACGGTCGAGATCAGCTTCACGACCGGGCTCGAAAAGCTCGCGCTCTATGCGAAGACGGTCCACGACCTGGCGGAGGACCAGTTCGCCCGCGTCCGCAACCCGCTCCACGTGCGGCGGCTCACGGAGGCCGACAGCGTCGCGTCGGTCGCCATGGCCTGCGAGGCCGACCGGCTCGCCCTCGACGCGGGTTGACTTCGAGTTACGCCCTGCCGCTTTCACGTCAAACGTGCTGGTTCGGGGC
>DHLZ01000217.1:0-7530 GCA_002405515.1 Planctomycetaceae bacterium UBA4655
GGTCGCTGGAAATTCCCGGAAGCCCGAGGCGCAAGCCGAGAGGGGCGTCAGGGGTGCGTGAAGAACCGAGTAGTTTCGCAAAACAGCGTTCATTCCGAGATAGATTGAATGACTCGACGCCGCCTTTCTGCACATCGTCAACTCCCCTCTCGGCTTGCGCCTCGGGCTTCCGTGCAGCCAGTGAGTTCGCCTGCAGGGAAACTTGCGCCTCGGGCTTCCGTACGGGGCACCTGTTCGCCTGCAGGGAAACTTGCGCCTCGGGCTTCCGTATTGAGCCGGCGGTTCTCATACCGCCTGTCCCATCGCGGCGATCGATTCGGGGAGCGACGCCACGAGCCACTCGAGCCGATTCGCGACGGAGTGGAGGTCGGGGAAGCTCCGCCGTTCCTCGACGAGCCAGCGGAACCAGTTGTCGATCGCCACGATCACCCCCGCGTGGTGGAGGAACCTGACGAGCCGACGCTCCCGGTCTTCAAGCTGCCTGATGCTCTCGTAGGCGGCGAGGCACTCTTCCCAGCACGGCTTCGACTCCGCAGCCTTGGCAGCGAGCATCCAGCTGCCGACGAGCCTCGCCAGGTCGGTCGCCACCGTATCGATGCCCGCGGCATGAAAGTCGATGATGCCGCTCACTCGATCGCCCTCGAAGAGCACGTGGTCGCTCCAGACGTCGCGGAGCACGGCCTGACACGGCGTTTCGATCGGGGGAGTCCGCATGATCCGCTCGAGGGCCGCAGGCCCCTCCGCCGCGAACGACTCGATCGCCCGCTCGAAGACCGCGACGACGGCATCACCACACCGCGGCCGGTCGGCCGAGTTCCGCCACCGATCTCTCCACGGCTTCTCGCGAACCGCTGCGGCCCGTTCGATTCGCTCGACGAGGCCACGGGACCTAGCCAGTCGCGGCGCGCCCTCCGGCAGCGACGCGGCGGCGACGTGGATCGCGGCGAGCCGGCGCAACGCGGCGGACCGCCCGACCGCGTCCGGCACCGCGATCGGCCGGCCGGGCAGGAATTCCACCGCCTCCCAGAGCACGCCCTCGACATCCTCCGCGAGCGTGTCGGTCACGATGCTGACTTGGGGCACCGCGTCACCCGTCAGGGTTTTCCGGAGCATGGGAATCCCCTCGATCCCACTGCGTCGCAGGTGGGCCATGAAGCCGTGGACCCACGTGGCTCGGACGGTGGGCGTGCCCATCCCGAACGATTTCACGACCCAACGAGCCGGGACCGCGGCCGAAGGCGGTTGAGCTTCTTCGACAAGCAGGATCTCGCTGCCGCTGAAGCCGCGGTTCCGCAGGCGGGCGACCGTCCTGCGGCCTGCACCGAAGAATGCCCGGATCGCGACCGGCTCGGAAATCCTCGTCATGTGGGCGAAACCAAACGTTGGTCTGGCATCATTGCGATGGTACCCTTACGAGATGATGTTGGGCAGTTCCCTGAACCCAAGAAACGGAAGCGGTGAGACGATGGTGGAGCGGAAGCGGGCGAGGGCTGGATCGGTGTCCGGACGGTCGCGATGCGTCGCATGGTCGATCGCCATGCTCCTTGGGGGCATGGCGTTTGTCCGCGCCGAAGGGCCGGTCAAGCCCGAGACGCCCGCCGCGGCCGACCCGTCGATATCGGGCACGTCCGCTCCCGCGGTCAACGCTGGGGAATCTCCCGCGACTCCCGCGGCAACGACCGCAGGAACGGCGGCTTCCCCGACGGCCGCCGACGCCGGCAAGGGAGGCAAGCCTCCGTTCGCCGTCGCGTTCAAGGACGCCACGAAAATCGCCGGGCTCATTCCGCTCTGGCGGAAGGACGAAAAGGTCTACGCGGAACTGACGGAGAATCTGCTCGGCAAGGAGTTCTTCGTGCTGATCTCGATCGCCCGCGGAATCGGCGACGGTCCCGTGCTCGGCGGCATGAGCTGGGGCGATGGCGACGATTGGATCTGGGTTTTCCGCAAGGTGGACGACACGATCCAGGTTTCGCGGAAGAACGTCCGGTTCTTCGCGGCCAAGGGAAGCCCGGAGGAGAAGGCGGTCGATCTCGCCTACACCGACAGCGTGCTCTTCAGCCTGCCGATCGTGACGACCGGCCCGTCGGGAGGCCACATCGTCGATCTCGGAAGCGTGTTCCTCACCGACCTTCCGCAGATCTCGTCGTCGCTGCCCGGCTTCTCGTTCGCCCGCGACCGTTCGAGCTGGGCTAGCGCGAAGGGCTTCCCCGACAACGTCGAACTCCGGGTGGCGGCCACCTACGGTTCGTCGGGCCGAACGGTCCTCGACACCGTCCCGGATGCCCGCGGTGTGACGATCACGGTTCACTACTCGCTCAGCCTCCTGCCGCAAAACGCCTACAAGCCCAGGCTCGCCGACGACCGCGTCGGCTATTTCGTGACGGCGCTCAAGGACTTCTCCCAGAAGGTCGACGAGGACCGGTTCGTTCGCTATGTCAATCGATGGAACCTCGAGAAGGCGGAGCCTTCCGCGGCCGTCTCCCCTCCGAAGAAGCCGATCGTCTTCTGGATCGAGAAGACCGTTCCATTCCGCTATCGACAGGCCATTCGCACGGGGATCGAGGCCTGGAACGAGGCCTTCGAGAAGGCCGGATTCGCCGGAGCCATCGAGGTCCGCCAGCAGCCCGATGTAACCGACTGGGATCCGGAAGACGTGAACTACAACACCTTCCGCTGGATCACCGCCGGCGCCGGCTTCGCGATGGGCCCCTCCCGCGTGAACCCTCGCACCGGGCAGATCCTCGACGCCGACATCATCTTCGACGCCGACTTTCTCCAGTTCTGGCGGACCGAGTACGAGACGTTCACGCCGGAGTCGATCGCGATGCTCACCGGCGGCGGCCCCGAATCGCACAGCCATCCGAACTCGGTTCGCGGCCACGTCTGCGGCTGCCGACTCTTCGATGGGCACTCCCGCGAGACGGCGTTGGCGATGACGGCCTTGGCGGCCAACGCCGGGAAGCCCCTGTCGGAGGCGGAGAAGGAGAAGCTCGTCGTGCAGGGGCTCACGCTGGTGGCGATGCACGAGGTCGGCCACACGCTCGGCCTTCGCCACAACTTCAAGGGCTCCTCGCTGCGGTCGCTGGCCGACTTCAACGACGTGACGAAGACGAGTGCCTCCGGCGGATCGACGAGCGTCATGGACTACATCCCGGTGAACATCATGCCGAAGGGGCGAGTGCAGGGAGACTTCTACACGGCCAAAATCGGCCCCTACGACCACTGGGCGATCGAATACGGCTACAAGCCGCTTGCCGGCGGCTCCCCCGAGGCGGAGCTGCCCGAACTCGAGAAGATCGCCTCCCGCAGCGGTGAGCCCGCGCTCGCCTACTCGACCGACGAGGACACGGCGTGGGGCGACCCTGACCCGCTCTCGAACCGGTTCGACCTCGGCAGCGATCCCGTGGAGTTCGCGAAGAGCCGCGCCGAACTGGTGGCGCAGGTGATGCCGAAGATCGTCGATCGGTTCACCGCCGACGATGAGGGGTATCAGCGGGTGCGGCAGGCGTTCGGCGTGCTCATCGCGGCCCACGGCCAGGCGATGTACACCGCCTCCCGGCTCATCGGCGGCCTCCATGGGTCGCGGGCGCACAAGGACGACCCCGGCGCCACGCTCCCCTTCCGGGTCGTCGATCCGGCGAAGCAGCGGGAGGCGCTCGCGGTGCTGGAATCGCAGATGTTTTCGGCGACGCCGTTCAGCTTCCCGCCGGAGCTCTACAACCAGCTCGTGGCCACGCAGTGGTATCACTGGGGAAGCCGGCCGGTCAGTCGCGAGGATTATCCGGTGCACGACGTCGTGCTCATGTGGCAGGACCGGGTGCTCTCGCGGCTGCTCGACCCGCTCACGCTCGACCGGATTCGGGACAGCGAGCTGAAGGTGCCCGCCGACCAGGATGCCCTCACGACGGCCGAATTGTTCGATCGGCTCGCGAAGGCGGTCCTCGCCGAGCTGGAAACGATCGGCCCGGCGGGCTACACGAACCGCAAGCCCGCGATACCGAGCTTCCGCCGGGGTCTGCAGCGATCGTTCGTGACCAGGCTCTCGCAGCTCGCGATGGGCGGCGCGAATCCCGACGCGCAGGCGCTGGCCGCCCACCAACTGCGAGCCGTCGCCGGACGGATCAAGACGTTGCTCGCGAAGGCCGACGTGAAGCTCGATGACGCCAGCCTCGCGCACCTGGTCGAACTCGATGGAAGGATCCAAAAAGTGCTCGACGCGCGGCTGGAATTGCCCCGCCCCTGATCGAAAGGACGGTCATGCGACTCGTCATCGCCACGCTCCTCGCGGGGCAGGTGGAGGCCGTGCGGCACGCGCTCGCGGACGTGCACGTCACGAGGCTCTCGATCGCCGACGCCCATGGTTACCCGATGGCGGGCCCGATGGGGGCATCGACCGGGGCGGTCGCCCAGCTGGCGGTGATGGAAATCGCGGTGAACGACGACTTCCTCGAGCGGACGGTCGCGACGATCGCCGGCGTGATGAACCTCGCCGGACGCGGCCAGGACACCTCAGGAGGCACGACGGCGACGGGACTGTACGTGCTGCCGATCTCCGAGACGGTGCAGATCTACCGGGCGGTCCGCGGCCCGGAAGCGATTTGAAAAGGCGGCGATCTGAAAC
Source organism: Planctomycetaceae bacterium UBA4655 (assembly GCA_002405515.1). Taxonomy (GTDB): domain Bacteria; phylum Planctomycetota; class Planctomycetia; order Pirellulales; family UBA1268; genus UBA4655. Next base: position 4,622 of record DHLZ01000217.1, read on the forward strand.
AGCGACGCTCCACGGGAGATCTCCACGACAATGCTTCCGACCGATGCCACGGCGACCTCCCGGGAGACACCGACGCTCACCGTCCTGCTCGTATCGCCGGACCTGATGGTCACCAGCCGCCTCGCCGGACTCGCCCGTGAGGTGCCCGCGAGGATCGAGACGCTGCGGTCGCTCGAAGGAGCCGTTGCGGGGCCGCGAAACTGTAGGCTGGCGGTCATCGACCTGGGGGCCATCGACGGCGACCCCGCAGTGACCATCGCGAAGGTTCGTTCGGTCGTCGGCGCCGACGTGGTCGTGGCCGCCTTCGGCCCGCACGTCGCCCGCCAGCGGCTCGACGACGCCCGCGCCGCCGGAGCCGAGCACGTCGTGAGCCGCGGAGAGCTGCTCGGTGCATTCGCGTCGCTCGTCCGCCGCTGGTGCGGCGTCGGAAGCTGACCCGATCGCGCACCGAAACAATCCGCAGCTGAAAATCTGCCTCGTCGCGCCGGGGGGGTTTTGGTACCACTTCCAGCTCCGAAGGAGGAATTCGCCAATGCGTCTCCGGCATCGCCGAAACTTGCTCGCCGCCCCGATTCTCGCCGTGCTGGCTTCAATCTGCGCGGGCCGAGCCGTTGCTTTGGCGGCCGAACCCGATGGCGGCCTCTTCGGCGACCCGCTGTCGGTCCAGGGGGCCGCGAACGCCTCCGGGGAAGCGGCCCCGGCCGGCACCGCCAGGCAGAAGCCCGATCGCGGCCACCTCACGCTCGAGGCGGATGACCGCGGACAAAGCGGCCGCGGCCGGGAGATCGTCGTTCGACTCTCGCCGGAACCGGAATGGCATCTCTATCCCGTCGCCGCCGCCGACAAGGGGGGGGTCGGGCAGGGCAAGCCGACGCTCGTGTCGATCGCGCGAGCCGAGGGCCTGAAGGTGGTATCGATACGCGGCCGAGCCGTCTCGGCCGACGGTGGCGACGGCCCGGCCGCCGACAAGGGTATCGAGGGCAAGGAGGGCGTGCGGATCCTGCCCGCCGGGCTCGAACTGTCGGCCCTCGTCGAACCGACAGACGGGGCGGCCACGCCGGCGGTGCTCGAACTGCTCATCGGCTTCCAGACCTGCAACGACACCACATGCGATCCCCCCTGGGCGGCCCGCCTCACGGCGGAGGTCGCGTCGTGGGAAGCCGCTTCAAAGCCGAAGCTGTCGCTCGCGAAGGCCAGGTACGCGGAGGTGGCGACGTCGCCCGCGGCGATCGAGACGCAGGCGGCGGGCAAGGCCACGACTGCCACGACCGTCGACGCGGCGCCGGCGGCCGACACCCGCTCCTCGGGAGACGAATCGACCGCTTCGTCGTCGACGGCCGCGATGGGCGAGCCGGCGGGCCTCTCGTTGCCGGTCGTGCTCGCGATGGGGCTTGCCGGCGGGCTCATCCTCAACCTCATGCCGTGCGTGCTGCCCGTGCTGGGCTTGAAGCTGATGGCGTTCGCCCAGCAGTCGGGCCGTGCCCGCGGCGAGATCTTCGCGATGAACCTCTGGTACGTGGCAGGACTCTACGCCGTCTTCTTCGTGCTCGCGACGGCGAGCGTGGCCGCCAATCTCGGCCTGGGCACGTCGAACCTCGCCTGGGGCGAGCAGTTCACCTCAACGCGATTCAACATCACGATGTGCGCGATCGTGTTCGCCTTCGCGCTGTCGTTTCTCGGCGTCTGGGAGCTGCCGATTCCGGGCTTCATCGGCGAAAAGGCGGGCCACGTGCAGACGAAGGAGGGCCCGCTCGGCGCGTTCCTCAAGGGCGTTCTCTCGACCGTGCTCGCCACCCCCTGCAGCGGCCCCTTTCTCGGTCCGGTCTTCGGATTCACGCTCTCGCAGCCGACGATCGTGACCTACGCGGTGTTCGCCGCGATCGCGACGGGGATGGCCCTGCCCTACCTCGTCGTTGGCATGCTGCCGGGGCTCGCGAAGTTCCTCCCGAAGCCGGGAGCCTGGATGGAGACGCTCAAGGAGATCCTCGGCTTCGTGATGCTCGGCACGGTCGTGTTTCTCTTCACGTTCCTCGACCGCGACTGGTTCATCCCCACGCTCGGCCTGCTGTTCGGCCTCTGGGGAGCCTGCTGGTGGATCGGCAAGGCGCAGGAAACCGGCATGCCGCCCCCGCTCGGCCGATGGATCCAGGCCGGCGCAGTCGCCGCGGTGATTGGGGCGGTCGCCTTCACGTTCCTCGGCCCCGTCCGGTCGATCATCCCGTGGGAGCCGTTCTCGAGGGCGAGGCTCGCGGAGCTCAAGGCCCGCGGCTCGACGGTGATGGTGGATTTCTCGGCCGACTGGTGCCTCACCTGCAAGCTCAACCTGGCCAGGGCCATCGAGACCGAGAAGGTGAAGGCGAAGATCGACGCCAACCGAGTCGTGCCGCTGCTCGCCGACTGGACCGAGGAGTCGGAGGAGATCAAATCGATGCTCGAGAGCCTGCAGAGCAAGTCGATCCCCGTGCTCGCCATCTTCCCGGCGTCGGCGACCGGTGGGAAGACGAAGGAGCCGATCATCCTCCGCGACCTCATCTCCGAGTCGCAATTGCTCGACGCGCTCGAGCAGGCTGGCCCCTCCCTCACCGCCCCGCCCGAAATCCGAGGCAGCACCGCCAATCGGTGAGAGCCCGGCGTGCCGCGAAAGACCGTGAGTGGCTACTCTACGACACGGAAGCCCGAGGCGCGAGCCGAGAGGGGCGTTGACGCAGTCCCGTGCGTGGATGCCCGGTCATGACTGCATCTGCAGCACACCGCATTGCCGCCGGGTGAGCAGACACTCCGTCGCTTCGGCGAGGATACGCCTGAGGCTCCTCCGCGTTCCCCGACCCCCCGGAACACGCCCCCCGGGAGCGTTCAGCATCAAAGTGCCTGGTGAAGACCGTGAGGGGCTGCCCGTGCCCAGGAGCCGG
>DHLZ01000217.1:7626-11063 GCA_002405515.1 Planctomycetaceae bacterium UBA4655
GGGGCTGCCCGTGCCCAGGAGCCGGCGTATGCCGACGAGCGAAGCAAGGATTGCGGAGCGAAGTCGGCATCCGAGCGAGCGAAGCACAGGATGGGCGAAGCGAGCGTCCGGCGATGGGCACGGGCAGCCCCTCACCAGCAGAGTTGACCAGACTTGACCGTGAGGGGCTGCCCGTGCCCCGTAGCCGGGCTATGGAAGCAAGCGCAGGCAGGATGCCGGAGCGCCGCGGACATGCAGTGAGCGGAGGTCCGGAGGACCGAAGCGAACGTCCGGCCAGGGGCACGGGCAGCCCCGAACCAGCAGAGTTGACCAGAGTTGACCGTGAGGGTTTCGCCGGCGGCCTACCCGAGCACGACCCGGTCGGCGAGGCCACGGCCGTCGACGACCTCGCCGATGCGGGAGCTCTCGAAGCCGAGGTCGGCGAGCTGGCTCTGGATGCTCGCGGCGAAGTGCGGGGCGACGACGAGCACCATTCCGACGCCCATGTTGAACACCCGCTCCATCTCGTCGGCCGCGATGCCGCCGAGCCGCTGCACCCATGGAAAGACCGGCGGCACCGGCCACGATCCGCGGGCGAGCCGCACCTGCACCTGCGGCGGGACGATGCGGGCGAGGTTCTCGACGAGCCCTCCGCCGGTGATGTGGGCGATCCCATGCACGACCTGCTTCACCCGGTAGTGTCGGAGCACCGTCTTCACCGGGCGGGCGTAGAGCCGCGTCGGCGCGAGGAGCAGCTCGCCGACGGTGCGGTCGTCGAGTTCCGGGACGCGATCGGCGATGCCGAGGCCGCCGATCTCCATCACGGCCTTGCGGACGAGGCTGTAGCCGTTGGAGTGGAAGCCGCTCGACGCGATGCCGAGAGCCACGTCACCGGGCTCCATGTGACTGCCGTCAACGAGCCGCTTCCGCTCGACCACCCCGACACAGAACCCGGCCAGATCGTACTCGCCGGGGTGGTACATGTCGGGCAGGATCGCCGTCTCGCCGCCGACGAGCGCGCACTCGCACTCCAAACAGGCGTCGGCGATGCCGCGGACAATCTGCTCGAGGAGTGCCGGGTCGTCTTTCGCCATGGCGATGTAGTCGAGAAAAAAGAGCGGCTCGGCGCCGGTGCAGAGCGCGTCGTTGACGCTCATCGCGACGAGATCGATTCCGACCGTGTCATGGATCCCTGCGGCGACCGCCAGCTTCAGCTTCGTGCCGACGCCGTCGGTGCAGGAGACGAGCAGCGGGTCCTCGTAGCCGCGGGAGAAGAGGCCCTTGAAGTCGAGCCGAAACAGCGCCGCGAAGCCCCCTTCCGGGCTCATCACCCGGGGGCACTGCGTGCGGCGCAGGTGCGCAGGCAGCCTCGCCATGCCCTCGGCGTAGAGTTCGAGGTCGACGCCCGCACTGGAATACGTTGCTCCGCTCACCTCAGTATCTTCGCCGGCTTCCACGGTCCCGCAAGCCCGCACTCGGCGGCCGCGTCGTTGGTATGATTCGGCGTATGCCTGCCCGGAAATCGAAGGCTTCCGCAGCCCGCGAGCACGCCGCCAAGCCACTGCCGTCGATGCAGTTCAACTCGCCCCTGCCCTATGGGGCGGTCCTGCACGGGGCCGCGAGCCCGCAGGAACAGGGGGTCCAATTCGTCGTCTACAGCCGCTCGGCGACGGCGATGCGGGTGCTGCTCTACGACGCCGTGGACGACCCCGAGCCGTCGGAGGTGATCTCGCTCGACCCCGACAAGGACCGCTGGGGCGACATCTGGAGCATCTTCGTGCCGGGCCTGCGGCACGGGCAGCTCTACCACTTCCAGGCCGACGGGCCGTTCGATCCCGAGCGGGGCCAGCGGTTCGACGGATCTGCCAGGCTGATCGACCCGTATTCCAAGGCGCTCGCCGGCCGTTTCCTGCCCGGAACCGACGGGATCATCCGCCCGCCCAAGAGCGTTGTCATCGACGACGCCTTCGACTGGCAGGGAGACCGGCACCTGCGGCGGGGCCTCGCCGACACTGTGATCTACGAGATGCACGTCCGCGGCTTCACGAGGAGCCCGTCGAGCGGCGTCGCCCACCCCGGAACCTACCTCGGCGTGATCGAGAAGATCCCGTATCTGAAGTCGCTCGGCGTCACGGCGGTCGAGCTGATGCCGGTGCACGAGTTCCCCACGGAGCCCCCGAGCGGCAAAAGCAACGGCCGCGACAACTATTGGGGCTACGACCCCATGGCGTTCTTCGCGCCGCATCGCGGGTATGCCGCCGGCAGCGAGCCGGGCTGCCAGGTGCGGGAGTTCAAGGAGATGGTCCGCAGCCTCCATGCGGCCGGCATCGAGGTGATCCTCGACGTGGTCTTCAACCACACGGCCGAGGGCAACCAGCTCGGGCCGACATTCTCCTTCAAGGGGCTCGAGAACCGGGTCTACTACATGCTCGGCGACGGCGGCGCCCACTACCGCAACTACACCGGCTGCGGCAACACGATCAACGGCAACCATCCGATCGTCCGCGAGCTGATCTTTCTCTGCCTGCGGCACTGGGTCCACAACTACCACGTCGACGGCTTCCGATTCGACCTGGCGAGCGTGCTTTCCCGAGACCGCAACGGCGACATCGTCCCAAACCCGCCCATCGTCGAGCTCATCACCGAGGACCCGATGCTGGCCGACACGAAGATCATCGCCGAGGCGTGGGACGCCGCCGGCGCCTACCAGGTTGGCTCGTTCGCGAGCCTGAGGTGGGCGGAGTGGAACGGCCGCTACCGCGACGACGTCCGCCGCTACTGGCGGGGGGACTACGCGCAGACGGGGCATCTCGCCACGCGGCTCGCGGGCTCGAGCGACCTCTACGGAGACGACGGCCGCCAGCCCTACCACAGCATCAACTTCGTCACGAGCCACGACGGCTTCACGCTGAACGACCTGGTGAGCTACCGAGAAAAGCACAACGAGGCCAACGGCGAGGGAAATCGCGACGGCGACGACAACAACTTCTCCGACAACTGCGGCGTGGAGGGCCCCACGAAGCGTCCGGAGATCGAGGCACTCCGGACCCAGCAGGTACGGAACATGCTCGCCACGCTCCTCTTGAGCCAGGGGGTTCCGATGCTCCTGGCGGGCGACGAGTGTCGTCGCACCCAGCAGGGCAACAACAACGCCTACTGCCAGGACAACGAGATCTCCTGGTTCGACTGGGATCTGGTCGAACGCAACGCCGATCTCATCCGTTTCGTCCGCGGGCTCGTGAGGTTCCGCCTCGACAACCCCACGCTTCGCCGCCGGTCGTTCCTGGTCGGGGGCACGAGCGACGGCGGACCGCTTCCCGACGTCGAGTGGTTTTCGCCCGACGGCGCCCACGTCGACTGGTATGCGGCCGACGCGAGCCTCGTCTGCTTCTTCGGCGCGCCCGATGCCGCATCGCTCGAACGGGACGACGACCAGGCCGGAGGCAGTGAGGCCGGAG
>DHLZ01000136.1:0-336 GCA_002405515.1 Planctomycetaceae bacterium UBA4655
CTTCACTCTACTCCTTTGAGACTCGCGCCTGCGCCTTCCGGGCATTTCCAGCAAACGCCTGCAGGGAAACTCGCGCCTCGGGCTTCCGTGGGACCATGGTGCCGCTCAGTCAGCCGAAAACAACTGTCAACAACATCGTGCTCGGGGTAGTACGCGGCCTATTACGACGAGTATTCCTTGAGGAAGCCCTTGAACTGCACGAGGTGCGCCTCTTCGTCGGCGAGGAGCCGGATGCAGAGATCCTGCGTGACGTAGTCCTCCCCCTCGACCGCCTTGATGATCTTCTTGTACTGAGCGCAGGCGTTCTCCTCCGCGGCGATCACGCTCTTGATCACG
>DHLZ01000136.1:514-21235 GCA_002405515.1 Planctomycetaceae bacterium UBA4655
CGACTTCGAGCCGGGGATCTGGCCGCCGAGCTGCTTGATCCGGTTGGCGAGCTGCTGGGCATGGGCGATCTCGCCGGGCACGTCGGCCCCGAGCGATTTCTTGATCTCCTCGGCCCTCACGCCGTCGAGGTTCACGCTGTTGGCGAGATAGTTCATCACCGTCTCGAGCTCCATGCCGTAGCTCTCGAGCAGCAGCTTGATCGTGTCCTGGGTCGTGACGGACATTGGTAGGAACCTCTTGGTTGGGGGAAGGATTGCCGGACGTGCTTCACGGGGCCCGGAATGATAGCAGACCCGCGATCGAGCGGCTTACTTGTCGCCGGCGGAAGAGCCGCGGCGGAGCTTCAGGAGGACGGCGGCGGCCGACGAGCGAACCTCCGCGACGGGATCCTTCGCCAGCGATTCGATCAGCCGCTCGATGCGGTCGGGAACGTCCTTCGCACCCGCGTCCACGAGAAACGCGACGCCCCGAACCGCGTTCACGACCACCATCGCCCGCTTGTAACGCTTCGACTGCAGGGCCGCGGCGGCTTCTTGGCTCTGCGGCCCTGCGGGCGGAGGCTCATCCGGCAGCGAGAGCATCTCCTCGAGCGGCTCGAACGCCTCCTCGCGGCCGAGCCTGGCGAGCGCCGTCGCGGCGTTGAAGCGGACGTCGGACGATTTCGCGTCGCTCTCGCCCGAGGCGACGAGCGACCGCAGCCGCTCCACCGCCGGCTCGCCGCCGATCACGCCGAGCGCGAAGGCGGCGCTGCTCCGCACGGCGGCATCCTGGGAGCGGCTCGCCGCGATCGCGGCTTCCCGCATCCGGGCCGACAGGTCGTCCCCCTCGGCTGTCGCCCCGCCGCTGCGGAGGTTGGAGGCCAGCAGGGCGAGCCCCTCCACGGCTGCCCTGACCACCTGCGGGTCGCCCTCCCCCGACGCGAGCCGCACGAGCGGCGGCGCGGCGACGGGCGTCGTGAACTCGCCGAGGGCGCGGCAGAGATAGATGCGGAGGGTCTGCGACTGCTCCCCCGTGCGGCCCGACTTCACCTCGTCTTCGAGCACCTGCCCGAGATCCCGCGCGAGCGACTCGTCCGCCTTGAGCCTCGCGCCGCCCGGGCCTCGCAGGTCGTTGGCGAGATTGAGCGCGGCCTGCCAGCGGCCCTCGTTGTCGCGCCGCAGCGTCCGCACGAGCGCCTGGGGATCGTTGCCGAGGTGCGCGATCCAGTGAAACGCCAGCCAGACCGAGACGATGATCGCGACGATCACCGCCGGCACGAGAAAAAGCTGCACGAGAAATCCCGCGCTCGGCGGCTCGACCGGCGGCAGGAAGTCGTCGGCCCGGGCGGCCTCCCGGCCTGGGCCGCGATGGGGTATCGTGTCGGAAGCGGGCGCCGGATCGTTGGGCATGCCGAAAATGGGATGTGCTCGGACCTGAGGAACCGCCTGAAGTGTAGAGCGACGGCCCGCCATGTCCATGCCACGACCGCTGCCCGATCCCTCAACCGCGAACTCGGTCTGGATCGAGACGGAGCCGGCAGGCGTCGAGGAGAATCTCGCCCTCGACGAGGCCATCCTCGACGAACTCCACGGGGAATCGCCTGAGGAGTCGTCCGCACCGGCCGCGTCGGGCGAATCCGTCGGGGGCCCGGCCGCCTCGCGGTGCGTGCGGCTTTGGACGCCGAGTGAGACCGTCGTCGTCGTCGGTTCGAGCAGCCGACTCGACGAGGAGGTCGATCGAGACGCCTGCCGGCGGCTCGGGGCGAGGATCGTGCGGCGGCCGAGTGGCGGCGCCACGGTCGTCCTCGGCCCCGGCTGCGTGGTCTACTCGGTGGTCGAGCGGCTCTCGGCCGACATGCCCTCGATCGACCGGCTCCACGAACGGTTCCTCGCGCCGCTGTGCGCGGCCCTCGGCCGCCGCGGAATTGCCGCGGTGCGACGGGGCACGAGCGACCTGGTGGTCGGAGACCGGAAGTTCTCCGGCAACTCGCTTCGAGTGAAGAAGCGGGCGGTGCTCTACCACGGGACCTTCCTGGACGCCTTCGACCTCTCGCTCATCGACTCCCTCCTGCCCCATCCGCCGCGCGAGCCCGACTACCGCGGCTCCCGCCCGCACCGCGACTTCCTCACCAACGTCGGACTCGGCCCCGGCAGGATCCGCGAGGTCGTGGGGGAGGCGTTCGACGCCGCGAGCGTTTCCGGCTGGTTTCCGGCCGCTCGCGTCGAGTCACTGCTAGCAAGCCGCTACCGAAGGGCCGACTGGACGGAGCGACTCTAGGGGCGGGGCAAGCCTGATAAACCTGTCACGGCATGCCGGATGGGGCGTCTTCATGCATTCCGGTCATCGCCGGCAAGCCGGCGGGCCGATGACCCAAAACGGCTGAGGATCGGTGCGACAAAGCAGCCTTCCGTCGGAAGCCAAGCCGTCGTAAGGTTCCGCCCCGATCGACAAGACGTCGGTTCGTCAGTCCGCAACAGGAGGTTGCCCTTCCATGCGATTGCACATGCATGCCGCCGATGTGCGGCACCTCGTGAGCCGGTATTTCCTCGAGCTCGGCCTCGAACCTGACGAGGTCTCCGACCTCCAGGAAAACATCCGGATCGACCGCGGCCGATGCGTGGCCCGCTGTTACCGGGTGGCCGAGATGTTCGCGATGTGGCTGATCGACTGCGGCGTGCTGCAGTTCTACGACGCCGACGGCGAGATGCTGCACACGATCAATCTCTTCACGGAACTGCAGCCGCAGCGGGCGGCTGCCTGATCCCGAGGCCGGCCGGCGGACGGCCGTCGGCTTTCGGGGAGTGGAGAAGGGTTTCCGGTTCGAGGGTCCGAGCGGGGGGAGGCTGCGCGGGCGGCGGAACGATGAAGGTGTCACGAGCGCCGTCGCGAGGTGTGGTGGGCGGTCCGAGCGTCGGCGTCGGGCTCGAGAAGCGGTGTCGCCCGCGGGCGGGGCTTTCGATCGTGATCCCCGTCACGGGCCGGCTGGGCCGCGACGTGATCCAGGCCTTCGAGGAGACGCTCGTGAGCGTCCTCGAGAATCGCCCCGACGACACCGAGGTGATCGTCGTGCTCGGCTGCGAATACTCCGACCCGTGGAGCATCCGCGACGAGGTCGAGTTCGTGAGGGCCCCGGAGGGCTCGAGCCTCGTCGCGTGCGTCAACATCGGCCTCGGTGCCTGCGGCGGCGAGGTCGTGCACGTGCTCGCACCCGGCTGGCGGGCCACGCCCGACTGGGCCGACGCCGCGATCGCGCGGTTCGAATCGCCGAAGGTCGGCGCGGTCGTGCCCGTGATCGTTTCGGAGAAGGATCGCGGCCGCCCGATCTCCCAGGGCATCGCCTACCGTTCCGGCGGGCAGCGGGTGGTCGTGAAGCCGCCGCGGGTTCGCAAGGGCGAGGCCGGCGTCCGGCCGGCCTGGGCACCGCCGCTGCAGGCGGGGTTCTGGCGGGCCGAGGTGCTCGAGCTCGACGGACATGGATTCGCGGCCACCTGCGGCGACAGCCACGCCGACTGCGATCTCGCCGTCGCCGCGAGGATCGCGGGCTACGAGACGGTCGTCGAACCGAAAAGCGCCGTGGTCGAGTCGTCGCGGAAGGTGCCGGCCGTGAGCGGCTTCCGGGCCGGGCTCCATGCCGAGCGGCTCTTCTGGCGGGCGGCGGCAGGCCGACCGACGGTGCTGCCGCTCGTGTCGCACCTCTTCGAGATCGTGCGACACGCGGTCGCGCGGGCGCCGTTCGGCACGCTCCCGATGCTCGCCGGTCGGGCCGTCGCGATCCTCCAGTTCGGCTCCTATCTCGAGCGATACCGCCGGCTCAAGGCGCTCGCCACGTCGGCGGCCGACGACTCCCGGGAGCGGATTCTCCGCGTGGACGGCGGGAACCAGCTGCTTCGCGGGCCGACGCCGAAACGCCGCGAGCCGCTCCGCCGCTCGGCGTGAGGCGGGAGTCGCGATGGCCGCTATCGAACGTGCGACTGGGATGCTAGGCTTCTGGCGTCGCTCCCGTAGCTCAATTGGATAGAGCGTCGGCCTCCGGAGCCGAAGGTTACAGGTTCGAGCCCTGTCGGGAGTATTTTCTTCCGTGTGCATGATTTCGGCGAGGCCGCTCCCGCCGAAATCCTGATGAGGATCCGCCGCGAAATTCCCACGGAAGCCCGAGGCGCGAGCCGAGAGGGGAGTTCGCGAAGAGCCCAAACAACGCGTCGTTGCCAGCAACGTCTTTGTGGCGGCCAGCGATCGCGTTGTCGTTCCGGAAAACCTCGTTGTGGTGGGCGGTCGCGAGTGTCGTCGCATCAACACGCGGCTCTTTCCTCAATTCCCCTCTCGGCTTGCGCCTCGGGCTTCCGGTTTCGTGCTTCATCCGTCTGCAGGGAAACTTGCGCCTCGGGCCGCCTCGAGCATCGTGGCGGCGTGGATCTCGGCGATGGCGTCGAGGTCGCGGGCGTAGCCGCCGCCGCAAACGATGGCCACGGGCGTGCCGGCCCGCCTCGCCGCGTCGAACACGATCCGGTCGCGTTCGAGCAGTCCCGCCTTCGAGACGCGGAGCCGGCCGAGCCGGTCTCCCTCGAAGGGATCGGCGCCGGCGATGTAGAGCACGAGATCCGCGTTCGAACGCGCGAACGACTCCTGCACGCCGCGATCGACCGCGTCGAGGTAGGCCCCGTCGGCCGTGCCGTCGGGCAGCGGCAGGTCGAGCGAGCTCGGCCGCTTCCGGAGCGGGAAGTTCTTCTCGCCGTGGATCGACATCGTGAAGACGGTCTCGTCGCCCGCGAAGATCTCCGCCGTGCCGTTTCCCTGGTGGACGTCGCAGTCGAGGATGAGCACGCTTCGCACCGTGCCCGCCGCCTGCATCGCGCGGGCCGCGACGGCCGTGTCGTTGAACACGCAGTACCCCTCGCCGAAGTCGCGGCCGGCATGGTGCGTGCCGCCGGCGAGGCTCGCGGCCACGCCTTCCACCAGGGCTGCGGCGGCCGCATCGACCGCGGCCCCCGTGCTCCTGCGGGAGCGTTCCACGAGTTCCTCGCTCCAGGGAAACCCGATCCGGCGGATCTCGTCGCGGGAGAGCGTGCCGCTCACGACGCGACGGACGTACTCGGCGTCGTGCACCCGCAGGAGTTCCTCGTCGGTCGCCGCGTGCGGCAGATGAAACGTCAGCGGCGCCCCCGCCGCGGCCGCCGCCTCGAGCCGCTCACGCAGCCGGCGATACTTCCCCGCGGGAAAGCTGTGCCCCTCGGGCAGCGGCAGTTCGAAGCTGTCGGAGGGATAGAGACGCATCGGCAAGCGGCCCGGGAGACGGATCGTTCTCTCTGGTGCAGAGACCTTATAACGATCGGCTCACCCCGGCCACCTCACCGGAATCTCGCCATGCTTCCGCCGACGACCGACCCTTCCCTCCTCTACCGCTTGCGCGACGGCATCGCCGCCGTCGACGCGGTCGCCGCCGCGATCGTCCACCTCGACCTCTTCACGTCGCTCGTGCGCGAGCCTGCCGACGTCGCCGGCGTCGCCCGCCGCTTCGCCCTCCACCCGCGGCCGACCGACGTGCTCTGCACGCTTCTCGCGGCGCAGGGCCTGCTCCACCGCGACGCAACCGGCGGCCTCGAAGTCACGCCCACCGCCCGCGAGTTTCTCGTCGCCGGTAGCCCCTTCGACGCGCGGGCCTACTACGCCGCCATGCGAGACAGGCCGGGCGTCGCCGACTTCCTCGAGGTGCTGCGGAGGGGACGGCCCGCCAACTGGCCCGGCGAGGAGGGGGAGGCCGACTGGCACGCTGCGATGCGATCGGAGGCGTTCGCCGAGGCGTTCACGGCGGCGATGGACTGCCGCGGCCACGTGCTCGCTCCGGCGGTCGCGGCCGCGGTCGACCTGTCGGCCGCTGCGCGGGTGCTCGACGTCGGCGGCGGCTCGGGCGTCTACTCGATCGGGCTGGCCGACAGCTTTTCGCGGCTGCGGGCGACCGTGCTCGAAGCCCCGCCGGTCGACGCGATCGCGCGACGGACGATTCACGCGGCGGGACTCGACTCGCGGATCGACGTGGTCGCGGCCGACATGTTTGCCGCCGCCTGGCCCGCGGGCCACGACGTCCACCTCTTCTCGAACGTCCTCCACGACTGGGACGAGCCCGACTGCCGGCGGCTCCTGGCACGCGCCGCCGCGGCCCTGCCGCCGGGCGGACGGATCCTCATCCACGACATGCTGCTCGACGACGGCAAGGACGGCCCGCTCTGGGCGGCGGAATACTCCGTGCTCCTCTCGACCGTGACGCAGGGGCGTCTCTACTCGGCGGCGGAGATCGGCGGCTGGCTCGGCGAGCTCGGGTTCGAAATCGTCGCGAGGAGCCCGACGGCGCTCGGCCGATCGATCCTCACCGCGACCCGCGGCCGTTCGTGAAGAGCGAGACGACGACGAGCACGGCGAATCCCAGCGGGATCGTGACGAGCCCCGGCTGGCTGAAGGGCACGATCGACGCCTCGCGGGAGAGGCCGTAGACCTTCTCGAACGTGTCGGCCGAGAGCAGGATCCACGCCAGCGACGAGACCATGCCGACGGTCACCGCGGCGATGATCCCCTGCTTCGTCGTCCGCGGCCAGAAGAGGAGCATCACGAGGGCGGGCAGGTTGGCGCTGGCGGCGATGTTGAAGGCCCAGCCGACGAGGAAGCTCACGTTGAAGCTCTTGAAGAGGATGCCGAGGACGATCGCGATCCCGCCGAGCCCGACGGCCGCGAACTTGCCGCACCGCACCTTCTCGTGGTCGGTCATCCGCATGCCGAAGACGTTCTCGGCGAGGTCGTGGGCCACGGCCCCGCTGCCGGCCATGATGAGGCCGCTCACCGTGCCGAGCACGGTCGTGAAGGCGATCGCCGAGATCACGGCGAAGAGCGTCTCGCTGAAGGTCCGCGCGAGCAGGGGCGCGGCCATGTTCGAGTCGGTGGGGTCGAGCGCGCCGCTGGTCATCGCGCCCAGGCCGAGGTAGAGCGTGAGCACGTAGAAGCCGCCGATCGCCGCGATCCCAACGACCGTGCTCTTCCGTGCGGCGGCGGCGTCCTTCACGGTGTAGTAGCGGATGAGGATGTGGGGCAGCGACGCGGTGCCGCAGAAAAGCGCGAGCATGAGGCTCGCGAAGTCGAGCCGGTCGGCGAGCCTGCCGGTCGTGAGCCCCTTGAAGGAGCCGCCGGGCTTGAGCAGGTCGGCCCCCTTCCGCTCCACCGGCGAGTAGGTCGTGTGCACCCCGTCGGCGTCGGATCGCTTCGTGGCCGACCAGGTGACGACGGTCGAGTCCTCGAGTGTCGAGAGAAACTCCAGCGGCGAGAGCGGCCCGGTCGAGGTGCCGGCAAACCGGTCCGGCAGCTTCACGACCGTGCCGACGGGCCGCAGGTCGTTCTCCCGCGACTGCGGCCGGCCGTTCACGAGCACGCTGCCGTCGGGCCGCACCGTGCGGACCTGCGGCGCGAGGTCGGCCCCGCCGGGCCGGCCGCCGTGGAGGGCGAACCCGCGGGTGAGGATGAGGCCGGTGAGCAGCCCGCAGAAGAGCACGAGGAGCGATCCCTTGATGAACTGCACCCACGTGGTCGAGACCATGCCGGCGGTGACGACGATGAGCGTCACGACCACGCCCACGATGACCACGCCCGCCGCGTGCGGCAGGCCCAACAGCGGCGTGATGAGCGATCCCGCCCCGACCATCTGCGGGATCAGGTAGAAGACGCTCACCACGAGCGTGGAGATCGCGACGGCGAGCTTGATGCCGCGGCTGTTGAACCGGGCGTCGAGCGCGTCGGCGAACGTGAACCGGCCGAGGGCCTTGATCGGCTCGGCGATCACGAAGAGCGCGACGATCCAGCCGGCGAGAAACCCGATGGAATAGAGGAAACCGTCGTAGCCGGCCGTGGCGATCATGCCGCAGATGCCGAGGAACGACGCGGCGGAGAGGTAGTCGCCCGCGAAGGCGACGCCGTTGACGAACCAGTGCACCTCGCCGTGGGCCGCGTAGTAGGCCTGCGCCGACTGCTTCCTGCGGCCGAGCCAGAAGGAGAGCCCGACGACGCCGAGCACGAAGGCGGAGAAGATGGCGATCGCGGCGGCGCTGGTCTCGTGGAGCATGGCGGCGTTCCTGCCGGGTTCCTAGCGGGAGGATCGGCGGTCGGCCCACCGGCAGGCCGCCATGTAGATCGCCGCGAGGGCGAGCGCCGCGGCGATGAGCCCGAGGCCGTACGCGATGGCGAGGTTCACGCCGCCGAAGGGCCGCCAGGAGAGCCACTCCGGCCGCACGAGCACCAGGCCGATGAAGCCCGCGTAGAGCACGACGTAGAGGAAGAAGAGCGTCAGGCCCGCGCGGGCCCGACGAACCGCGGCGGGATCATCGTGATGGGGTGGGTTCACGGGCGACAGCATACCCGCTGGCCCGGCCCGCTCACCGTGGCAGCCCGCAGCGTCCGTTGGCGCACCCGCCGCCCGGCCCCTTTCCTCGCTCACGAGATGGCTGTCGAGCAGTTCGAGGTCGATCGAGTGACGCACGAACAGGATCGCGACCTTGCGGCGGATCCGCGGCCGCGGCGACGACATGCCGCAACGATCGCGTGGGTGGACTCGTCACCGGCATCTTCATGGCCTCGGATTCGTCGTCGCACACTGAATTCACCAACGCGTTTGCCTCAGGGTTGCCACGCCCGATAGACTACCCCACCAAAAACGTTATGCGATAGCCTTCCGGAGGGGAATCCGGACCGATCGAGCCCGGCGGCCGATCGCAACGCGAAAGGACCCGCTCGATGACGACCTACAACGTGAAGATCCGTTTCAACGGGGTGATCTCCTACGTCACCGTCAACGCGAGTTCGGCCGGGCAGGCCAAGCAGCTCGTGCTCGCGCAGTACGGCGGGCAGGTCGACGTGCTGCCGGTGAGCCGGGGCTGATCGCGCGAGGCTTCGGCTTCGTTCGCATGGCGACACCACGTTGGTCCGTCCGGCCGTAGAATCCTGCGCCGCTGCGCCGGCATGACGGATGCATGCGGCCGACCGACGAGAGCATGGAGGCAGAAGATGGCACACACACGGACTGCTCGAGAATGGCTGGCGATCGAGGAGCGGGTTCCCGGGCCCAAGAACGCCGTCGAGCGTCACACCGGAATCGGTCCGGCCTGTGCCCCTTCCCGGCTCGTCGCCGCGATCGCCGAGGAGATCGCACGCGAGCCGCGGGCGGCCGTGTGGCTGGTGGCGCCGAGCCGCCGCGTCGCGCGGCAGTGGATCGACACGATCGCGGTCGCCGGAACGCCCGTCTTCAACGTCCGGGCCACGACGCCCCGCGCCCTCTGCTACGACCTCGCGGCATCGTCGCTCGCGGCCGCGGGGCTCTCGGTCGCATCGCCTCGGGCGGCGGTCGTGCTCGTGGAGAAGGTGCTCGTGAAGGCCGACCGCAGCGGGTCGCTCGCCTACTTCGCGTCGCCGCGGTCGTATCGCCGGCTCGCCGAGCGGATGCTGGCGAGCCTCGCCGCAATGCGGATGGCGGGCCTCACGGGCGAGTCGATCCAACGCCAGCCGGGATTCGGTCGCTCGGCCAAGGGCCGCGACCTCGCCCTGCTCCTTCGGGCCTACGCGGCCGAGCTTGCCGCCGCGAAGCTCGTCGACGCCTCCGACATCGCCGGCTTCGCGGTCCGCAAGGTGAGGTCAGGAAACGTCTCGGAGGAGTGGCGTCGCATCCTGCTGCCCGAGGGCACGGAGCTGAAACCTCTCGAGCGGAAGGTGTTCGAGGCGCTCGGGGAGCGGGTGACCGCGCTTGCGATCGATCCGGAGCCGGAAGCGTTCGGCGATCCATCGCGGGGGCCCGCGCCCACGTTCTTCCGCGCGATCGGCGAGGTCAACGAGATCCGGGGCGTGATTCGTCGCTGCCTCGCCCGCGGGATTCCGCTCGACACGGTCGAGCTTCTCCACACCGACGCCTCCACCTACCCGTCGCTCGTGCAGGAGGTCTTCGCGACGATGTCGCAAGCCGACGAGAGGCCGCAGGGGCCGCTCGATGAGCTTTCCGTGACGTTCGCCGAGGGGCTCCCGATCCGCGAGTCGAGGCCCGCGCGGGCGCTGCTTGCGTGGCTTGCCTGGAGGGCCGAAAAGCATCCGCAGTGGCGGCTCGTGCGGATGCTCCGCGACGGTCTCATTGAATTTTCGGGCGACGGGGATGCGGTCGTCACGCCGCCGAAGCTCGTCAAGGAGCTCCGGCGGCTGCGGATCGGATTCGACCTCGCCGCGACGGCCGACAAGGTGCGATCGGCGATCGCCGCCGTGGAGTCGGCGCCGCTCTCCTCGTTCGTGGCGGTCAGCCGCGACCCCGACCACGACGTCGAGTTCGACGAGGAGGCGGCCCGTCGGTGGCGGGCCGCCCGGCTCGCGGCGCTCCGGGTGCTTGCGGAACTCGCGACGCGACTCGTCGCGTGCGAGCCCGCGGCCGATGCAAACGCCCGCGACATCGTGGCCGGCGCGCGGAGGTTTCTCGAAACGATCGCGGCGTCGAAGGGCCAGTTCGACAACAACGCCAAGAACCGCCTCCTCGCCGAGGTCGCCGAGATGGAGCGGTGGCTCGCGATCCATCCCGACGCCTCGCCCGCGGAGCTCCTCGACTGGCTCGCGGGGCTCGCCGACACGCTCGTCGTCATGGGCAGCGCACCGCGTCCCGGCTGCCTCCACGTGGCGTCGATCGCCACCGGTGGCCACTCCGGCCGCCCGCACACCTTCATCGTGGGCCTCGACGAGAACCGGTTTCCCGGTCCGGGCTCCTCGGACCCGGTGCTGCCCGACGCGGACCGCGCCGCGCTCTCCGACGATCTCGATCTCGCCGCCGGCGCGACGGCGAAGGCACGGGCGGAGTTCTGGAGGCTCTTGGGCCGGCTCCGCGGTGAGGTCCACCTGGCCTACACCTGCCGCGACCTGGTCGAACAGGCGGAGGTGTTTCCAAGCCCGCTCCTGCTCGAGGTCTACCGTCGGCAAGCGGGCCTGCCGCAGGCGACGCTCGCCGCGTTCGTCGCCGCGATCGCCCCGGCGACGGAGTCGTTCGTCGCGGCGTCGGCCGACATGGCGATCACGAAGCAGGAATGGTGGCTGGCGACGCTCGGCGAGAATCCCTCGCCGGCCGCGGTCCATCAGGCGATGCAGAACCATGGCGAGTCGCTCACGCGAGGGCTCGAGGCCGAGGAGGCGAGGCGTTCATCGCACTTCACGCCCTGGGATGGGCTCGTGCCCGCGGCGGGGCCGGAGCTCGATCCCGCACATCCGTCGGGCCGCGTCGCCTCGGCCCACAGCCTCGAATCGCTCGGCGGCTGCCCGCGGCGGTTCTTCTTCCACTACGGCCTCGGCATCAAGCCTCCGGAACTGCTCGAGCCCGAGGAAGACCGCTGGCTCGACCACATGGAGCATGGCAGCGTGCTCCACGCCGTGCTCGAGCGGTTCATGCGGGCGTTTCTCCACGAGGGTCCGGGCCGGCCGGCGGCCGACGCGCCGCGGCCCACCTTCGCCGAGCACGAATCGACGATCCTCCAGATCCTTGACGAGGTGCTCGAGGCGAAGCGGGCCGAGAAGCCGACGAACGACGAGGTGGCGGTGGCGGCCGGCCGTCGCGAGCTGGCCAATGCCGTGCGGACGTTCCTCCGCGCCGAGGAGGAGTATTCCGCGACGACGGGATCGCGGCCGGTGGCGCTCGAGGCGGCGATCGGGTTCGTGCCCGACCGCGAGACCGGGGCGTTCGACCGTTCGGAGCCGGTGGCCGTCTCAATCTCCCCGGGCCGCGCGATCCGCCTCCGCGGCTTCGTCGATCGGATCGACATCGACGGCCGCGCGGATGCCGACGGCGGCTACGTGGTGATCGACTACAAGAAGGGCCGTTCCACCCGGTTCAAGCACCGCAGCACCGAGCGAACTCCGCTCGGCGTGTTCCAGGCGGGCCGCCGGCTGCAGCACGGGCTCTACGTGATGATGGTGCGGCACGTCGCCAGAGAGGCGGTGGGCGGCGACGCCCGCGTCACGCAGTTCGCCTACGTCTTTCCCGGCGCCGACACGCTCGGCGAGCGGGTTGCATGGACGGCGGAGGAGCTCGAGGGCGTGGTCGCGGTCGTGGAGAGCCTCTGCGGGATCGCCGCCGCCGGAGCGTTCCTCGCCACGAGCGATCCCCAGGAGTGCGGCTATTGCGACTTCCGCGAAGTCTGCGGCGACGCGACGGAGACCGCGCGGTCGGCCCGCCGCAAGCTCGTGCACGACGAGGGCCGCTACGGCGAAAACAACAAGACGCTCGGCGAACTCTTCGACGGCCTGCGAACCGTGAGGGAGCCCGCCGCGGCCCCGCCGGTCGCCGCCGGCGAGCCGCGGCCGTTTGCGCCGCTTGCCGAGGAGCGGCCCGGCCCGCTCGGCGACGCGGCGGCCCGCGAGCTGATCCGCACCGTGCTCGACACGAGCATGCTCGTCGAGGCCTCGGCCGGCACCGGCAAGACGACCTGCATGGTCGACCGCATGACGGCGCTCGTGCGGTCCGGCACGGCGACGGTCGGCCAGATCGCGGCGACGACGTTCACGAAGAAGGCCGCCGCCGAACTCGCCCGCCGCTTCCGCGAGCGGCTCGAACGCGACGCGGCCGATCCCGGAGCATCCGAGGAGGAGCGGCGCAGGATGGTCGCGGCGCTCGCGGAGATCGATTCGGCGGTGATCGGCACCGTGCACTCCTTCTGCGGGCGGCTGTTGCGGGAGCGGCCGATCGAGGCGGGCCTCGATCCGGCGTTCGAGCCGATGGATGCGGCGGCGGAGCAGACGCTCCGCGGCCGAGCGTGGCGGGAGTTCTGCGAGCGGGCGACCCGCGAGGAGAGCCTCGCGACGCTCCGCGGATCGCTCGAGGCCACGGGTGTCGATCTTCGCGACCTGCGGCCGGCCTTCGAGACGTTCGTGGCCCATGGCGACGTCGATGAGTGGCCCCACGAGCCCACCCCGGCACCCACCATCGATGCGGCCGACATCGTGCCGCTCATCGAGGATCTCTGCGGCGAGATCGACCGCCGGCTTGCGGGCGTGCTCGTTCCCTGGTCGGCCCGCGGCGACGACAAGCTCATGAACGCGCTCGAGATGGTGGTGCGGGCCTGGCGGAGCCGACCCGACGATTCGCCCGCGTCGGCCTTCAAGGCGATCGAGCGGCTCGAAGGGGATTGCCCGAAGGTGGTCCAGAGCCTGTGGCTGCCGGGCGGCCGCGACCGGGCGCACCAGGCGCGGCAGCGGGAACACAAGGCCGAGCTCGAACGCTGGTGGGGCGATCTCGTCGAGCGGGTGCGGGAGCCACTCGAGCGGTGGCGGGCCCACCGCTACCGGTTCGTGATCCCGCTGCTTGCGGCGGCGCGAGAACACTACGAGCGGCTGCGGCTCGCGGAGGGGCAGGTGTCGTTCCACGATCTGCTCTCGAGGACGGCGAGGCTGCTGCGGGAGCGGCCGGAGGTTCGCGCGGGCTTCGCCGCGCGGCATCCGTTTCTGCTCGTGGACGAGTTTCAAGACACCGATCCGCTCCAGGCGGAGATTCTGCTTCTGCTCACGGCCGACGACCCGCAGGCGACCGACTGGCGATCGACGCGGATCAAGCCGGGCAGCCTGTTCGTGGTGGGCGACCCGAAGCAGTCGATCTACCGGTTTCGCCGCGCCGACATCGACACCTTCGAGTTCGTGAAGGAGCGGATCAGGGACTCCGGTGGCCGGTTCCTCCAGCTCACGACCAACTTCCGCACGAACCGCGAGCTCGTGGAGTGGGTGAACGCGGAGTTCGCCGACCGCTTCGAGGAGCACCGCGGCGGCGCGGGGGATTCCACGGTCTGCGGCCCGGGCTTCGCCCCGAGCGAGGTGGGCCGCGCATCCGCGGTCGCCGGCTGCCTCTCGGGCCTGCGGCAGCTGCGGGTTCGCTCGAGGCAGGTCGGCGCCGAGGCGGACGCGGTCGCGAGGTTTATCCGGCGGGCGATCGACCACGGGCTCACCGTGCCCCGCAGCGACCCGCGTGAGCCGGCCGCCTGCCGGCCCGAAGACTTCATGATCGTCACCTGGGATACCGGGCGGCTTTCGGAGTATGCCGACGCCTTGAATGCCGTCGGCCTGCCGTGCGACGTGACCGGCCGCAAGGGCTGCGACAGCCGCGAGGATCTCGCGATGCTCGGGCTCTGCCTGCGGGTCGTCGCCGATCCCGACGACGCGGTCGCGGCCCTCGCCGTCCTGCGGGGGCCGGTGTTCGGCTGGAGCGACGCCGAGCTCCACGCGTTCCATCGTGCGGGCGGGACGATCGACGGCCGGATGAAGCTGCCGGCGGACCGGAGTGGTGATCGAGATGTCGTTGATCGGAATGTCATTGATCGCGACGTCGCCGCCCGCGCGACCACCGCCGCCGAGGCGTTTCGGCGGTGGCGCCGGCTCGCCGGCTCGCTGCCGCTGGCGGCTGCGATCGAGAAGATCGCCGACGACGCGGGGCTTCTGCTCGTGGCGTCGGAGGCTGGCGGTCGGGCCGGTCGCCGGGGCCGGGCCGCCGCGGGCGCAATCGCCACGTTCGTCGAGCGGGTGCGGGCGGAACGGAGCCTGCTGACGTCGGTGCCCGACGTGATCGAGCGGCTCGAGGATCTCGTCGCCGACGAGTTTCCGAAGCAGGATTTCGACACGGCGTCGATCGACGCCACGATGGGTGGGGCCGTGCGGGTGATGAACCTCCACAAGGTGAAGGGGCTCGAGGCGCCGGTCGTGTTCCTCTGCGACGAGGACGGCCCGAAGCGGGATCGCAGCCCATCCTGGCACGTGTCGAGGACCGGGGGCGAGCCGCGGGGCTATCTCAAGGTGTCGCGACCCGGGCTCTTCGGCAAGGATGGCACGACGCTCGCCGCGCCGCTGGGCTGGCGCGACGTGGAGGCGATGGAACGACGCTACCTCGAAGCGGAGTATCTGCGGCTCAACTACGTCGCGGGCACGCGACCGGGCACCTGCCTCGTGGTGTCGATCTTCGACAATACCGACGGGGAGATCGTCGGCGGCTGGCACGAACTCTCCCCGGAGATTCAAAGCGTCGCCAACCTGCCCGATCTCGAGCCCGCCGCCGACGTGGAGGCGGCCCGGGCCGCGGCCGCGGCCCGTCCGCTCGCCGAGGCTGCCGAAATCGCCTCGGCGCGGGAAGCGGCCGCGGAGCGGGCGGCCGCGATCCGCCAAGCGACGTTCGGCACGGTCACGCCCCGCGACTTCCTCACCGAGCCCGCTGAAAGAATCCGCCACACCGGCCAGGGCCTCGGGCAGGACTGGGGAACGGTGATCCACCGTCTCCTCGAGCTCGCGGCGATGGCGCCGGATGCCTTCGATCTCGAGGCGGCGGCGGAGAGCGCGATCGCGGAGAGTGATCTCGTGGACAGCGATCTGGCGGACGGCGAGGCGGGCCAAGGGTCGCTCGTCGGCCGCGCGGTCTCACTCGTGCGGGACATCCTGCGAAGCGACGTCTGGCGGCGGATTCAGGCGAGCAACGAGCGGCATGTCGAGGTGCCCTTCAGCATCGCGGTCACGGCGGCCGAGATCCCGCCGGGCGTGGAAGTGGATCGCGGGCCGGGTGCGGCAGATGCCGACCCCGCCACCGTGCCCGTACTCGTCCGCGGGCAGATCGACGCAGTCTTCCGCGATCTCTACTCCCCGCCGACGGCCGACATGTCCGGCTGGGTGATCGTCGATTGGAAGACGACCTCCGTCACGGACGCCGACGCCGCCCGGCTCGAAGACCACTACCGCCCGCAGCTGCGGCTCTACGCCCGCGCCTGGGCGACGGAAAGCTCGTGAGCTCGGAATAGTTCTCCGGAAGCCCGAGGCGCAAGTTTCCCTGCAGGCGTTCGCTGGAAAAAACCGGAAGCCCGAGGCGCAAGTTTCCCTGCAGGCGTTGTGTCCACATTCCCGGAAGCCCGAGGCGCAAGCCGAGAGGGGCGTTGACGTCGAACCCACGAGCCAGGTCGTTTCTCGGCAAACCGCGCGCAACTACACGGGCACCGCCGGGAGGTTGTTCAAATGCCGTATGAACCGTTCAAGATTGAATCGCTCCCTGCTCTGCATCATGTCGTTCATCTCAACGGCGATGACAACTCCGATGAGCCGTTTCGCTTCCATCGCTGAATGGCCGTCAGCCACGAGCCGCCGATAGGTCGCAGTCGTCTCTGGAGGCGTGCCGTCTCGAAGCTGATTCTCGACGATCTCGAGGACGTGTTGCCGAAAACGTTCGTAGCGGTCGTGATCGCTCATGTGTGGCACCTGGTCGGATACGCAACGGAAGCCCGAGGCGCAAGTTTCACTGAAGGCGGATATGAACCCAACGCGGAAGCCCTTCGGAAGCTCCCTCCCTATTTTCATTTTCGGCCGTCGGCGAACTCGCAGTACTCGCATCCGTCGGCGGCAGGAGGCGGCGACTTCCGCATGAGGCATTTCTTCGCCGCGACGATGTGGTCTTCGACCCAGGCGTCCGACCCCTCGTAGGGAATGACGGTCATCCGAAAACGCAGCGTCTGCGCAAACCGCTCGGCGGCCGCGTCGCCGTTGGCGTAGACCCAGTAGGCCGTGGACGACACGTCGAAACCGTTCTGCCGCAGCAGCCACTGGTAGATCTCGATCTGCCGCTTGTAGCCGGAGTGCCAGTCCTCGTTGAGCTCCGTGATCTCGGCGGCCTTCGCGGTCGCCTTGTAGTCGACGACGATCAGCTCGCCGTCGGCGTTCTGCCAGAGGTCGTCGACCGCGCCGGTCACGAGCATGTTGGTCGGCTCGTGCACCGTCTGCACGCCGGTGAAGTTGGTCCGCCACTTCTCGAGATCGGGATGGACGAACGGCACGGCCTCGATCCCGGCCTTCTGCATCAAGGGATGCGGCTTCCGCCGGCGACGGAAGGCGTCGAACTCCCGCTTGAGCAGCGCATCGACGGCGGAGTTGAGGTTGAACGGAAAGCCCGCCGGCCGCGAGTGACCGAGCCGCTTGTCGTAGTAGAAGCACCGCGGGCAATCGTGGAACAGTTCGAGCCCGCTCCGGGAAATCCTGTAGGGCTTCGTGCTCGCGGGATCGAAGAGGTTGCGGCTGCGGGGCATGCGGGCATGATACCCCCCTCGCAACGGCCGCCGAACTGCCGAGGGACCAAGGTTGTCCCTGGCGGCCGCATAATCACAACGTGGATCACGCGGCAGAGCACACCGACAGGAGGCTCTCATGAAAGGTCCCGCGAAGAACCGACTGCACGACTACGAGGCGGGATGGCTCACGCTCCTCGTCGAGATGGGCGTGGCCTCCCGCCGGCAGGCCGAGGACGCCATGAACCGCGTCGCGCAGGCCGCGATCGACGAGCTCGACGCGAAGCGAAAAAAGCGACGCCGCAGGAAATAGCGACGCGATCCCCGGTCGAGCAACGCCGTCGTTCCTACCGGTTTCCGTGTTTCGCGGCCGCACGCTGGTCCTTCTCGAGCTGCACGAGCGCCGCGAAATCGACGTCGGCCCGTCCGCGGTGGTCTGCCTCGTGCCTGCCCATCTTGTAGGCCCGCAGCATGACTTCCTTCGAACTCGCGGGGGAGAAGCAACAGGCGACGGTCTCCCCGTAGGAGTGCATCGTCTCCAGGGCCTGCTCCATCCCTTCGAGACCCTCGCAGTAGCGGCGGAGGTACTTCACCTCCCGCTCGACGAACGCAGCCGCCTTCTTCTCCTGGCCGTCCTGGTTGAGCACCATCGCGTGGTGGAAGATGTAAGCCTGCCACTGCTCGGCCACGTACCGGGCGAGTTCGCCGTCGCGGGGCTGGCGACTGCACGCGTCGCCCGAAGCGAACCGCAGCTTCACGGGCGTCGCCTCGAAGCTGCACGCCTCGGTCTCGCCGGGCGACTTCCACCGGGCCGCCACGCCGATTTCGAGCGTGCTTTCATCCTCGCCCGCCGGCAGCGTGAGCTTGATCGCGAGCCGCCTCATCGCGCCGCCGATGAGCGAGCCGACGAGCACCTCGCAGCCGTCGGCCGTCTGCGTGACCGGGGCGGTGCCGTAGAGCTCGGCCTTCGTGTTCGCGGGCAGGCGGAGGCTGACCTCGAGGCTTTCCACCGTCGTGGCGAGCGTGTCGGTCAACTCGGCCATCACGATCCGTGAGATCTCGTCGGGCAGCTCGGCATCGTGCATCCGTCCGCCGCCCGCCTCCGCGATCGCCTGCAGCTGCGTCGGCGAGTAGTCACACCCGATGCCGACGGTGGAGGTGATGATCCCCCGCTTCCGCAGTTCGCCGGCGTGCCTGGCGATTTCCACCGGATCGGTCTCCCCTTGGTTGGCGTGGCCGTCGGAGAGGAGCACGACGTGGTTCCGCTCGATCCCGTCGCACACGGCCTGCCGCCCCGCCACGGCCTCGCAGCCTGAGAGCCAGCCGGAGCAGAGGTCGGTCGAGCCGCGGGTTACGAGCGACCGCAACGCCTTGTCGAGGCTCTTTTTTCCTGCCGGGGAAACCGCGACTGCCGTGGCGTGGTGCACGACGTCGTCGGCGAAGGAGACGAGCGACACATGGTCGCGTTGTTCGAGGGCATGCACGACATCCACCGTCGCGGCCTTGGCTGCGGCCAGCGGCGCCCCCGCCATCGAGCCCGACGCATCGATCACGAGACCGAGGTTGAGCGGCTCGCGCTGACGGCCTGGTTCGACCTTGCGGTGCGGCGCCCGGACGGTCACCACGAGATGCCGCACCGATTTTCCGGAGCCGTTGATGAGCGGGCGGTCGATTTCGGCGGTGAGCCCGAGCGTCGAATCGTGGGCAGTGGTGTCGGTCATTTGGGGGCTCCTTTCGTGAGCAGGGTTCGCAGGGCGTCGCCGATCCGGTGCAGCTGGGCAAGTTGTTCGGTGCCGAACTCTCCGCGGACGGAGAGCTCGATGTCGGGCGTGAGTGGGATCCGATACCAGGTCTCGCCGCGGGTCGCCCGCGCCGACGTCGGCAGGCCCACGAGCGACGAGAGCACCCGCGCCGCCTCCTCGAAGGCGGTCAGGGTCTCGTCATCCAGTTGGTCGCTTGCCAGCCAACTCTCCGACGGGGTGGGCGGAACGCTTGCGGGCGGCGGCGGGCTCGAGAGCGACCCCGACCGGCCCGCCTTGAAGGCCCTGATGTAATCGAGCGCGGAGGTCTTCGACGGCCTGGCCCCGCGAATCGCGTCGGTGTCGAGCACGGCCCCGATCCGCAGCGTGCCCTCGGCGATGCCCTTGAGCTGGGCGGGGGCGATGCCCTGCAGCACGACGCGGATCTGGTCGAGCGTGAGGTCGCGGTTGGCGTCACGAAGCAGCTGCAGGACCTTGAGCCGGTCGAGCGTGTCGCGGGAGTACCGTGCCCCCCGGCCGAGGGTATCCGGACCTGGGATCACCCCCTTTTCGACGTAGCTGCGGATCGTCCGCGGCTCGACGCCGATTTCGGCGGCAAGCTCATGCAGCGTCAGGCCTTGCGACGGCTTTTTTTCGGGTGACATGCCGTCATTTTATTCCGCCATTGCGACGTGTCAAGTTGATACAAAAATCCCCTTGCCGGGTATCGCCGGCCGTGGGACGGTTCCTCCCTCATCCGGCAGTCGGGGCCGCCGTCAGGCCGTTTCCACATGCTCGAACGACATCTGCTGATCATCGGATCTTCGATTGCCACCTGGGCCGTTGCGGCATCGATCGCCACGGCCGAAGTGCCGGACGATCCCGCGCTGTCGTCGTCGAGCGTGTGGACGCGATTCCTGGCCGAGGCCTTTCCCGAGGGGATCGACCCAGAGCGATCGCGGCAGCCGCTCACGATCCGCGACCCCGGCCCCGACACGGCCAACTACCCGAACGGCCCCAACACGCTGCCGCGGGGTGGCATCTACCTCGAGCTGTCGCCCGTCTTTTTCACCGGCCCCATTTCGACCATCCAGCCGCAGACCTACAGCGCCGAGTTCCTGCTGCGGATGGGGCTCACCGACCGGTTCGAGTTTCGCCTCTACTCCAGCGGCTTCACCTGGCAGGCGGCGGGGCTCGGCATGGATGAGACGACCGGCTTCGCGCCGCTCGTGTTCGACACGAAGATGCACCTCTGGGAAGAGAACCGGGAGTGGTTCATCCCGGCCGTCGGCTTCGAGGCCTTCGTGCAGTCGCCCTGGGGATCCCCCGCGTTCGACTCGGGAACGATTCCCGGCATCATGATGCTCTTTCGCAACACGCTCTTCTGGGGCCTCGTGGCGGAGTACAACGTCGGCATCTCCGACGACTCGACGCAGGGGGGCTACCAGCCGGTGGACATCATCCAGTGGGCGATCTCGAAGGAGCTCACCGACGACTTCCAGGTGTTCGTGCACGGGTTCCAGAACCAGTCGGCCCTGCCGCGGGTCGTCGCCCAGACGGTCGTGGGCACGGGCTTCGTCTGGTTCCCGAGCGACCGTCTCTCGATCTTCGGCAACTGGGGCTTCGGAACCGACAAGAGCGGCCCCGCCTCCACGTTCCAAGCGGGCCTCGCCAACTCGTTCTGATTCGCCGCCGCGCATTCTCAAAGCGCCCGCGTAGGGAAACCCCTCCACGGAAGCCCGAGGCGCAAGCCGAGAGGGGAGTTGACGATCGTGCGGCGAGAGGATGTCACGTCCGTCGAAGACCGCTCACCACCGCCCCGATTTTTGAACCCCAACCGCCTCATTCCTTCCACCCCAACTCTCCTCTCGGCTTGCGGCTCGGGCTACCGTACGGGGTACCTGATCGACTGCAGGGAAACTCACGCCTCGGGCTTCCGTGG
>DHLZ01000281.1:0-3626 GCA_002405515.1 Planctomycetaceae bacterium UBA4655
CGAACGCCTGGCCCATAACCGGGTCGTGCCACCTCGCGTAGGTGTCGAGGAAGTAGAGCACTCGCGGGCCGCCATGACGGCTCGGTCGCGTCAGGCCCCGCCGGGCCGCCCAACGCAGGAACTCGTTGCCGGCAAACCGCGGCAGCTTCCGCCCCTGCGCGATCCCGAGCAGTTTCTCGATCACCCAACGGGCCTGGGGGCTCGCAATGGAGCGATTCGCGATCGCGGGAAACCGGCCGCCGATCGCCGAAAGAAGGTCCACGCGTGACCGGGCCCATCTCCTGAAGCCGAGGCCGTTGGCCGCGGCGTGCCGCCCCTTGATCTCCATGACGAGCGCCGGAATATCGACGCCCGCGGCGCAATCAACGCGGCACTGGTGGCAGTTGAAGCAGAGGTCGGCGATCCGCCGGGCGTCGTCCCCTTCGAGCTGCTTCCGGTCGAGCCTGCCGGAGAGCACGGCGGCAAGCAGCCCGGCCTTTGCCCGCGGTGATGCCTCCTCCGAGGCTGCCGCGCGGTAGACCGGACACATCCGCATTCCGGGCGACTGCGTGCGACAGGATCCGCAGCCGTTGCAGGCGAACGTCTCCGCGACCACCGTGCGGTCGCCGTGCAGGAGTTGGAGATCGAGCACCTCGAGCGCCGGCATTCCCCGGGAGATCGCCCCGAGCGGTGTCGGCGGCTCCGACTGGAGTTCGACGACCTTGCCGGGATTCAGGATCCCGGCGGGATCGAACAGTCGCTTCACCTCGCGGAACACGCCGCTCAGCGACGGAAAGCTCCGGGCGAACGAGCCGGTCCGCGCGAGCCCCAGCCCCTGCTCGGCACCGAAGCTGCCACCAGAGAGCATGGCCTGCTCGTAGAGGGCGTCGGCGAAGCGGGCGAGACGCTCCCGGTCGGCGGGGTCGGACGGGTCGATGAAGGGCCGCACGTGGAGCTCCCCCTGGAGGGCGTGCGAGTAGAGCATCGCCGTCACGCCGCCGAGCTTGATCGCCGCCTGCAACCGCGGCAGAAACTCCGGCAGCTGCGACGGGGGGATCGAGACGTCCTCGACGAATGGCACGGCCGGAGGCCCGCTTCGAGACCGATGCATCGTCGCCACGACGTTCCGCGCGAGCGACCAGAACATCGCCGCGTCGTCGGCGTCCTCGGCGCGGCGAACCT
Source organism: Planctomycetaceae bacterium UBA4655 (assembly GCA_002405515.1). Taxonomy (GTDB): domain Bacteria; phylum Planctomycetota; class Planctomycetia; order Pirellulales; family UBA1268; genus UBA4655. The sequence goes on from DHLZ01000281.1 coordinate 1,162, forward strand.
CGTCCGAGAGCCGCTCGGTCGAATGGATCCTCGCAATTGCGGCGTCGAGCCGCTCGTCCGCATCGACGCCGGAGAACTCCAGGAGCAGGCAGGCATCGGCGGCCCGCGGGATGATCAGGTCGAAGGCGACGCTCGTGCTCCGGGCCAGCGTGAGATGCCGCTTGTCGAAAAGGTCGCAGGCGGCCGGGCCGTACTCGGCAAGGAGTGTCGCCGCAACGGCGGCCTTCTCAAGCGAATCGAAGAGGAAGAGAGCCACCCCGCTCGTCGTATCGACGGGCTCGGTGCGAACGGTGGCCTCGGTCACGATTCCGAGCGTTCCTTCCGATCCGCAGATCAGCCTCACGAGGTCGGGGGCGGAAGGATCGCCGAGGTCGTGTAGTCGGTAGCCGCCGTGGAGCGGCCTCGCCGATGGTTGCGAAGCCCTCACGACCTCCGCCGAGGCTTCGAGCTGCCGCCCGATCCCCTGCCTCAATTCGGCGAGCCGTCCACCGACACCGTCCGCCGACGCCACCGGCGGACCGATCTCGTGGACCGAGCCGTCCGCGAGCACCACCTCGACAGACTGCACCCAGTCGCGCATCGCCCCATGCCTCGGAAACCGGCTGCCGGAGGAGTCCCGCCCGATCATGCCGCCAAGCGTCGAGGCCGCCGGATCAGCCGGATCGGGGCCGATCGCGCGGCCCGACCGGGCGAGCAGATGCGCGAGCTGCCCGCAGATGACCCCGGCCTGCGCCCGCACACGGTCGGGGCCGACGAGCACCACCCGCCGCATGAACCGGGAGAAATCGAGCACGATTCCGGGGCCGAGCGGCCCGCCGCAGAGGCTCGTGCCCGCACCGCGGGCGTGCACCGGGCATCCATGCTCGACCGCCCAGCGGACCGTCGCGGCCACGTCGGCCGTGGACCGCGGCCGCACGACCGCCGACGGCGTCAGTTCGAGCAGGCTCGCATCGGTGGCGTAGATCGCGCGGGAAGGCGGATCGCAGAGCACCTCGCCGGCGACGATGCCGCGAAGGTCCTCCCCGAGTCGGCCAAGATCGAGGTCGGACAGGCTCATCGGTTCGTGACGGCGGTGCCCGCCGGCGCCGCGTCGCGGAGACGCGCGTTCGCCTGGCGGTGACGCTCGTGTGTTTCAAGATCGAACGGGCCGTGCCGCTCCGTCACGCCCGCGCCACGGTAGCGGGCGGCGCAGCGGTAGCAGGTGAGGCACTCCGGCATGAAGAGGTAAAGTGCGACGTCGAGCGCGGCGGTGGCGAAGAGGATCGCGAACGTCCAGACGAGCTCCCGCATGCCCCAGGCCACACAGCTGGCGGCGAAACCGGCCACGACGATCGCGATCCCGAGCCGCTGCGGAAAATCCTTCCGCACGAACAGGTCGCGGCTGGGGCAGACGGCACAGCGGCAGATTCGGCCGGCGTCAAGAAAGCCCGCCGGGATCGCCACCGCTCCGCCGCATGCGGCGCACCCGAGCGACGACCGCGACTCGATCGCTTCGGCCGCGTTCGTGGCTCCGCAACGGGGGCAGGCGTAGGTGATCTTCATCGCGATCGGCGCCGGTCAGACTGGCCAGTGCGTCCGGGTTTGGAGGAGCTGGGCGGCGAGCTCGCCCGTGATGGCGGCGAGGCACGCCACGTACAGGATACCCGTGGCGCTCTGGGTGTTGGGGATTTCGAGCGTTTTCTGGCTCATGAGGAGCAGGATCGGCAGCCCCACGAGCCCGGCGAGCCACCGCAGGCCGATCATGGCCATGCTCGCGGGATCCCCCGCGAGCGGCAGAAGCTGCGGCGAACCAGCCGCCGCGATCAGGATCTGCGTGGCCACCGCAGCGACGGCGATCCAGGTAACACGGCGGAGCACATCCACCCGCATGCCCGGCGCGTTGAGGTACCAGTGGCCGAGCAGCATCGCGTGGACCGTCAGCCCCGTCACGAGCCCCGACACGATCGCGCCGGTGGCGCCGGCCAGCGGCGGCGAATCGTGCCCTGCGGCGAGCCACGCCGTGAGTCCGGCCGTGATCCCGCCACACAACCAGACGAGCATCATGCCGGCCCGCCGCTTCTCGCCGAGCCAGGCGACGCTGCCCATCCACGCGAGGATCGCCGCAGCCGCCGCGGCGATCCAGGCACCAGTTGCATCGGTCGATCCCGCCACGAGCGCCGCGAACGTGCAGAGCCCCATCACGACGAGCAGGTTCACCCGAAAGAATCCCGCCGGCACGAGCGCCGACGGCGTGACCGCGAGCCCGAAGGCGAGCCCCCACGCGAAGCGGCAGAGAAATTCGAGGAGAAGATTCATGAAGAAGCCATCAACGAGATGATCGAGTGCCTCGTCACATCACCAAGAGAGAACCGTGGGGGGCTGCCCGTGCCCCGCGTACGAGTTGACCGCGAGGGGTCGCCCGTGTGCCCGAGACGGCGTAGCTGACCAGCGAAGCCAGGATGGCGGAGCGCAGGCAGCTCCGAGCG